>DATIZV010000030.1:0-20334 GCA_035516915.1 Usitatibacter sp. | reverse complement strand
CCTTGGCATAAGGAGCGGCTATCGTGAACCTGCAGCAGCTCGGTTACTTCGTCGCGGTGGCGCGCAGCCGCAGCTTCACGCGCGCCGCGGAAACGTGCTTCGTCGCGCAGCCCGCGCTCTCCCAGCAGATCCGCAAGCTCGAGGAGGAGCTGGGCCTGCCGGTGTTCGAGCGCCGCCGCCGCGGCGTGGACCTCACGCTCGCCGGCACGGCGTTCCTGGAATACGCCGAGCAGGTGCTGAAGCTCGTGGAAGAGAGCAGGCAGCGGATCTCCGACCTGCAGAGCGTGCGCCAGGGCTCGATCTCGGTAATGTGCCTGCCGACCGTCGCGACCTACTGGCTGCCGCCGATCATCTCGCGGTACCGGGGGCAGTATCCCGAAATCGACGTGCGCATCCACGAGCACGCCGGATGCACGCCCGAGGATTTCTCGCGCGGCGTCTGGGACGTGGGCATCGTGCAGCTTCCCGAATCGCACGAGCGCGCCGCGCCCGACACGCGCACCGAAAGGCTCTTCGTCGACGAGCAGCTGCTGGTGGTGCCGGCCGGCCACCGGCTGGCGGGAGCCGCGGGCACGATCGCACCGGCGGTTCCCCTGCGCGAGGCCGCCGGCGAGGCGTTCATCCTTCCCAAGCCCGCGTGCGGCATGAGCCGGACGATCTCGCAAGCGTTCTCGGATGCCGGGTTCGTGCCGCGCGTGTGCCTGGAGACGAGCCAGATCGAGGCGGTGTGCGAGATGGTTTCCGCGGGCCTGGGCGTCGGGCTCATGCCGGCGATGGCCTCCGGGCGCAGGAACGCCGGAGTGCGCTGGCGCCGCCTCAAGAATCCCGTTCCGCGCCGCACCATCGCGCTCGCCTGGGATTCGGCGCGCAGCCTCTCGCCCGCCGCCGCGGCATTCGTCGCGATCGTGCGCGAGGCGGCCGGCGCGCATGCGCAGGGCCGCGCCAGGAGCCGCGGCACCGGGAAGCTTCGCGCCGTGGCATAAGCGCCGGTTATCGTCACCATTGAAATCGAGTATTTGATTTATGCCATCGAAGGCGTAGGTTTGGCCCCGTCCGCCGCGTCGGCGGGAGGAGGGGACGAATGCACGCACCCGGCGAGTGGCAAGACGAAGGCGTCGTCCGCAAGGTCGCGGTCGCGAGCATGCTGGGGACGATCCTCGAGTGGTACGACTTCTTCCTCTACGGATTCACGGCGGCGCTGGTCTTCGGCAAGCTCTTCTTCCCCACCTACTCCGCGCTCGCGGCGACCCTCGCCTCCTTCGGCACGCTCGCCGTGGGCTTCGTCGCGCGGCCGCTCGGCGGCATCCTCTTCGGCCACTTCGGCGACCGCCTCGGCAGGAAGCGCATGCTCGTCATCACGATCTCGGTGATGGGCGGCTCGTCGTTCCTGATCGGCGTGCTGCCGGGGTTCGAGGCGGTCGGCATCGCCGCGCCGGTCCTCCTCACGCTGCTGCGGTTCCTGCAGGGCATCGGCCTCGGCGGCGAATGGGGCGGCGCGGTGCTCCTCGCGATCGAGCACTCGCCGAGCCGCAAGCAGGGCTTCTACGGCAGCCTCGTCCAGCTCGGCGCGGGCATCGGTCTCGCGCTCGCCACGGCGATCCTGATGGGAAGCTCCGCATTCCTCGACCAGCGTGCGTTCCTCGCATGGGGCTGGCGCATCCCGTTCCTGTGCAGCATCCTGCTCCTCGCGATCGGGCTGTACATCCGGCTGAAGGTCGAGGAAACGCCCGCCTTCCGCAGGATGCAGCAGTCCGGCAACGTCATCCGCGTGCCGATCGTCGCGCTGCTGCGCGACTACCCGCGCGAGATCGCGTGCACGACGGCGCTCTACCTCGGCGGGATCACCGTGCCCTTCTACACCGTGTGGGTGTTCCTCATCTACTACTCGACCGCGATCCTGCACCTCGGGCGCACGCAGGTGCTGCTCGGCGTCGTGATCAACAACGTGCTCCTCCTCGCGGCGACCCTCGGCGGGGGCGCGATCTCGGACCGCATCGGGCGGCGCGCGCCTTACCTCGCGAGCGTCGTCGCGCTCGCGCTCGCGGCCTTCCCGTTCTTCTGGGTCGCAGGCCGGGGCGGCGTGCACTGGGTATGGCTCGCGATGTTCATGTTCGGCGCGCCGCAGTGGCTCGCGTGGGGCGTGCTGCCGGCGCTCTTCGCGGAGTACTTCCCGACCAACCTGCGCTATACCGGGATCTCCCTCGGGAGCCAGCTCGCGACGATCATCGGCGGGTTCGTGCCGCTCTTCGCGGCGGCTACGCTCTCGAAGCTCGGGACCTGGCCGGTCTCGATGCTGGTGGTGGTCTGCGAGGTGTTCGCGATCGTCACGCTGGTGCGCATGAAGCCGGGGGGCAACGTCGCGGCGCTCTCGGCCGAGACCGCCTGAGCGGGAGGAACCATGCCGGTCGTTCGAGTGGACGTGCCCGACGGATATCCCCGCAACGTGCTCCTCGCGCTCAAGCGCAGCGTCGAGGACGCGATCGCGCGTACCTGGGCCCGCGACCACATCTACGTCGCGATCCATCCGATGGTCACCGCGCCCGGCGACCGCAGCGCGATCGTCACCGTGGACCTGCGCCCGGGCCGCGGCGAGGAGGAGCGGCGCGCGAAGCTGCTCTATCGCGAGCTCCTCGCGGTGCTGCGATCCTCGATCCATACCGAGCCCGATCGCTTCGTGCTGCTGATCCGCGAGTTCGAGGAGCGCTGCTTCGTGGTCGACGGCGGCAAGCGGCTGCCGCCGCTGAAGGAGCTCACGCCGTCCCTCAAGGAACGCGCCTGACCCGCCTCAGGCGAGCTCGACCGGCTCGATCGCGAGCTCCACGATGCGGTTGTCGCGCCGCACGACGAGGGGAATGCGCCGGCCGATGCGCTCGTGCGAGAGCAGGCGATGCAGGTCGTCGATGCCGTTCACGACCTGGCCGTCGAAGGCGAGCACGAAGTCGCCGACCTTCACTCCGACCTGCGCCGCGGGCGATCCCGCCTGCACGCTCTCCACGCGCACGCCGCCGGTGTTCTGCACCCCGAAGTGGCGCGCGGCGCGCCGGCTCAAGGGCAGCGTCGCGCCGCCGAAGCCGAGGTAGCCGCGCCGCACTCGCCCGTGCTGGAGCAGCTCGCCCACGACCCACTTCACGGTGTCGATGCCGATCGCGAAGCAGATTCCCTGCGCGCCGGGAATGATGGCGGTGTTGAGGCCGATCGCCTCGCTCGATGCGTTCACGAGCGGACCGCCGGAATTGCCCGGATTCAACGCGGCATCGGTCTGCAGCACGTCGTCGATGAGTCGCCCCGTCTGCGATCGGAGCGTCCGGCCGAGCGCGCTCACCACGCCGGCGGTCACCGTCTGCTGGAAGCCGAGCGGATTGCCGATGGCGATCGCGAGCTGGCCGACCCGCAGGCCGCGCGATTCGCCCAGCCGCGCCGCGGCGAGACCCGAGGCGCCGATGCGAAGCACGGCGACGTCGGTGTGCGGGTCCTCGCCGAGGAGGTCGGCCTGCTGCGAGAGCCCGTCGGCGAACGTCGCGCGGATCGACTTCGCGCCGTGCACCACGTGGCTGTTGGTGAGGATCAGGCCGTCGGGCGTGAAGGCGAAGCCGGAGCCGGTGCCGCGGCGCGCATTGGGCTCGCCGGCGTTCACTTCGATGTGCGCGACCGCGGGGCCGACGGTCTCGACCGCTTGCACGACCGCGTGGGAATAGGCGTCGAGGGGAGTGTCCATGGCCGACCTGTTCGGCACCAGATGGGGACGGATCCGCGGCAAGCAAGGGGGCGGCCGCCGGCCCGACCGCTCGATGCGCCGCACGCGCGAGGCCGGCTTCGGCGATCGGGCGCGCTCCCCGCCGCGGCGATCAGCCCGCCGTCCTCCGGATCTCCCGCGCCACCGCATTCGCGCGGTCGGATTCCGCGCGCAGCGCCGCGATCTCCTCCGGACCGAGGCGCCCGACGTTCATGTAGTCGCGCTTCCAGTCGTCCGAATCGCTCCAGCGCAACGGCGAGTCGATGATGGTGCGCGGCTCCCGGGCCGACTCGAGCGTGAAGAGCGCGAGCTCGAGCGTGAGCTCCTGCGAGGCCGGGTCGCGCGGCCGGCCCGCGGCGTTGCCGAGCGGGAAGTCGCTGAAGAGCATGCGCGGCACGCCGCAATGCTCGACGACGTCGCGCGCGCAGCCCAGGATCACGGTGGCGATGCCGTTCTCCTCGAGGCAGCGCGCGGCGAGCGAGAGCGTCTGGTGGCACACCGGGCAGTTCGCGACGAGCACCGCGGCGTCGACCGAGTCCTCGCGGCAACGCGCGAGGAGCTCGGGCGCGTCGACCTCCACGGTCCGGCGCTGGCTGCGGTTGGTGGGCATGCCGTGGAAGCGGCGCGCGAGCGCTCCGATGCGGCCGTTACGCGCCGCCTCGCGCAACCGCGGGAGCGGGAACCAGGCGCCGCTGTCCTCCATCGTCGTGTGCCTGCGGTCGATCGCCACGTGCGCGATGCGGACGTCATGGTCGACCGCGGTGTCGCCGGAGTAGACGCGGAAGAACTTGGCTTCGGCGTTGTACGGCGCGCCCGGCCCCTGCGGCCCCTTGTCCGGCTGGTAGGGAGCGGCGGTCGTGACCAGCGCGACGCTGCAGCGCGCGAGGGGCTTCGCGAGCGGGCAGAACGGCACGTCCTCGTGGTGCGCCCAGCGATAGGGACTGTCGTAGCCCAGCGCGAGGTACCAGTCGCGGGTACGCTGGATGTAGGGGATCGGCGGGGCGCGCATGGATCCATACTAGTGCGATTCGTCCCCCGATTCCTGCATTTCGTCGCCACGGGCTGGCCGTCCCGCAGAGCGCGCGGCAGAGTGCGCGAATCACGTAACCCCGGGAGCCCACCATGACCCACCGGATCGCCCTGCTCCTCCTCGGCCTGGCGCTCGCCACCTGCGCCGCCGCCGCCGAAATCCCCGCCGGGCAGTCGATGTGGATCGGCGGCGACGTGGATATCTCACGACCCGTCGAAGGACGCCTGGTCGCGGTGGGCGGAAGCGTGACGGTGAAGGCACCCGTGCACGGGGACGTGCGCGCGGCCGGCGGCGACGTGCACCTCGACTCGACCGCGACGATCACGGGCGACGTGGCGCTCGCGGGCGGCCGCATCACGCTCGATGGCCCGATCCAGGGGAACCTGCGCGCCGCGGGCGGCCACGTCGAGATCGACGGACCGGTAACGGGCGACGCGTCGGTCGCCGCGGGAACGCTCGAGCTGGGGCCGGCCGCCCGAATCGAAGGCAGCCTCGTGTTCCACGGCGGCGAGCTGCACCGCGACCCGGCCGCGCAGGTGATCGGCGGCATCGAGCAGGCGCCGCATCGCTGGCGCGTGCACGAGCGCTTGCGGAGCGAGCCCTTCCTGCACGGATGGATCTGGACCGCCGGACTGCTGGTGCTCGCGGCGCTCATCGCGGCGGCGCTGCCGGACGCCTCGCGGCGCATGGCGCAGGAGCTGCGCGAGCGCCCGTGGATCACGCCGCTCCTCGGGCTCCTGGCGCTCACATCGATCCCGATCGGGGCGCTGCTGCTGATCGTCACGATCATCGGCATCCCGGTCGCCGTGCTCGCGTTGATCGGCTACGTCGCGCTGCTGCTCCTCGCCTACGCCTGGGTCGCCGTGGTGGCGGGCGGAATGCTGCTCGACCGCGTGAAGCCCGAGATTGCCGCGCGCACCGCCTGGCGCGTGTGGGCCGCCGTGCTCGCCATGCTCGTGCTCGCGATCCTCGCTCATGCGCCGTTCGTCGGCGGCCTGGTCAAGCTCGCGGCGCTCGTCGTGGGCGTGGGGATGATCGTCGCCGCGATATTCCGGCAATCGCAGCCCGCGCAGGCGCACCCGACGTAAGGGCGAAACCGCGGGGCCCATCCGCCGCGTCGACGTCCCGTGAAGGTCGCCTCGAACCCGGTCCTGCGGAAGTCGTGGACAATATCGACTTGCCCAGGGGAGGCGCGGGATGAGACTGAACGGCGAAGAGAAGGCGATGCTCGCGGGCGAGATGGGGCCGGTGCCCCGGGCGGCGATCGAGCACCAGGTGAAGGTGGGCACGTTCTTCGGCGCGAAGGACTTCGTGCCGGTCACCCAGGCGCACATCATGGCCGACACCGAGAGCCTGGGCGAGCACAACGTGCGCTGGCTGGAGACGCTCGCCGCGCAGGCGAAGGGCCGACGCGCCGTGCGCATTCCCACGATCACCGATCCGCGCGGCACCGACTTCGCGAAGTCGGGGGAGCTTCGCCAGGCCGACTGGATGGTGGACCTCGAGAGGCGCGCCGTCGCGGCGTTCGTGAAGCTCGGCGTCTCGATGACGGACACGTGCATCAACTACCAGACGATCCAGGCGCCGACCCGCGGCGAGCACGTGGCGATGGGCGACACCGGGGTGACGATCTACTGCAATTCCGTCTGCGGCGCGCGCTCCAACTTCGAGGGCGGCCCGTCGGCGCTCTCCGCGGGGCTCACCGGCCGCACGCCGCGCTACGGCTTTCACCTGGACGAGCGGCGGCGCGGCACGCTCCACGTGCGCACCGCGTACACGCCGGAATCGCTCAACGACTGGGGCGCGCTGGGCGGCGTGATCGGGCGCCTCGCCGGCGATTACTGGAACGTGCCGGTGATCGAAGGCCTCGATCGCCCGCCGACCTCCGACGAGCTCAAGCATTTCGGCGCGGCGATGGCGAGCTTCGGCTCGGTGGCGCTCTACCACATGGTGGGCATCACGCCGGAAGCCGCGCGCCTTTCCGACGTCGCCGGCCGACGCATGCGCAAGCACCGGGTCGGGCGCAGGGACGTGAAGGCGCTGCAGGGCGCGTATGCGCTCGACAAGAAGGTGGACGTGGTCGTCTTCTCGGCGCCGCAGTTGAGCCTCTACGAGCTGCGCGCGCTCGCGGCCCTGTGCGACGGCCGGAAGTTCAAGCTGCCGCTCCTCGCGGTGACGAGCCCGCAGGTGAAGCCCGATTCCGACCGCTTCGGCTACACGCAGCGCATCGAGGCCGCCGGCGGCTCGGTCTTCTCCGGCATGTGCTTCTACCAGTCGTACGCGCGCGAGATCGCGGAGGCGAACGGCTGGAAGCGCCTCGCCACCAACAGCGCGAAGATGGTGAACATCCTCGGCGGCTACGGCTACGTGCCGATGCTCGCGTCGATGGAAGAGTGCGTCGCGGCCGCCGAGAGCGGGAGGCTCGCATGAGCCCGAAGACGATCGCGATCCACCGCAAGCCGAAGCCGGGAGCCGCGAGCGGCAAGGTGCTGGTGGCGCGCCATGCGATGGGACCGAAGGTGCGCGGAAAGGCACTCGCCGCGAAGGACGGCTTCTCCGCGCGCTACGACCTCGACCGCATCGCCGGCATCTTCTCGCGGCCGGCGCACAAGCTCGCCGGCCAATCGTACGTGGGGAAGATCCTCGTGCTCGACACGTCCAAGGGCGGTGTCGCGAGCGCGTGGATGCTCGCCGAGATGCGCTCGCGCGACAAGGTGCCGCTCGCGATCGTCTTCAACACCGTGAACCCGATCCTCGTGCAGGGTGCGGCGCTCGCCGACATCCCGATGATGGCGGGCTTCGACGCCGACGTGACGGCGCTGGTGCCCTCGGGCGCGGAGGTCGAGATCGATCCGGCGAAGCGGACGCTCACGATCCTCTAGGCCGGCTCAGCTCCCGCGCGCGCCGGCCCGCGCGACGAGCACGTGGTACGAGACCGCGTCCCACGCGTTGTGGATGGCGGTGAAGAGCAGGATGAGCACCGCGGCGGCGATGCCGAAGAGCGCGTCGCCCGCGTTCGAAGGCACGACGAGCGCCGAGACGGCGAGCGTCGCGTATCCCGCGAAAGGCGCGGCAACGTGGAAGAGCCAATCCTCGAGGTCGGGCCGGTAGGCGCGCTGCACGCCCATCCGCCGCATCACGACGAGCGCGTAGATCGCGCCGGCGAAACCGAGGACGCCCCAGAGCGCCGCGACCGTCGTGAGCGCGTGCCACGGCATGCGCATGAGGACGGTCACCAGCAGCACGGTGCTGAAGTGGACGATCGTGGGCGTCGCGAAGGCGAAGCCGGCTCGCGAATCCACGGGTGGATGCTCGGCGATCAGGGTGAGGACCACGAACTGCAGGCCGATCAGCGCGCCGGCGGCCGAGCCGACGATGACGCAGAAGCTCTCCCAGTGCTCGAGCAAGCCCATCGCGCGCCTCCCCGCGGTCAGAACTGCTCGATACGGTACGCGATTTCGGGACCGCCCGTCCCCTCGTACGCGAGCTGCCCGATGAGGAGCGCGAAGGGCTCGGTGTAGCGCGCGATGCGCAACGCGCCCGCATCGACGGGATCGAAGCCGGCGTCGCGGATGAGCTCCACCGCGACCTCCTTCGCGCGGCGATCGTCGCCGCAATACACCAGGCTCGGGCGGGGCGCCTTCCTCCGCGCCTCGAAGACGTCGAAGAGCACCTCGCTCGGCACCGTGTTGAACGCGCTCACCACGTGCGCCCCGGGAATGCGCTTCGCGAGCTCCTCCGCGGCCGAAGACGTGTGGCCGATCGCGAGCTCGGTATTGTCCTCGTTCATGCCGAGCGAGCAGGTGACGACGACCTTGCCGGAGAGATCGCCCGCCTGCATGAGGAGGTCGGCCATGCGCGGCCAGTTCACCGCGACGAGCAGCACGTCGGAATTCCCGGCCGCCTCCCGCGGCGTGGCCGCGCGCGCCGTCGCGCCCGCTTGCTTCGCGAGGCGCTCCAGCTTCTCCCTGGCGCGCGCGTAGCTGAACGTCACTTCGTGCCCGGCGCGCGCGAAGATCGTGCCGAGCTTCCCGCCCATCAAGCCCGATCCGAGGATTCCGATTCGCATGGCGCGCGAATGCCGGGCATCGCTCAGGGATCGAGCGGGCCGAGGAAATCCGCCTTGCCGAGCTCGACGCCGTTGTGGCGCAGGATGTCGTAGGCCGTCGCGCAATGGAAGAAGACGTTCGGCAGCACGCGCGTGAAGAGATAGCGCGACGCGGGCCAGGTGCGCGAATCCTTCTGCGCCGGGAACGTCACCATGCGCGCGCCGTCGTCGAACTGCCCGGGCTCGAGCGTCGCGAGGTAGGCGATGGTCTTGCGCAGGCGCTCGACGAGCTGCGCGAAGGTGGTCTCGTCGTCCTCGTACTTCGGCGGCTCGACCTGGGCGAGGCGCGCCGTGCCGATCTTCGCGACGTCGGAGGCGATCTGCACCTGCTTCGCGAGCGGGAACAT
The DNA here is from genome assembly GCA_035516915.1 of Usitatibacter sp. Classification (GTDB taxonomy): domain Bacteria; phylum Pseudomonadota; class Gammaproteobacteria; order Burkholderiales; family Usitatibacteraceae; genus Usitatibacter. Next base: position 11,116 of record DATIZV010000030.1, on the reverse strand, counting down.
GTCGGGGTAGAGGCGGCTTGCGATGAGCACCGAGGGCTCGATCTTCTTCGCCTCGGCGTGCGCGGCGGCCTTCTCGAGGACGTGGATGAGGTTCGTGAGGGCGCGCGTGAACGTGGTCACGCTGGCGTCGTACATCGCGGGCATGTCGGCCTCCGTGGTAGTCGAGCGGCAAGGGTATCACCGCGCCGTCCCGCCGCCGAGCGGATCGCTGCACGAAGGGCGTTCACGCGAGCGGAGAAACGCCGAACAGCCAGCGGTGCAGGCCGATGAGGAAGAGCGCGTAGATCGCGAGGCCGGCGATCACGCAGACGATCGTTCCTCGCGCCGTGCCCGGCGGGTAAACCGTTCCGGCGGCGCGATCGCGCTTCCTCGCCGCGGCGAAGCTCAGGACCGCCCAGACGAGGAAGCTGCCGAAGAGGATCACGTCCGCGAGGCTTCCATTGGACAGGAGGTGCGCGAAGGCCCAGAGCTTCACCGCGAGGACCTGCGGGTGGTGGAGCCGCGCCTTGATCGCGTTGCGCGGGACGCGCGCCGCGACGAAGATCACGAACACCGGCAGCATCAGCACCGCCGTCACGTAGCGCATGAAGGCCGGCGGATCCCAGAGCTCCATCGCGCCGCGCGCCCGGATGAAGCCCCACACGAGCAGGACGAAGCCGACGATGGAAACCAGCGAGTAGATGCCCTTCCATCGCTTCTCGCCGATTCGCGCGATGGTGGCGCCGCGCCACCCTTCGGCGAACACCCGGACCGAATGCAAGCCGAGGAAGAGCGCCAATCCGAGGATGAGCAGTACCATGCGCGTTCCTTCGTTCGGGAGAATATCGGGATTTTGCACCCAACGCGCCGCGTGTCGAAATCCGGCGCCGCCGTTCGACTTCCATGCAGGAACCCACCGAGGAGAGCTCCATGGCCGCCCGACGCAAGCAGAAAGCCCCCGCACGCAGGAAAGCGGCCCGTCCCGCAGCCGCCGTGCAAACCCTCTCGCCGTGCCTGTGGTTCGACGACCAGGCCGAGGAGGCCGCGCGGTTCTACGTTTCCGTGTTCCCGAAAGGAAAGATCGTCGCCATCACCCGCTATCCCGCGGTCGGCCAGGACGTGCACGGCCGGGCGCCCGGATCGGTGATGACGGTCGAGTTCGTGCTGAACGGGCTGGCGTTCACCGCGCTCAACGGCGGACCGCTCTTCAAGTTCAACGAGGCGGTGTCGATGCAGGTGCTGTGCCGCACGCAGGCCGAGATCGATTACTACTGGGAGAAGCTCTCCGAGGGCGGCGACGAGCGCGCGCGGCAGTGCGGGTGGCTCAAGGACAGGTTCGGGCTCTCGTGGCAGGTGAGCCCGATCGGGATGGCGAAGATGCTGAAGGATCCGAAGTCGAAGGCGAGCGAGCGTGCGTTCGCCGCGTTGCTGGAGATGAAGAAGCTCGACATCGCGGCGCTCGAGGCGGCGTACAAGGGCTCCCGCCAGGAGTCAGCGCGGGGAGCGGCCTTTCGGCGGCCCTTTTCGGCGAGGTGATCCGCTTGGCCCATTCGTCACGTTCCTCCCGGCGGTTCGTCATCGGTAGAAGGCGCTCGCCGCCCTGGTCACGTGGATCTCGCTCACCAACCTCTTCAACCGCATGAACGCCGCGACGGCCCAGGTCGCCGCCGGCGCGCAATGGGGATCGCGGCTTCGAGGCTCGCTCAGAACGTCTGACGCGTGATGGTCTTGGTGCCGCTCACGCCGTTGACGGTGTAGCTCAACGTGCCGTCGTTCGCGTCGCTGAAGGTGAGGCTCACCGTGCCCGCGGCGAAGGCCTGCACGACCGCGGGATTGAACGTCGGCCCGAGGGCGGGCCCCGTCGTGCGGTACAGCGATCCCGAGCAGCCGCTTCCCACCACCACGCAATCGGGGGCGACGTACCACATCGGATTGCCGTTCGAGTCGTACACGTACCAGGCGAGGAACATCACGCCGTATTGCTGCGTGATGGAGAGCCCCCAGCCCGACTCGCTCGGGTTGTACCAGAGGTCGGTGTAGTCCACCGCGGGCGGCGTCGTGCCGCTCGTGATGGGCTGGCGCGTCACCGCGACCGTGCGGCTCTGCCCATCCGCCGTATACGTCATCGTGCCGTCGTTCGCGTCCTGGAAGGCGACCGAGATCGAGCCGGCGGTCGACGCGTGCACCAGCGAGGAATCGAAAGCGGTGCCGAAGAAGGTCGGGCCGCTCACCTCGTAGAGCGCGCCGTTGCAGGTGCCGCTCGTCCCGGTCACGCCGGAGGGCATCTCGCAGTCGGAGGCCACGTACCACTTCGGGTTGCCCGAGCCGTCGTACGTGTACCACGCGACGAAGAGGATGTTGCGCCGCTGCGTGAAGCTCACGCCCCAGCCCGATTCGGCCGCGTTCCACCAGAGGCCCGAGAGCGCCGCGGGAGACTGCGGAGCCGCGCCGGTGAGGAGCGCCGCCGAGCACGACGAGCTGCCGTTCACGCTCACCGCGCCCTCGTAGGTTCCGCTCGAGATCATGGAGCTCGAGCTGGTGCCGTAGCCCACGTAGAACGATGCGCCCGCCACGTTGGGGGTGGCGACGTTGTTGAGGATCGTCACCGACTGGCTCGCCGCCGATTGCACGCCGGTCGTATAGGCCTGGAGCGACGCTGCATTGGCGCCCACGAGCTGGCCGTTCGAGCCGAGCTGCGCGAGCACGCACGGATCGGGCGCCGTGCCGTCCAGCCGACGGATGGGTCCCGACGCGCGCTTCGATCCGTCGACCATGCTCTGCGGAGCGTGCGCGAAGACGAAGACGCTCGCCACCGAGCCCACCAGCTGCGAGGGCGGTTGCACCATCGCGGTCGCGCTCGCCGTGGTCGAGGTGATGTTGCTCGACACCGTCATGGGGAACGGCGGCGGCGTGGTCGACGAGGTGGATCCGCCGCCGGCGAAGACGAGCTGCTCGTTGATGGTGCAGCCGCCGTTCGGATCGGTCGTGACCGCCGTGCAGCTCTCCGTGCCGTTCACGTTCAACGGCGGCGAGGTGAACGTCATGTTCCACGCGGGACAGCTGAAGGTGGAGCTGCCGCCGCTCGCGTCCATCGTCGTGCTGCTGTAGGCCGGAAACGACAGGACGCCGCCCGGCGGAAGCTGGGCGAGGTTCGTGCCCCCGGTGCCCTCGAAGCCGCTCGACGAAGGGGAGCCGCCGCACGATATCGAGCCGGTCCCGACGAGGTACGAGACGAAGCCCTGCGAATCGACGCTGCCGTTCCAGGGCATGGAGCCCGAGCACGTGATGGTCGGCTCCGTCATGCCGTTCGCGCTGCAGGAGATCGAGCTGCTGAAATTGATCGAGCCGCTCCACGAGCCCGTGAACGAGCCCGTCTGGGCGAAGGCCGCAGCCGCGACGAACGACGCGAGCCCGCCCAGAAGGATCCGCACTCCCCGGCGTCTGGACATGAAGCCCTCCCTTCATGCGATCGACCGCGCGCCGATGCTACCACGGCGCAATCCGGGCCTCACCATCCGCCGGATCGCGCGGGAAGCGCTACGGAGAATTCGCCGCCGAAGCCACGGAATATCCCGCGAGCCGCCCGGTCTCATCGGGATCCATGCGTCGAGATCGGCGCTCCCGGGGCGCGGCAAGCTGTCGAATCGCGGGCTTCCCGTTCGACCATTGGATACGACCCCCCCAACCCAAGGAGACGAACATGCGATTCCTTTCGATGGTGCGCATCGACGAGAGCGGCGGCCAGCGTCCCAGCGAGCGGCTCATGCGCGAGATGGGCAAGCTCATGGAGGAGATGACCCGCAGCGGGAAGCTCGTCAGCACCGCGGGGCTCACCCCCACTTCCCAGGGCGTGCGGCTGCGCTCGAACCACGGAAAGATTTCCCGCACCGACGGTCCCTTCACCGAGACCAAGGAAGTGGTCGGCGGCTATGCCGTCCTCGAAGCCGCGTCCATGGCCGAGGCGATCGAGCTCACCCGGCGCTTCCTCGAGGTGCACGGCGACGAATGGAACGTCGAGTGCGAGGTGCGCGCGCTGGCGGGGCCCGAGTTCGGCGCGCGGGGAGACGCGGATCCGGCGAAGCTGCGGGCGACGTGCGAGTGACGGCGCGCGGCTCGGTCAGCCCGGGTGGACGTCGAAAGCGTCCACCACGACGTACGAGCCGTCGATGTTGACGACCTTGATCATCAGCGTGTGGGGACCGTTGGCGAGCCCGTCCTGGCGGAAGATCGTCATCTGGTAGCCCTCGGTGGGATAGGCCTGGTAGAGCTTCTGCTCCTTCACGAAGGCGCCGTCGAGATAGATGTCCGCGACTCCGGCGGCGCTGTCCTTCTCGCAGCCGATCCAGCTCACCGAGGTCCCGGTGAAGCTGAAGGTGGCGGTTGCGCCGGTCTGGCTCGAGGTGGACGTCACGCCCTCGCTCCACACGCGCGCATTGTTGTCATGCGTCCACGAGCCGGTGTACGTGATCGACGGATCGTAGTCCTCGTAGCGCCGGCCGGGCGTCATCACGTCGAGCGCGTCGACGACGACGCGCGCGGCGCTCGAGGCGGCATCCTTCTGGCCGGTCGCCGTGATCGTCAACGTGTGGGTCGCATCGGCGAGCCCCGTCTTGGTGAACACGATCGGCTGGTAGGTCGGGGACGGTGCGTACATGTCGACCTGCGTCGGCGAGCCGCCGTCGATGGTGACGTTGGCGATGCCGGCGTCGGGGCCGCGATAGCCGATCCAGCTGATCGCGGTTCCGCGGAAGGGCACCGTCATGGTCTGTCCCGCCGCCTGCGTCTCGTGCGCGGTGACCGGCAGCTCGGGCAGGTTCGAGACGCCGCTGCCGCTCCAGGGATCATCCTGGCTCGACTTGGTCCAGCCCGCGCTGTATTGCAGGTCGGGGTTCGTGTCCTGCCAATGCGAGACGGTGAAATCGGGCTGGATGTCGAAGGCGTCGACGACCACCACGTTGCCCTCGGCCTGGCTGTTCTGCTCGCCGGTCACGGTGATCGTGAGCGTGTGCTGGCCGGGGCTCAGGCCGTAGACGGTATAGATCGGCGTGTGCACCTCGTCGCTCGGGCGCGCGAAGAGGTCCACTTGCCGGACGAGGCCCGAATCGACGCTGATCTGCGCGATTCCCATGCCCCGGCCGCGCGCGCCGATCCATCGTATGGAAGTGCCGACGAAGGTGATCGAGGCCGTCGCGCCGGCCATCGTGGCCTGCATCGCCGAGCCGCCGCTCCATCCCCAGCTCGAATCGCTCTTCGTCCACGTTCCGGTGAAGGTGACCGCGGGATCGGATTCCTCGACGCGCATGCCGGCGGTCGGGGGCGAGGGAGAGGTGACGCCACCCCCGCCTCCGCCGCCGCCGCTGTTTCCGCTTCCGCCGCCGCCGCCCGTGCCAGAAGAAACGGTGGTCGTCGAGCCACCGCCGCCGCCGCACGAAACCAGCAGCGCGGTGAGCAGCAAGAAAAGTACACGTCGCATGTAGCGGCTCGCGGACCGGCGTTGTGGAGGTATGTCCGCAAACGTGCCATAGGGCGCGGGGCGAGTATGTAGGAGGCGATCCGACGAAGTTGTCAGTCATCGCGCCGGCTCGCCGCCCCGCCATGCACACGGAATCAGCGTAGCCGGCGTCAAGGCTTCCCGAAGGAGTAGTAGACTGGGCTCGCCGGGGGCCAGGAATTTCCGCGCCGCCGACATGCAAATCACGCCAAAGGGGACCTTTCCAATTTCATGCTGCGGATGCGCATCGACCCGACGCACGGCGCGATGATCGTGCTCGCGGCCGCGAGCCTCGGCGGTTGCGTGGTCGGTCCCGATTTCCACGCGCCCGAGGCGCCGAAGGCCTCGCGCTACACGGAATCGCCCTTGCCGGCGCAGACCGCATCGTCGCCCGGCGCGGGCGGCGCGGCGCAGCATTTCGTCGCCGGGGCCGCGCTGCCCGAGCAATGGTGGGCGCTGTATCGCTCCGAGCCGCTCGATCGCCTGATCCGGCAAGGCATCGCCGAGAGCCCCTCGCTCGCGGCGGCGCGCGCCACGCTCCAGCAGGCGCGGGAAAACCTCGCGGCGGAGTTCGGTGCGCTCGCCTATCCCGCAGTCGACGCGAACCTCTCCGCGCAGCGCGAGAAGATCTCCAACGCGGCCTTCGGCGGCCAGGGCGTGAGCCTCTTCAGCCTTTACGGCGCCTCGGTGAACGTCTCGTACGGGCTCGATTTCTTCGGCGGCAGCCGCCGGGCGCTGGAGGGCCTGCGGGCGCAGGTCGACTACCAGCGTTACCAGCTCGACGCGGCGCATCTCGCGCTCACCGCGAACATCGTCACGACGGCGATTCGCGAGGCGTCGCTGCGCGCGCAGATCCAGGCCTCGCGCGACATGCTCAAGGCGGAAGAGGACGAGGTGAGCCGCGTGGCGCGCCAATACGAGCTGGGCGGCGTGGGGCGCCTCGAGCTCATCTCGCAACGCGCACAGGCGGCGCAGACCGAAGCGACGCTGCCGCCGCTCGAGAACCAGCTCGCGGCGACGCGCCACGCCCTCGCCGCGCTCACCGGGCGCACGCCCGAGGAAGCGGCGCTCCCCGCCTTCGAGCTCGACTCGCTGCAACTGCCCGAGCAGATTCCCGTGAGCGTCTCCTCGGACCTGGTGCGCCAGCGGCCCGACATCCAGGCCGCGGAGGCGCTCCTGCACCAGGCGAGCGCGCAGATCGGCGTGGCGACCGCCGCGCTCTACCCGCACGTCACGCTCGACGGCAACTTCGGCTCGCAGTCGACCCACGCGCACGATCTCTTCGGCGGCCAGACCGTATGGGGCATCGGCGCGAGCCTGGCGCAGCCCATCTTCCACGGCGGAGAGCTGCGGGCCGAACGGCGCGCCGCGGTCGCCGCGTACGACGCCGCGCAGGCGCAATACCGCGAGACGGTGCTTGAGGCGTTCCGCAACGTCGCCGACGCGCTGCGCGCCCTCGAGACCGACGCGCGCGCGGTCCAGGCGCAGACGCAGGCCGAGGCGCTCGCGCGCGACCGGGTCGAGCTCACGCGCACGCAATACCGCCTCGGGGGCACCAGCTACATCGCGCTGCTCGATGCGCAGCGCCAGTACTTCGCGGCGCGCTTGCTCCTGGTGGTCGCGCGCGCGTCGCGCTACGCGGACACGGCGGCGCTCTTCCAGGCGCTGGGCGGCGGCTGGCGCGAAGGCCACGACTGAGGGATGGCGATGAAGAAACGCATGGTGATCATGATCGTGGCGGTGGGCGTGCTGCTGGGGCTGCTGGTGGGCTTCAACGTCTTCAAGGGCATCATGATCCGCAAGTACATGGCGGGCGCGCCCGTCCCGACCTCCACCGTCACGGCGATGAAGGCCGCCTACCAGGAGTGGCAGCCGAAGATCTCGGCCGTCGGGACGCTGCGCGCGGTGCGCGGCGTGGACGTCGCCACCGAAGTGGTCGGCATCGTGCAGAAGATCGACTTCAGCTCCGGCGAGGACGTCGGCGCGGGGCAGGTGCTGGCGCAGCTCGACGCCAGCGCGGACCTCGCGCAGCTGCGCTCGCTGCAGGCCGCGGCCGACCTCGCGCAGACGGTGTACGAGCGCGACAAGGCGCAGCTCGAGGCCGAGGTGATCAGCCAGGCGCAGGTCGACACCGACGCGGGCGACCTGAAGAGCAAGCGCGCGCAGGTCGACCAGCAGGCGGCGCTCGTGAACAAGAAGACCATCCGCGCGCCCTTCGCGGGCCGGCTCGGCATCTCGACCGTGAACCCCGGGCAGTACCTCAACGCGGGCGACAAGCTGGTGACGCTGCAGACGATCGACCCGATCTACGTCGACTTCACGGTGCCGCAGGACCGGCTGCCGCTGGTGGCGGTCGGGCGCAACGTGACGCTCGCCGCCGATGCCTTCCCCGGCGTCGCCTTCGAGGGCAAGGTGAACGCCATCAATCCGAAGGTGGACCCGTCGACGCGCAACGTGCAGGTGGAGGCCACGATCCGCAACCCGAAGCGGCTGCTGCTGCCGGGCATGTTCGCGACGGTCGAGCTCGCCGCGGGCGAGGAGCAGCGCTACCTCACGCTGCCGCAGACCGCGATCACCTACAACCCGTACGGCAGCACGGCGTTCGTCGTCAAGGACTCGGGGCGCAAGGACGCCCAGGGCAATGCCGTGCTCGTCGCGAGCCAGGTCTTCGTGACGACCGGGCCCACGCGCGGCGACCAGGTGGCGATCTTGAAGGGCGTGGAGCCGGGCGCCGAGGTCGTGACGAGCGGGCAGGTGAAGCTCAAGAACGGCTCGCCGATCGTGATCGACAACCGGGTGGTGCCGGCGAACAACCCGAACCCCACGCCGCAGGAACAATGACGGGGCCCGGCACATGAAGTTCACCGACCTCTTCATCCGCAAGCCCGTGCTGGCGGTGACGGTGAGCCTGCTGATCTTCGTGCTCGGCCTGCGCGCGGTCACCAGCCTCGTGGTGCGCCAGTATCCGAAGACGCAGAACGCAGTGGTCACCGTGACCACGACCTACTACGGCGCCGACGCGAGCACCGTGGCGGGCTTCATCACGCAGCCGCTCGAGCAGGCGATCGCGCAGGCGCAGGGCATCGACTACCTCTCCTCGACGAGCTCGCTCGGCGTGTCGACCATCCAGGCGACGCTGAGGCTCAACTACGACGCGAACAAGGCGCTCACCGAGATCAACACCCAGGTCGCCTCGGTGCGCAACCAGCTCCCCCCCGATGCCCAGCAGCCGGTGCTCACCGTGCAGGTGGGCGAGACGATCGACGCGATGTACATGGGCTTCTTCAGCGACGTGGTCGCCAACAACAACGTGACCGACTACCTCGCCCGCGTCGTGAAGCCCAAGCTCGACTCGATCGAGGGCGTGCAGACGGCGGAGATCCTCGGCGCGCGGCAATTCGCGCTGCGCGCGTGGCTGGACCCGAAGCGCATGGCGGCGTTCGGCGTCACGGCGAGCGACGTCCACAACGCGCTCGCCAGCAACAACTACCTCGCGGCGCTGGGCGAGACCAAGGGCCAGATGGTGAGCACGGAGCTCACCGCCGGCACGAGCCTGCACTCCGTCGACGAGTTCAAGAACCTCGTGGTGCGGCAGATGAACGGGGCGATCGTGCGCCTGAAGGACGTCGCGACCGTCGACCTGGGGGCGGAGAGCTACGACTTCACCACGGCCTTCGGCGGGCGCAACTCCGTGTTCATCGGGATCAAGGTGGCGCCGGACGCCAACGTGCTCGACGTGGCGAAGCGCGTGGAGGACGCGTTCCCCGAGATCAAGGCGCAGATGCCCAACGGCATCACCGGCGAGATCGTCTACGACGGCACCAAGTTCGTGCGCAGCTCGATCAACGAGGTGGTGAAGACGCTGGTCGAGGCGCTGCTCATCGTGAGCGTGGTGATCTACCTCTTCCTCGGCAGCTTCCGGGCGGTGGCGATCCCGCTGGTCGCGATGCCGCTGTCGCTGGTGGGCGCCTTCGCCATCATGCTGGCGCTCGGTTACTCCATCAACCTGCTCACGCTGCTCGCGCTGGTGCTCGCGATCGGCCTGGTCGTGGACGACGCGATCATCGTGGTGGAGAACGTCGACCGCCACATGAAGGAGGAAGGCCGGCCGCCGCTCGAGGCGGCCCTCATCGCCGCGCGCGAGCTCGGCGGGCCGATCATCGCGATGACGGTGGTGCTGATCGCCGTGTACGCCCCGATCGGCTTCCAGGGCGGCCTCACCGGCGCGCTCTTCACCGAGTTCGCCTTCACGGTCGCCGCCGCGGTCACGATCTCGGCGATCATCGCGCTCACGCTCTCGCCGATGATGACCTCGCGCATCTTCCGCTCCGAGCAGGAGAGCGGGCGCTTCGTGCGGCTCATCGACCGCGTGTTCGGCCGGGTGCGCAACGGCTACGGCCGGCTGCTGCACAGCCTGCTCGACACCTGGATCGTGATCGTGGTGATGGGCCTCATGCTGCTCGGCGGCACGGTCTACCTCTTCATGACCTCGAAGTCGGAGCTCTCGCCGCAGGAGGACCAGGGGATCGTGCTGAACCAGATCCTGGGACCGCCGAACGCCACGCCGCAGCAGATGAACACGTACGCGAAGCAGGTCTTCGACACCGCGAGGAGCATCCCGGAGTACGACCAGATGTTCCAGATCACCGGCGTGCCGGTAGTGAACCAGGGCTTCGGCGGCGTGCTCTTCAAGCCCTGGAACGAGCGCACGCGCAGCGCGACGCAGATCCAGCAGGAGCTGCAGAAGAAGTGGGGCACCATCGCCGGGGCCACGGTGGCGGCGTTCCAGTTCCCGTCGCTGCCCGGATCGCGCGGCCTGCCGATGCAGATCGTGATCAAGACGACCGAGTCCTTCGAGCGCCTGAACGACGTGGTGCAGGCCGTGCTCCAGAAGGCGCGCGCGAGCGGGATGTTCTTCTTCGTGGACACGGACCTCAAGTACGACAAGCCGCAGACCGTGGTCGAGGTCAACCACGACATGCTCGCCTCGCTCGGCCTCACCGAGCAGGACTTCGGCGCCTCGCTCTCGGCGGCGCTGGGCGGCGGCTACGTGAACTACTTCTCGATCTCGGGGCGCTCGTACAAGGTGATCCCGCAGGTGCTGCAGGTCGACCGGCTCAACCCCTCGCAGGTGCTCGATTACTACCTGCGCACCCCGGACGGCTCGCTGGTGCCCGCTTCGACGGTGGCCTCGCTCAAGACGGTGACCGTGCCGGAAGGGATCAACCACTTCCAGCAGCTCAACTCCGGCACGATCTTCGGCGTGTACGGGCCGTCGCTCTCGCAGAAGGAGGTGCTCGACTTCATGCGCAACACGGTCTACCAGGTGGCACCCACCGGCTACCAGGTGGACTACTCGGGGCCGTCGCGCCAGTACGTCCAGGAATCGGGCGGCTTCGTCGTGACGCTGCTCTTCGCGGTCATCATCGTGTTCCTGGCGCTCTCGGCGCAGTACGAGAGCTTCCGCGACCCCGTGGTGATCCTCGTATCGGTGCCGATGGCGCTCTTCGGGGCGCTCATATTCATCAACCTGGGACTCGCCACGCTCAACATCTACACGCAGGTCGGCCTGGTCACGCTGATGGGACTCGTGAGCAAGCACGGAATTCTGATCGTGCAGTTCGCGAACCAGCTCCAGTTCGCCGG
>DATIZV010000029.1:0-2605 GCA_035516915.1 Usitatibacter sp. | reverse complement strand
GACCACCAGGACCGCCTGGCGCACCGGCAGCAGGTTCGTCTCCGAGCAGAACTTCTTGAGCGAGCCGCCCGGCACGTACTCCATCACGATGTAGCGCGTGTCGCCGTCCACGACCGCGTCGTACACGCCCACGATGTTCGGGTGGTTCAGCTTGCCGGCGAGCGAAGCTTCGTTCAGGAAGAGCTTCTCGAAGCGCTTGGCCTCCTCTTCGGAGAGCTCCGCGTCGTGCTTGTGGACCTTGATGGCGACCTTGCGGTCGTTGAACGGGTCCTCGCCGAGATAGACGTCGGCGGACGCGCCCTGGCCGAGTTCCGAAAGGACGGCGTACTTCCCGATCTTGACAGGGCGCTCGGACAAGTAGGAGTGATCCGCTAGGGCGTTATTTTTACTGGCAAGTTTAACCGATATGGGCTAACCGTGATCGCGCGCGATGCGCCTGGCGAGCGCGAGAAAGCCGGCGGGCGAGATGTCGCCCACGACGAGCGCCGCGGCATGCTGCGCGTCGCGGTAGTTGCGGAAAAGCGAGCGGCGGTAGGCGGGGTCGTAATGGCTCTCCAGCAGGTCGGCCACGAGCCCGTCCCAGTCGCCTCGTTGCAGGAGCGCTTTCCAGGCGTCGATGCGCTCGGCCCCGTGCAGGCTTCGCAGGAGGTCGAGCTTCGCGGCGAGCGCCTGCGGATCGCGCACGAAGTGCTCGTAGTCCTCCATGAGCAGCTTCACGCGGGTGGCGGTCGACGCCTCGAGCCTCAGGCAGTCCGAATCGCGCATGCGCGCGATGAGCGCGTCGGGCACGCGCAGGTCGCCCACCTTCTTGCTCTCGGATTCCACGAACACGGTGCGCGCGGCGTCGAAGGCGGAGAGCGCCGCCCAGATCGAGGTCTCGAACGACTTCTGCGACGGCTGCGGCGCATCGGGCAGCTCGCCCAGCACCGAGCCGCGATGGGCCGCGAGCCGCTCGAGATCGAGCACCTGCGCGCCGCTGGCGTCGAGCGCTTCGAGGAGCCGGCTCTTGCCCGAACCTGTCGCGCCGCAGATCACGCGATAGCGGAAGCGCGAGGCGAGGCCGTCCAGGTCCGCGACCACCTGGCGGCGGAATGCCTTGTAGCCGCCTTCGAGGCGGATCGCATCCCATCCGACCTGGCGAAGCACGTGGGCGAGGGAGCCGGATCGCCCGCCGCCGCGCCAGCAGTACACCAGCGGGCGCCAGTCGCGGGGCCGATCGGAGAAGCGCTCGTCGACGTGGCGCGCGATGTTCCTCGCCACGAGAGGCGCGCCCACGCGCTTGGCCTCGAATGCTCCGCGTTGCTTGTAGATGGTGCCAACGACGGCGCGCTCCTCGTCGTCCAGGACCGGCGTGTTGATTGCCCCGGGCAGGTGATCCTCGGCGTACTCCGACGGACTGCGCGCGTCGAGGATCGCGCCGAAGGCCGAGAGCTCGGCGAGCGAGAGCGGCGTCGCCACCGCGGCCTCGGGCCTTTCGCGATGGAAGGGAAGCTCGGTCACCGGGCCGCGCGAAGCACGGGCTGGAGGTGCGTCCAGACGTTGTCGGCGATGCGCGGCTGCGCCTGCGCGACCGGATGCATCCCGTCGGCCTGGAAGAGCTCGGGCTTGTCGGCGAAACCGTCGAGCAGGAACGGCACCAGCACGACCTTGTCTTTCGCGGCGATGGACCCATACATGTCGTGGAACTGGGCCGCGTAATCGATGCCATAATTCGGAGGAATCATGAGTCCCACGAGCACGGGCTCGGCCCGTGCCTGCCGGGCGAGGCGGATCATCCCCTCGATGTTCGAGCGCATGCCGGCGAGCGGCTGGCCGCGCAGCGCATCGTTGGCCCCCAGCTCGATCACGACGACGGCGGGCTTGTGGCGCTTCAGGTCTTCGCCGATGCGCCGCAATCCTCCCGCGGTAGTCTCGCCGGAGATGCTCGCGTTCACCACGACCCACGGAAGCTTCTCCTGCGCGATCCTCTCGCCCAGGATGTGGACCCAGCCTTGCTCGGCGGGCAGGTTGTACGCCGCGGAAAGGCTGTCGCCGAAGATCATGAGCGTCCGGGGCGCCGCGGCCGCATGCGATGCGAAGCCCGCGAGCGCGAGCGCGGCGGCAGCGAGACGAACGAAGGAGTGAAGACGCTGGAACATTCCAAGGCTATTGTGAAGGCGGAGGCGCTCACCAAACAAGTCGCCACCCCCGACCACGTGCTCACCATCGTGAAGGACGCGACCTTCGAGGTGCAGGGCGGCGAGGCCGTGGCGATCCTCGGCGCATCCGGATCGGGAAAGTCCACGCTGCTGGGACTGCTCGCGGGGCTCGACGTTCCCAGCGCGGGCCGCGCCTGGATCGACGGCGAGGAGCTCTTCGCGCTGGACGAGGACGGGCGCGCGCGCCTTCGCGGCCGCATGGTGGGCTTCGTGTTCCAGTCGTTCCAGCTGCTGCCCGCGCTCACCGCGCTCGAGAACGTGATGCTGCCCCTCGAGCTCACCGGCGGCTCCGACGCGGTCGCGCGCGCCCGAAGCGTGCTCGGTCGCGTCGGACTCGGCGAGCGCCTCGGCCACTATCCGCGCCAGCTCTCGGGCGGCGAGCAGCAGCGCGTGGCGGTCGCGCGGGC
>DATIZV010000028.1:0-19274 GCA_035516915.1 Usitatibacter sp. | reverse complement strand
GCGGAAGGGATAGGCGTGGCGCTCGTCGGCGGCATGGCGCGCGACCTCGGTCTCGCGCCACAGGCCGCGATCGAAGGCCGGGAAGTAGGTGTCGCCCACGACGTCCGCCTCGACCTCCGTCAGGTGGATCACGTCCGCCATGGGGAGCGTCTCCTCGAAGAGCGAGGTTCCGCCGATCACGCAAGCCTCCTCCGCGCCTTGCGCCGCTTTCCACGCCGCATCGAGCGAATGGACGACCACGCATCCCGGCGCCTCGAAATCCGCGTCGCGCGTGACGACGATGTTCTTGCGCCCCGGCAGGGGCTTGCCGATCGACTGGTACGTGCGCCTTCCCATGATGACGGGATGGCCGAGCGTGACCTGCTTGAAGTACCTGAGGTCGTCGGGGAGCCGCCAGGGAAGCCGGTTGTCGAGGCCGATCACGCCGTTGCGCGCCATGGCGACCACGAGCGAGCGGCGCACGCTCATACCGCGATCGGCGCGCGGATCGCCGGATGCGGGTCGTAGCCCTCGAGCGCGAAGTCCTCGTAGCGGAAGGCGAAGAGGTCCTTCACGGCGGGGTCGAGCTTCATCACGGGCAGGGCGCGCGGCGCGCGCGAGAGCTGCTCGTCGGCCTGCTCGAGGTGATTCAAGTAAAGGTGCGTGTCGCCGAGCGTGTGCACGAATTCGCCCGGGGCGAGGCCGGTGACCTGCGCCACCATCATGGTGAGCAGCGCATAGGAGGCGATGTTGAAGGGCACGCCGAGGAACATGTCGGCGCTCCTCTGGTACATCTGGCAAGAGAGGCGGCCGTCGGCGACGTAGAACTGGAACATCGCGTGGCAGGGCGCGAGCGCCATGCGCGGGATGTCCGCGACGTTCCACGCCGAGACGATGAGCCGCCGCGAATCGGGACTGGAGCGGATCTGCGCGAGCACGTCCTTCACCTGGTCGATGTGCCGGCCGTCCGGGGCCGGCCAGGAACGCCACTGGTAGCCGTAGACCGGCCCCAGCTCGCCTTGCGCATCGGCCCACTCGTCCCAGATCGTCACGCCGTGCTCCCGCAGCCAGCGCACGTTGGTGCTGCCCTGCAGGAACCAGAGCAGCTCGTAGATCACGCTCTTCAGGTGGATCTTCTTGGTGGTGAGGAGCGGGAAGCCCTGCGCGAGGTCGAAGCGCATCTGCGCGCCGAAGACGGAAAGCGTGCCGGTGCCGGTGCGGTCGGCCTTGCGCGCGCCGTTCTCGCGCACGTGGCGCAGGAGGTCGAGGTAGGTTTTCATGCGCGATCGATCGATTCTAGCGCACAACGAAAAAGGGGCCTTGCGGCCCCTTTCCCTTGCTGCGATTGCCTCGCGGATCAGCGGAACTCGTACTTGATCGTGCCGTACACGAAGCGCGCGCGGGCGTCGTAGTACGACGGGTCGTAGCCCACCTGGAACGTGTTCTGCTGGTTGGTGGCCGGCGGGTTGGTGTCGAGCACGTTCTTCACGCCGAGCGTGAGGGTCCAGTGCTTGATGCCCGTGTACTGCTCCTGGAGGTCCCACAGGCTCATCGAGCCCACCGTGCGCTCGTTGCCGTTGTAGTCCGTCTGCCAGTCGGTGTAGCTGGTCTGGTAGGTGTTCGCCACCGTCGTCGACCACGGGCCCGCGTCCCAGGAGAGGGTCGCGTAGTGCTTCCAGCGCGGGATCACGCCCACCACGACAGAGCCGAACGCCGTACCGACGAAGCCGCTGTACGTCTTGTCCAGGTTCTGGAAGTCGTAGCGGGTGTAGTACGTGCCCGAGATGTCGAAGCGCAGCCGGCCGTAGCGCATCTGCGGCCACTTGTAGTGCGCCTCGAGGTCGATGCCCTCGATGTGCGTGGCCCCGATGTTCAGGTACGTCTGGTCGATCGAGACGATGCGGCCCGGCAGGTTCGGGAAGGCCGGATCGGGCGCCCCGCGCGTCACGAGGGAACCGTACGTCGCGAGGTCGCCGAGGATCGTCGTCACCGGGATGCCGTTCGTGATCTCGTTGTTCAGGCGGATCTTGAAGTAGTCGGCCGACACCGAGAAGGCGTTCGTGGGCTCGAGCACGACGCCGAAGGTCGCCTGCTCCGAGGTCTCGGGCTGCAGCGCGTGGTTGCCGCCGAACGTGAGGCCGAACTGGGTGACGCAGTCGATACCGGTGTTGTTCGTCACCGGGCAGCGGATCGGGTCGGAGAGACCCGTCTGCGAGACGCCGGAGATGTTGGGCAGGTCCAACTGGTACAGCGACGGCGCCAGGAAGCCCTTGCCGTACGACGTGCGGAACAGCATGTCGCGGTTGGGCTGGAAGCGCAGGCTGAATTTCGGGTTGTTGGTGCGCCCGAAGTCGCTGTAGTCGTCGGTGCGGATCGCGGCGTCGAGCTCGAGGCTGCTCAGCAGCGGCAGGTTCACCTCGCCGTAGGCGGCCTTGACGTCCCGGCTGCCGTGGATCGCGCCGGAGCTGCCGCCGTAGCCGGTGATGTCGCCGTTCAAGTACGCGTCCGACGGCGTCTCGTCCAGCTTCTCCTTGCGGTAGTCGATGCCGATCGCGCCCGCGGCGGTGCCGGCCGGCATGTTGAACAGGTCGCCGGATACCTTCGCGTTCAGCATGCCGGTGGACGACTTGCCGGTGAACACGTCGCCGATGAAGTCCGACTGGTGCAGCAACGCGAGCTGGTCGGCGGGGAGGTTGTAGGAGCTCAGGTCGATGTTGCCGCTGTTGAGGATCGGGATCAGCTTCGAATACAGGAAGAAGCCGCCGTTGGTGTGCTCGACCGTCTTGCCCTGCGCGTACGAGTACGAAACGTCCGTATCCCAGCGGTCGGCGATCGTGCCGGTGAGGCCGCCCACGAGCTGCGAGCCGGTGTTCGTGTCGGTCGTGTCGCGGTTGCCGAGCGGGGTGGTGCGCCAACGCACGTTGAGCGGCTGGCCGTCGACACCGGCGGCAGCGGCCGCGGCGTGCGGGTAGAACGGGCTCGACGGGAGCCAGGTGATGGTGGCCGGGATGTCGCCGTTCGGTCCGTACGAGAACACGCTCGAGATCGGCGCGCCCTGGATGATGAAGCGGTTCTTGTCCTCGCCGTAGAGCGCGTGGGCGTAGGCCTGCCAAGTGGGCGTGATCTGGAACTTGCCCTGCAGGAAGAAGTTCGTGTTCTTGTCCTCGGGGATCGACTCCACGCCGGGCTGCTGCGCCGGATCGAAGGAGCAGCCGATGCCGAAATCGGGGACGTAGATGTTGTACGGGTTCGGGCCGCAGTTGGTGCCGGAGGAGCCGATGATGCCGATGTGCCCCGTCGTGATGTTGCCCGGGAACGTGTTGCTCGAGCCGGCGAAGCCGCCCAGCTGCTCGAGGAAGCGGTCGGTCGAGTTGTTGGAGAAGTTACGGTCCTTCTGGTCGAGCGGCTTCTGGTGGTCGTAGGACGCGTTGAAGAACACGTTGTAGCGGTTCTTGTTCAGGTCGCCGAAGCCCAGGGAGGCCGCGTACTTCTCCTCCGCGCCGCCGCCGCTGCGGGTCGGGGCTCCGTAGTACGCGGAGGCCTCCGCGCCCTTGTAGTCGGAGCGCATGATGAAGTTGATCACGCCCGCGATCGCATCCGAGCCGTACACCGCGGAGGCGCCGTCCTTCAGGATCTCGACGCGCTCGATCGCGTTGAACGGGATGATCGCGAGGTTCACGCCCTGGACGCCCTGCGTCTCGCCGGAGAATCCGTTGACGCGCTTGCCGTTGATGAGCACCAGCGTGTGGGCTCCCTGCAGGCCGCGCAGCGAGGCGAGCTGTGCCGAGTTCGTGGTCGCGCCGATCGTGCTCGTGAGAGCAACGCCACCCAGGCTGTTGTTCGCCGAGATGTAGTTCAGCAGCTCCATGGGAGTCGTGGCGCCGGATTTCTCGATCTCGTCGCGCGAGAGCACCGTGACCGGGAGCGCCGTCTCACCTTCCACGCGCTTGATGCTCGTGCCGGTGACTTCGATCTTCTCCTTGGCTTGCGCCGTCTGCGTCTGATCCTGCTGTGCGTATGCCGGCGCGGTAGCGGCCGACACCGCCAGTCCCACGCCCAAGGCTTTGGCCAGGGCGAAGGAGAGCTTCTTCATTCTAGGATTCATTCTTGAGACCCCCAGTGGTGTTGTGAAATGTTCGTAGATCAGGGACTTGGAAGGGAGAGAGCCTTGGTTTTCTAGTCCTTCTAGGCCATCGACAACGTGCGGATGATAGCGAGGTCAAGTGATTTATCCAACAAGGAAATCTCCAGTTGTTGCATTTTTGCAACAAGAGTTTTCAGCCTGCGGGCCACCCCGAATTCAGCTTCGCCCCGGCGGCCCCAATTTCGGCCTCGTTTCCCGGGCCGGCCCTCCATTCCCACTCCCGGAAAAAGGGCTTTCGTGCTAGAATTCTCAGGTTTCCTCTGGAGATGGGCCTTGCGCCCATTTTTTGTTTGTGAAGCCGGTTCGGGAGCGTGAGGAGTGGCTGCGCGCGACGCTCGAGGGCCTGGGCTACGAGCTCGTGGACCTCGAGTCCTCGCGCTCCGGGCTGCTGCGGGTCTTCATCGACTCGCCGCGCGGCGTGACCGTGGACGATTGCGCCCTCGTGAGCAACCACCTCACGCGGCTTTTCGCGGTGGAAGGAGTGGACTACGAGAGGCTCGAGGTGTCCTCGCCCGGGCTGGATCGCCCGCTCAAGCGGCTGGAGGATTTCGCCCGCTTCGCCGGGCGCGACGCGACGGTGAAGCTCAAGCTCCCGGTGGAAGGGCGCCGGCGCTTCGAGGGGCGGGTCGTGGGAGTCGAAGAGGGTCGCGTGGTGCTGGAATCCGAGGGGAAACGGCACCATATTGCATTCGGGGACATTGACCGCGCCCGGCTGGTGCCGGACGTCTAGAAGGGCCTGGAGGACATCGCTTCATGAGTCGGGACATCCTGCTTCTGGTGGACGCGCTGGCGCGCGAGAAAAGCGTGGCGAAGGACACGGTGTTCCTCGCCCTCGAGATGGCGCTCGCCTCGGCGACCAAGAAGCGCTTCAGGGACGAGGTCGACGTGCGCGTCGAGATCGACCGCGAGTCGGGCGAGTACCGCGCCTTCCGCCGCTGGACCGTGGTGCCCGACGAGGAGCACGAGGAGCCCGCGCACCAGATCGCGATCACCGATGCGGTGGCCGAGAATCCCGAGGCGCAGCTCGGCGACGTGATCGAGGAGCCGCTCGAGCCCGAGACCTTCGGGCGCATCGGCGCGCAGGCCGCCAAGCAGGTGATCCTGCAGAAGATCCGCGACGCGGAGCGCGAGCAGATCCTCAACGACTTCCTGGAGCGCGGCGAGTCCCTGGTCACCGGGACGGTGAAGCGCGCCGAGCGCGGCAACCTGATCGTCGAGTCCGGCCGGGTCGAGGCGCTGCTGCCGCGCGACCAGCTCATCGCGAAGGAGAACCTGCGCGTGGGCGACCGGGTGCGCGCCTACATCGCCAAGATCGACCGCGCGGCGCGCGGCCCGCAGCTCATCCTGTCCCGCGTGGCGCCGGAATTCCTCGTGAAGCTCTTCGAGCTGGAGGTGCCCGAGATCGAGGAGGGGCTCCTCGAGATCAAGGCGGCCGCCCGCGACCCGGGCCTGCGCGCCAAGATCGCCGTGAAGTCGAACGACCCGCGCATCGATCCGGTGGGAACGTGCGTCGGCATGCGCGGCTCGCGCGTTCAGGCGGTCACGCAGGAGCTCGCGGGCGAGCGCGTCGACATCATCCTCTGGTCCCCGGAGCCGGCGCAGTTCGTCATCAACGCGCTCGCGCCCGCCGACGTGAGCTCCATCGTCGTCGACGAGGAGCACCACTCGATGGACGTGGTGGTGGACGAGGACCAGCTCGCGCTCGCGATCGGCAAGGGCGGCCAGAACGTGCGCCTCGCCTCCGAGCTCACCGGCTGGCAGCTCAACATCATGACCACCGACGAGCGCGAGCAGAAGAGCGAGCAGGAGACGTCCGTGGTCCGGGCGCTCTTCATGGACAAGCTCGACGTGGACGAGGAGGTGGCCGAGATCCTCGTGCAGGAAGGGTTCACCTCGCTCGACGAGGTGGCGTACGTGCCGATCAACGAGATGCTCGAGATCGAGGCGTTCGACGAGGAGACGGTGAACGAGCTTCGCCGCCGCGCGAGGAACGCGCTCCTCACCGAGGCGATCAAGAGCGAGGAGACGGTGGAGCACGCGGCCGAGGACCTGCTCGGCATGGAAGGCATGGACAACCAGACCGCCCGCGTCCTCGCCTCCAAGGGGATCACCACCATGGATGCGCTCGCCGACCTCGCGACCGACGAGCTCACCGAGATGACCGGGATGGACGCGGAGCGCGCCAACAAGCTGATCATGAAGGCGCGCGAGCCGTGGTTCAAGGAACAGGCGCAGGCGTGAAAGCCGCGTCCGTAGGAGAATAGTCAACACATGGCAAAGTCGAACGTCACCCAATTCGCCGAGGAGCTGAAGCTCCCCGTCGCCCTATTGCTCGAGCAGCTCGGCGCCGCGGGCGTGAAGAAGAAGGCCGGTGACGACGCGATCACCGAGCAGGACAAGACGCGCCTGCTCGACTACCTGCGCGAGATGCACGGCAACAAGGAAGAGAAGAAGAAGATCACGCTCACGCGCAAGCAGACCACCGAGATCAAGAAGTCGGATGCCACGGGCAAGGCGCGCACCATCCAGGTGGAGGTGCGCAAGAAGCGCACGTTCGTGAAGGTGGACAAGCCGGAGGCGGCGCCGGAGCCGGTGAAGGCCGCCGCACCCGCCGCGCCCGTCATCGACGAGGCGGAGGCGAAGAAGCGCGAGGCCGAGGCGAAGCGCCAGGCCGAGCTCGCGGCGCGCCAGGCCGCGGAAGCGGAAACGAAGGCGAAGCGCGCGAAGAAGAAGGAAGAGGAAACCGCGGCCGCGCCGCTCGAGGCGCCGCCGGCCGAGGCCGAGGCGCCGAAGAAGAAGCGCGTCGTGCGCAAGAAGGGCGAGGAGCCCGCCACCGAGGCCGAGGCTCCGGTGCTGGTCGAGGTGAAGGCCGAGGCTCCCAAGGCCGAGGTGCAGGCCCCCGCCGCGCAGGCGCCCGCGGCCGGCGCGACCGAGGGCACGCTCCACAAGCCGGCCGTGAAGCCCGGCGAGAAGGCGGAGAAGAAGCCGGCGAAACGCGCCGCGAAGCCCGCCTCCGCGTGGGTCGACGACCAGGCGCGCCGCCGTGCGATGAAGACGCGCGGCGACACCACCGGCGGACGCGACGGCTGGCGCTCACGCGCCGGCTCGCGCCATCGCGGCGACGAGGAAGGCGGCACCGCCTTCGCCGCGCCCGCCGAGCCGAAGGTGCTCGATGTGCCGGTGCCCGAGACGATCACCGTCGGCGACCTCGCGCACAAGATGAGCGTGAAGGCGGCCGAGGTGATCAAGGTCATGATGAAGATGGGCACCATGGCGACCATCAACCAGGTGCTCGACCAGGACACGGCGATGATCGTGGTGCAGGAGATGGGCCACGTCGCCAAGCCCGCGAAGCTCGACGATCCCGAGGCGTTTCTCGTGGAAGCCGCGGCCGCCGAGGAAGCGCACGTGGAGACGCGCCCGCCGGTGG
This sequence comes from Usitatibacter sp., assembly GCA_035516915.1. Classification (GTDB taxonomy): domain Bacteria; phylum Pseudomonadota; class Gammaproteobacteria; order Burkholderiales; family Usitatibacteraceae; genus Usitatibacter. The sequence continues at coordinate 11,721 of DATIZV010000028.1, read as the reverse complement.
TGACCGTGATGGGCCACGTCGACCACGGCAAGACCTCGCTCCTCGACGCGATCCGCAAGGCGCGGGTGGCGGTGGGCGAGGCGGGCGGCATCACGCAGCACATCGGCGCCTACCACGTGGAGACGCCGCGCGGCGTCGTCACCTTCCTCGACACGCCGGGCCACGAGGCCTTCACGGCGATGCGCGCGCGCGGGAGCCTCATCACCGACATCGTGGTGCTGGTGGTGGCGGCCGACGACGGCGTCATGCCGCAGACGATCGAGGCGATCAACCACGCGAAGGCCGCCAAGGTGCCGATCGTGGTCGCGGTGAACAAGATCGACAAGCCGGAAGCGAACCCGCAGCGCGTGAAGAACGAGCTCCTCTCGCACGAGGTGGTCGCCGAGGAGTTCGGCGGCGAGACGCAATTCGTGGAAGTGTCCGCGAAGACCGGCCAGGGACTCGACAAGCTGCTCGAGTCGATCCAGCTGCAGTCGGAGGTGCTCGAGCTCAAGGCTCCGGTGCATGCTCCGGCCAAGGGCGTCGTGATCGAGTCGCGCCTCGACAAGGGCCGCGGTCCGGTTGCGACGATGCTGGTGAAATCGGGCACGCTCAAGAAGGGCGACGTCGTGCTCGCGGGCGCCGTCTACGGGCGCGTGCGCGCGATGACCGACGAGAACGGCAAGGCGGTCGCCGAGGCCGGCCCGTCGATCCCGGTGGAGATCCAGGGCCTTCAGGACGTGGCGCGCGCGGGAGACGACGTCGTCGTCCTCGCCGACGAGCGCAAGGCGCGCGAGATCGCGCTCTTCCGCCAGGGCAAGTTCCGCGACGTGAAGCTAGCCAAGCAGCAGGCCGCGAAGCTCGAGAACGTGTTCGACCAGCTCCAGGAAGGCACGAAGTCGCTCGCCCTCATCATCAAGGCCGACGTGCAGGGCTCCTACGAGGGCCTGTCCACCGCGCTCACCAAGCTCTCCACGGACGAGGTGAAGGTGAACATCGTGCACACCGGCGTGGGCGGCATCACGGAATCGGACGTGAACCTCGCGCTCGCTTCGAAGGCGGTGATCATCGGCTTCAACACGCGCGCGGACGCGGCCGCGCGCAAGCTCGCCGAGCACTCCGGCGTGGACATCCGCCACTACGACATCATCTACGAGGCCGTGGACGACGTGAAGGCGGCGATCAACGGGATGCTCGCGCCGGAACGCAAGGAAACGCTCCTCGGCACGGTGGAGGTGCGCAACGTGTTCAAGATCTCCAAGGTCGGCACGGTGGCCGGGTGCATGGTGACCGACGGCCTGGTGCGGCGCGGCGCGCAGGTGCGCCTCATCCGCGACGGCGTGGTGATCCACACCGGCGAGCTCGATTCGCTCAAGCGCTTCAAGGAGGACGTGCGCGAGGTGAAGTCGGGCTTCGAATGCGGCCTGAGCCTCAAGAACTACAACGACGTCCAGGTCGGTGACCATCTCGAGGTGTTCGAGGTGGTCGAGGTGGCGCGCACGATCGCCTGAGGCGCGCCATGACGGCCCCGCGCCAGGCGCGCATCGCCGACCAGATCCAGCGCGAGCTCGCCGAGCTCGTGCGCCTCGAGGTGCGCGATCCGCGCGTCGGCATGGTGACGATCACGGGCGTCGAGCTCTCGCGCGACCAGTCCCACGCCAAGGTGTACTTCACCGTGCTCGGTGCCGCCTCCGATGCGGAGCAGGCGGGCCTGGGGCTGCAGCGGGCCGCGGGGTTCCTGCGCACGCAGCTCGCGCATCGGCTCACCACGCGCACGGTTCCCGACCTCGCCTTCGCGTACGACGAGTCCGTCGAGCGCGGCGTGCGCCTCTCGCGCCTCATCGACGAGGCGGTGAAGCCGGTCGCGCCCCCGCGCAAGCCTCGCGGCAAGCGCTCGAGCTGAGCCGCCTCGTGGCGCCGGCCCTCGACGCCTGCGAGGGCGTGCTGCTGCTCGACAAGCCGCCGGGCTACAGCTCGACGCAGGCGCTCGCCCGCGCGAAGCGCCTGCTCGGCGCGCGCAAGGGTGGGCACACCGGCACGCTCGATCCCTTCGCGACCGGCCTCCTGCCGCTCGTGTTCGGCGAGGCGACCAAGTTCTCGCGCTTCCTGATCGATGCGCGCAAGTCGTACGACGCGACGCTCGCCCTGGGCCTCGAGACCATGAGCGGCGATCCCGAGGGCGAGGTGCTGGCGCGGCGCGAGGCCGCGGTTTCTCCCGCGCGCGTCGACGAGGTGCTCGCTTCCTTCCTCGGCCGGCAGCGGCAGACGCCTCCGATGCACTCGGCGCTGCACGTGAACGGGCGCCGCCTCTACGAGTACGCGCGCGCCGGCGAGGAGGTCGAGCGCAAGCCGCGCGAGATCGAGATCCATTCCATCCGCCGCCTCGCGCTCGAGGGCGCGAGCCTTTCCATCGCCGTCGAATGCTCCAAGGGAACCTACATCCGCGCCCTCGCCATGGACGTCGGCCGCGCGCTCGGATGCGGGGCTTCCCTCACGGGGCTGCGCCGCACGTCCGTCGGACCCTTGCGGGTGGAAGACGCCACCACGCTGCCTGGCATCGAGGCGAATCCGCAGAAGGCGCGCCTGCGGCTGCTGCCTCCCGAGGTCCTGGTCGCGGGGCTCGCCCGGCTCGAGGCCTCGCCCGCCGAGGCGAAGCGCTTCGGCCACGGGCAGGCGATCGCGGCGGGGCCGGGCGTCGAGGGCGAGGAGATCGGCGTCTTCGACGCGGCGGGGCGATTCCTGGGGGTCGGCCTCGCGCAGGCGGGAGGAATTCTCGCCCCGCTCCGGCTCATGGCTCGAAACGACCCGGATGCCCCTGATTTGCTTGAGCAAGTGGGCGAAAACCGGCTAAAATGACCAGTTCATTCGAGAAGACAGACGACAGAGACAGCTTCATTCGGAGAATTCCATGGCCGTAACCACCGCAGACAAGGCGCGCATCGTTTCGGAGCACCAGCGCAAGAAAGGGGACACCGGCTCGCCCGAGGTCCAGGTCGCGCTCCTCACCGAGAGGATCAACATGCTCGCCGACCACTTCAAGTCGCACGTCAAGGATTTCCATTCGCGTCGCGGGCTCCTCAAGATGGTGAGCCAGCGCCGCAGCCTGCTCGACTACCTCAAGCGCCGCAACGTCGAGGCGTACCGCTCGCTCATCGAGCGCCTCGGCCTGCGCAAGTAAGGGACGCAACAGGAACGCAAACCCCGCGAACGCTCCACGGCGCTTGCGGGGTTTGTTGCTTTCCGCGCGACCCGTCACCCGGCTGCAGCGCCCGACCGGCGCCGTCCTCCCCGCCGAAAGCGGGGAACCAGCCCACCGTTGAAGGATTCCCGATGAAATCGATCAAGAAGACATTCCAGTTCGGCCGTCACGAGGTGACGCTCGAAACCGGCGAGATCGCGCGCCAGGCCGACGGCGCGTGCCTCGTCACCATGGACGACACCGTGGTGCTCGTCACCTGCGTGGGGCGCAGGGACGTGAAGCCCGGCCAGGACTTCTTCCCCCTCACCGTCGACTACCAGGAGAAGACCTACGCGGCGGGCCGCAGTCCCGGCGGTTTCTTCAAGCGCGAAGGCCGTCCCTCCGAGAAGGAGATCCTCACCTCGCGCCTCATCGACCGGCCGCTGCGTCCGCTCTTCCCGGACGGCTTCTACAACGAGGTGCAGGTGATCGCGACGGTGCTCTCGATCAATCCCGAAGTCGATTCCGACATCCCGGCGATGATCGGTGCTTCCGCGGCCGTGACGCTTGCGGGGATTCCGTTCGAGGGGCCGATCGGCGCTTGCCGCGTGGGTTACCTCGACGGCGAGTACGTGCTCAACCCGACCAAGACCGAGCTCGAGACCTCGAAGCTGAACCTCGTCGTCGCCGGCACCGAGCAGGCCGTGCTGATGGTGGAATCGGAAGCGCACGAGCTTCCCGAGGACGTGATGCTCGGCGCCGTGGTCTTCGGCCACGAGCAGATGCAGGCCGCGATCAATGCGATCAACGAGCTCGCCGACGAGGGCGGCAAGGACGAATGGGACTGGGAGCCGCCGCAGCCCGACACGGCGCTCATCGAACGCATCCGCGCGATCGCGGAAGTCGGGATCAACGAGGCGTATCGCACCCGCTCGAAGGCGCTGCGCAGCGAGAAGCTCGATTCGATCAAGGCGAAGCTACTCGACGAGCTGGTGACGAACGCCGAGACCCCGGCCGACGCGAACGTCGTGCGCGGCATCCTGCACGACATGGAGGCGAAGATCGTCCGCGGCCAGATCCTCAACGGCGAGGCGCGCATCGACGGGCGCAACACGCGCACCGTGCGCCCGATCTCGATCCGTCCGACGCTGCTGCCGCGCGTGCACGGCTCCGTGCTCTTCACGCGCGGCGAGACGCAGGCGATCGTCACGACGACGCTGGGCACCGGCCAGGACGAGCAGATCATCGACGCGCTGCAGGGCGAGTACACCGAGCGCTTCATGATGCATTACAACTTCCCGCCGTTCTCCACCGGCGAGACCGGCCGCGTGGGCTCGCCCAAGCGCCGCGAGATCGGCCACGGGCGCCTCGCCAAGCGCGCGCTCCTCGCGGTGCTCCCCTCGAAGGAGGAGTTCGGCTACACCCTGCGCGTGGTCTCCGAGATCACCGAGTCGAACGGCTCGTCCTCGATGGCGAGCGTGTGCGGCGGCTGCCTCTCGCTGATGGACGCGGGCGTGCCGCTGAAAGGCCACGTCGCCGGCATCGCGATGGGCCTCATCAAGGAAGGCACGCGCTTCGCGGTGCTCACCGACATCCTCGGCGACGAGGACCACCTGGGCGACATGGACTTCAAGGTGGCCGGCACGGAGCGCGGCGTCACGGCGCTGCAGATGGACATCAAGATCAACGGCATCACCAAGGAGATCATGAAGGTCGCGCTCGACCAGGCGAAGGAAGGCCGCATGCACATCCTCGGCATCATGAAGCAGGCGGTGCCGGGCCCGCGCGAGGACCTCTCGACCTACGCGCCGCGCGTCATGAAGATGAAGATCAACCCGGACAAGATCCGCGAGGTGATCGGCAAGGGCGGGAGCGTCATCCAGGCGCTCACCCGCGAGACCGGCACCACGATCGACATCGAGGACGACGGCACCATCTCGATCGCCTGCCTTTCCCAGGAAGCGGGGCAGGCGGCGATGGACCGCATCCGCCAGATCACGGCGGAGGTGGAGGTGGGCAAGGTGTACGAGGGCCCGGTGCTCAGGCTCCTCGACTTCGGCGCGATCGTGCAGCTGCTGCCCGGCAAGGACGGCCTGCTGCACATCTCGCAGATCGCCCACGAGCGCGTGAACGCGGTCTCGGACTATCTCAAGGAAGGGCAGGTGGTGAAGGTGAAGGTGCTCGAGGCCGACGACAAAGGCCGCGTGCGCCTCTCGCGCAAGGCGCTGCTCGAGCCGCCGAAGAAGGAGGAAACGCCTCCGTCGGCTCCCGCCGAGTCGGCGCAGCACTGAGGGCGGCGATATAATCCCCGTTCGCATCGACGTGCGAGCGGGGTGTAGCGCAGTCTGGTAGCGCACTTGCTTTGGGAGCAAGATGTCGGGGGTTCGAATCCCTCCACCCCGACCCGAAGGATTCGAGAGAAGGCGCCCGTAGCTCATCCGGATAGAGCACCGGCCTTCTAAGCCGGGGGTAACAGGTTCGAATCCTGTCGGGCGCGCCACAGGATCGAAGGTGGACGTAGCTCAGCTGGTAGAGTCCCGGATTGTGATTCCGGTTGTCGTGGGTTCGAGTCCCATCGTCCACCCCATTACCCGGGCCCTTGGATGCCAAGGGCCCGTTTCGTTGCAGGAGAGGATCGCATGAAGCGGCTGCTCGGATCGATCGTCGGTTGCGCGGCCCTCGCCGCAGGCGCGCAGGACCTGTCCGGCGAGCTCGCCACGGTGCACTCGATGAGGTGCACCTTCGGCCCCGGGACGCGCACGACCTGGGTCGCCGGTCACCCGCATACGGTCGATGTCAATCTCGACAAGTACATCGTGTTCGACTCGATCGACGTCGCCGCGGGCACGGCGAACGAGCTCGTCGATCTCCGCGTGGATCCGGCACGGGTGTTTCGCTCGTCCTTCGGGCTCATCGTGATGGACGTGCGCTCGACCACGTTCGAGATGACCACGATCTTCGCCTCGCCCGCGAAGGACGGGACGTTTCCCGCGGCGAACGTTCGGAACCTGGGCGACCCGGTCGCCTCGAGCGAGCAGTACTTCGGCAGCTGCAAGCTGCAGTCCTGAGCCGCGCGCGCGGTCGGTTACGCGGGCGTACGGCCGGTGCACGCGATCCGCGGCGTTGCGCCGCGTGATGCCCATGGAGCTGGGCGGATCCGACGGCACGCGCTCGATCGCGCGGGCGATTGCGGCGGAGCTGTAGGTCAGAAGCCCTTCGCGGGCTGCTATTCGCCGATGAAGTCCGCGATGATCCGGTTGAGGAACGCGGCGTCGTCGGCGTGTCCGCCGCCCGCGGCGCGATGTCCCCGCGGCGACGGGATTTCCGCGAAGCGGGCGCCCCGGATCCGCGCCGCCATCTCGTGCGACGCGCGCGCCGGGTTGTAGAGGTCGAGGCCCGGCGCGAGCAGGAGCGTGCGTGCCTCGATGGCCGCCAGGGCCGCGTCCAGGTCTGCGTCGAAGCCCGGCGTTGCTCCGAGATCGTGCGCGTCGTACGCACGCGTCTGGCAGGCCCAATCGAACGGGTCCGGGCCATGGCGCCCGAAGTGCGCCTCGAGCGCGCGGATCTCGCCCAGCAGGTCGATCTGTCGCGGGAAGCGCGCGGCCGCCTCGGGCGTCGAGGGGATGGCGAGCTGCGTGAGCGGCGCCCACAGGCGCATCGCGGCCGCGCGCTCGCGGGGAACCGTGCACGCGTCGTCCTCGAAGAGCGCGCGCCGCGAAAGCTCGTTCATGAGCTGCGACCATCGCGAAGTGCGCGCCATCGCGGTCATGGCGACGACGCGCGCCACGCGACCGGGATGGCTCACGGCCCACTGCAGGGCCTGCATGCCGCCCATCGAAGCTCCGACCACCGCGCTCAGCCGCCCGATGCCGAGCATGTCGAGCAGACGCCGCTGGCTCTCGACCATGTCGCGGATCGCGATCGCCGGAAACGCCTCGCCGTGCGCGAAGGCGGTGTTCGAAGGGGAGCTGGACAGCCCGTTTCCGAGCGCATCGACCACGATCACGTGCAAGCGCCGCGTGTCGAGCGCGCGCCCCGGCCCGATCAGGAAATCCAGCCGGTGGTGCGTGCTGCCGATGGCGCAGCAGGCGAGCACGGTGTTGTCGCCCGCGCGATTGCGTTCGCCGTGCTCGACCCAGACCAGGCGGCAGTCGTCGAGCTTGCCGCCGCCCTCCAGCGGCAGCTCGCCGATCGCCTTCTCCCGGTGCGGGCGGTCGATCCAGCCGGGCGCGAGCGGCGGGTGGCGCATCAATCGAACGCGATCACCGTGCGCACGCCCTCGCCGCGGCGCATCGCGTCGAAACCCTCGTTGATGCGCTCGAGCGGCAGGCGCGCCGTGATCAGCTCGTCGAGGCGCAGGCGGCCTTCCAGGTACAGGCGCGCGAGCCACGGAAAATCGCGCGCCGGCCGCGCGCCGCCGTAGGACGAGCGGGTGATGCGCTTTTCCCCCATGAGCGATCCGAAGCGGAACGAGACCCTCTGGTCGACCGGCACCTTGCCGAGGATCACGACGCGCCCTCCCGGCCGCGCGATCTCCAGGGCGAGCTGCATGGCCGATTCCGCGCCGGCGCTCTCGAAGGCCGCGTCGACGCCGCGGCCGCCGGTGAGATCGCGCACTGCGGCGGCCACGCCATCCGCCGCCTCGAGGATGTCGGTCGCCCCGAGGCGTGCGGCCCGCGAGAGCCGCGCCGGGTCGCGGTCGATCGCGATGATGCGCTCGGCCCCGGCGATCACGCCGCCCTGCACCGCGTTGAGCCCGACCGCGCCGCAACCGATCACCGCCATGGTGCTGCCGCGCGGGAGCCGTGCGAGCCGCACGACGGCGCCGACTCCCGTCATCACGCCGCAGCCGAGCAGGCACGCCCGGTCGAGCGGCATCTCGCGCGGAATCGCAATCGCGCCCGATTCCGGCACCATCGAGAACTGCGCGTGCGACGAGACCACGCCGAAGTGATGCAGTCGCCCGCCGCGCAACGAAAGCCGCGTGCTTCCATCGAGCATCAACCCCGCGGGCTGGTGCTTGCGGAACGGCTCGCAGAGCACCGGCTCGTCGCGCTCGCAGTAGAAGCAATGGCCGCAGTGCGGGTTCCACGACGCCACCACCGCATCGCCCGGGCGCACGCGGGTCACGCCGTCGCCGACCGCTTCCACGATCCCGGATCCTTCGTGCCCGAGCACGATCGGGAACGGATAGCCCATGCGGCCCTCGATCACCTCGAGGTCCGTGTGGCACAGGCCGCTCGCGCGGTTGCGGACCAGGACCTCGCCCGGACCGGGCTGCGGCAGCTCGACCTCCTCGACGACGAGCGGGCGGTCGACCGCGTGCAGGACCGCAGCCTGGAAGCGCACGTCAGGCCGGCAACTGCGTCTTGTCCGTGCCCTGGTAGAGCACCGCCACCTTGCGACCGACCGCGTCGGCATGCGCCTGCCGCTCCGCTTCCCCGAGATCGCGCTTCGGCCGCGGTTCCGGGTCGAAGTGCCCGTGCCGATCCACGCCCCGCACGAGCATCGCGGAATCGCGTCCCTTGGTCTGGCGCACGTGCGCCGGCAGGTAGCGAATCGCGAGCCCGATGCGCCGGTCGCTCGAATGGTTGGGCGGCGATCCGTGCACCAGCCGGATGTGGTGCAGCGACATCTCGCCCGGCTGGAGCATCATGCTCACCGCGCTGGACTCGTCCACCTCGACGGCGATCTCCTGCCCGCGCGTGAGGAGGTTGTTCTGCGCGAACGTGTCGACGTGCGGGATATGCGACTCGAGGTGCGAGCCCGGAACGACTTTCATGCATCCGCTCTCGAGGTTGCTCGGGCTGAGCGCGACCCACGCGGTCACCACCTCCTCGGGATCGAGGCCCCAGTACGCGGCGTCCTGGTGCCACGAGACGAACCCGGGACTGTGCGCCTCCTTGATGAAGAAATTCGAGGTCCAGCAAAGGATGTCGGGGCCGATCAGGTCCTCGACGGCGTCGAGGACCGCGGGGTGGTGCACGATCCGGTCGGCCCACGTGAAGAGCAGGTGGCTCTTGACGCGCCACTTGCCGTGCAGCGGCTCCCCGGTCGCGGATTCGTGTTGCTGGAGCGCGCCGCGCAGCTCGGCCGCTTCGGTGGAAGAAAGCACGCGTACCGGAAACAGGTAGCCGTTGCGTCGGTACGCCTCGACGTCGGCTTCGCAGAGCGATTTCGGCATGACCAGCTCGGTTCCCTCTAGTTGGGCTGAATGCGGGCGTCCTTGATGACCTTCCTCCAGATCCCCACCTCGCGGCGGGTATGCGCGGCGAGCGCAGCCGGACCCTGCTCGGAGGCGGGCACCAGGACGTATCCCTGTTCCACCATTCGCGCGGTGAAGGCCTGGTCGTGCATCGCGTCGTGGAGTCGCGCGACCATCCAGTGGATCGCCTGCTTCGGTGTCCCGCGCGGCGCGTAGATGCCGTACCAGGTCGCCGCCTCGAAGCCGGGAAGGCCCGACTCGGCGAGGGTGGGCACCTCGGGCAGCTGCGGAATCCGCTCGCGCGACGTGACGGCGAACGCGCGCACCTTGCCGCCGCGGACTTGCGGCAGCGCGGTGTTCGACTGGTCGAACATGCAATCGATGCGGCCGCCCATGATGTCGGTGTACGCGGGCGCGTTGCCCTTGTACGGCACGTGCACGATGTCGGCCTTCACCTTGCTCGAGAAGAGCGCGGCCACCAGGTGACCCGCGGATCCGACGCCGGCGTTCGCGAAGTTGAGCTTCCCCGGGTTCGCGCGCGCGTATCGGATGAGCGAGCCGATGTCCTGCTGCTGGACGCGCTTGCCGCACACGAGGACCATCGGCGTATCGGGGAACCGGATCGCGGCCTCGAAATCCCTGACCGGGTCGTACGCCAGGTGCTTGTACAGGCTGGGAGCGGCGGCCATGTAGCCGACGTGGCCGACGAGGAAGGTGTATCCGTCGGGTTTCGATTGCGCGACCTTCGCCGCGCCGATCGTTCCGCCCGCGCCGGGAACGTTCTCGATCACGATGGATTGCTTCGTGCCGCGCGTCATGCGCTCGGCGAACTGGCGAGCGAGCGTGTCGGTGGCGCCTCCGGGCGCGAACGGCACGACCCACGTGATCGGCCGGTCGGGATATTGCGCGCTCGCCGAGGCCGCCGCCGCGGCAAACAGGACCCCGGCGATCGTCCTCATCATCGCCTTCATGTTGCGCTCCTCCTTGTCATCGAGCTGGAATGGTGAAATCGGTCTCCGACCGCATGTGGCCGACGATGGCCGCGCAGCCGTTGCCCACGTTGCGGTCCATCGCCGCCCCGGCCGCGCGCGCGGTGCCGGACTGGAATTGCGCCAGCAGGTCGGAGTGCTCGGCGACGGCCTCGGCCATGCGTCCGAGCGGGAAGTCCTCGATGGGGCGCGTGAGGATCAGCCGGTCGAACATGTTCGAGAGCGCGGCGCTGAGGTGCGGGTTGCCGGCCTGCCGCGCGATGCGGACGTGGAAGGCCTTGTCCACGAGCATCCCCAGCCGACGCCGGTCCCCCGCGCCGCGCAGGAGCTGCCGGTAGACGCGGTGCAGCGCACGAAGCTCCTCGAGGAAGGTGCGCGTGCGCTTCGCGAACGCCTGCTTGGTCGCGAACGCCTCGATGCAGCGCCGCGCTTCGTAGAGGTGCGTGATGTCCTGCACCTCGAGGCGGCGCAGGATGAAGCCGCGGTTCGGCAGCGAGGCGACCAGGCCTTCGGTCTCGAGGAGGCGCAGCGCTTCGCGCACCGGCGTACGGCTCGCGCCGATGTGCTCGGCGATCTCGTCCATCGGGATCTTCTGCCCCGGAACGACCCGGTTCGAGAGGACCAGGCGGGCGAGGTAGCCCGCGGCGCGGTCGACCGGGGCCGCGGCGTCGCCGCCCGCCATTCCCCTCGGCAGGAACGGCTCCAGGCGACGGAAATCCTCGGGAAGGACCGCGAGTTGCATGCCGGAAATGGATACAGGAACGTATACAGTTTACGGCATGCGGAACGTCCTTGGCAAAGGCGATCGGCCTCGCCCCGCAGCCATTCGGCGCATTCCGGATCCGTCCTAACGCTCGTGTAGCGGCAACGCCACGGACGGCGCGGAAACCAGCGCCGCAGCGCGCGCTCCAAGCGTGAGGAGGACGGGAAAATGAAAGCGAGCTTCGCCATGTCGATGGTCCTCGCGGCGCTGTCGGCGGCAACCGTCGCGACGTCTGCCGCCGCCGCCGAGGCGACCGTGTTCAAGCAGCCGCGCTTCGCCGGCGCGCAGCTCACGCTGCGCCGCGACGCCGCGAACCTGGCGGGCGCCGGCTTCCAGGACCAGATCTCGAGCATCGTGGTGCGCTCGGGCCGCTGGCAGTTCTGCGCCCAGCCCGACTTCAACGGCGATTGCATCGTGCTCGGCCCGGGCCGCTATGCCGAGCTCGCGCAGGACATGAACCACCGCATCGAATCGGCGCGCGAGGTGGGCCGCTACGCCGCGGGCGACCGCGGGCGCCGCTACGCCGGAAACGGTTTCGGCCCCCGCGCGCCCGACGCCTCGCGCGCGTCCGTCGAGCTCTTCCCGGGCACGCGCTTCCACGGCGCAG
>DATIZV010000027.1:0-4836 GCA_035516915.1 Usitatibacter sp. | reverse complement strand
CGTCGGGCGTCGAAAGGTACGCGCCGCGCAGCAGGGCGAGCGCCATCGCGATCACGTACTCGGCGACCGACTCGGCGTTCGCGCCCGAGGCCGGGATGACACGGATGCCGCGCGCGTCGCACGCGGGCACGTCGATGTTGTCGAGGCCCACGCCGAGCCGGCCGATGACGCGCACGCGTGCGGCGGCCTGGAGCAGCGCCCCCCGCACCTGGGTGCGATTGCGGACGATCCATCCGTCGGCCGAGGGAACCGCGGCGGCGAGCGCCGCGGCATCGTCCACGAGCCCCGGGCGATAGTCCACGTCGAATCGCTTGCCGAGCCGCGCCACGGCGGGGGCGTCCATGAATTCGCTGATGACGATGCGCTTCAATCGATCCTCCATTCGAGCCTTCGAGTCTATCGGCCGCCCGCGCGCCGCGCCAGATACGCGGTGATCTCCTCGCGGTCGTGGGAGAGCTGCTTCATGCGCAGGAAGTAGCCGCCGCCGCCGAGCGCCTCGTCGATGAGCCCGCGGCAGCGCTCCACTTCCTCCCAGCGCTTCTTCATGGGGAGCTTGAGGTTGAAGATCGCGCCGCGGCACCAGCCCTGCGCGATCCAGCGTGCGGCGAGCCGCGCGATTCGCGACGGGCTTTCCACCATGTCGCAAACCATCCAGTCGACCGGCTCCGCGGGCCGGAAGTGGAAGCCGTCCTCGCGCCGGTGCTTCACCTGCCCGCTCTCGAGGAGCGCGGGGTCGATCGCGCCGTGGTCTACCGCGATCACCCGCATGTGCCGCTGCACGAGCTGCCAGGTCCAGCCGCCGGGCGAGGCGCCGAGGTCCACGGCGCTGGTCCCCGGGGCGAAGAGCTCCTCGCGCTCGCGCTCGTCGAAGAATTCGAGCAGCGCCTCGGCGAGCTTGAGCGTCGAGCGCGAGGGCGCGGCCGCGGGCATGCGCAGGCGAGCGATGCCCATCGGCCAGCGCGAGCTGTTGGCGAGCGCGGCCGCGCCGACGTAGCACGCGCGGCCGCCGACGAAGAACACGTGCAGCCGGTCGGCCGCCGACGCGTCGTCCAACGCGATGCCCGCCTTCGCGAGCCCTTTCTCGAGGTGCGCGGCGAGCGGGCGCGTGAGCGAGGCGAGCGACTTTCCCTCGTTGGTGTCCGGCATCTCGATCCACAGGGCGCGGAAGCGCCGGCCGATGGCGCGCGCCGCCGCGACGATCGGCGTCACCCGGTCGGACTCCGGCAGCGCGGCGAGGAGATCGCCGACGCGCACCATCTGGCGCGCGAAGATGAGGCGGCGGAACTCGACGTGCCGCGCGAGGTCCTCGCCCATCTCGTCCTGGTGCGCGTGGAAGAGCGCGAAGCCGCTGTCGGGACGCGCCTTCACGAAGCCTTCGACGCCCATCGCGCCGGCGACCGAGACGATCTCCTGCGCGCACTCCTTCTCGAAGCCCGCCCGGCACTCGAGGAGGATGCGCGACGGATTCACGCCGGCCGGGCGTCGCGGAAGAGGCGGAAGAAGTTCTCGGTGGTCGCCCGGCCGACCTCTTCCAGCGCGATGCCGCGCAGGCGCGAAATCTCCTCGGCGACGTAGCGCACGTAGGCGGGCTCGTTGGTCTTGCCGCGGTGGGGGACGGGCGCGAGGTAGGGGGAATCGGTCTCGACGAGCATTCGGTCCAGGGGAACGCGCACGGCGACGTCGCGAAGCGCGCGCGCGTTCTTGAACGTGACGATCCCGGAGAACGAGATGCGCAATCCCATCTCCATCGCGGCCTCGGCCACCTCCCAGCTTTCGGTGAAGCAGTGCATGACGCCGCCCACCTCGTGCGCGCGCTCCTCGCGCAGGATCGCGATCGTGTCCTCGGCGGCCGAGCGCGTATGGATCACGAGGGGCTTGCCGGCTTCGCGCGCGGCGCGGATGTGCGTGCGGAAGCGCTCGCGCTGCCAGCCCGTGTCGCCCTCGACGCGGAAGTAGTCGAGGCCCGTCTCCCCGATCGCCACGACCTTCGGGTCCTGGGCCATCCGGACCAGCTCGTCGACGGCCGGCTCGCGCTCGTCGCGGCGCTCGTCCGGATGCACGCCGGCCGAGCACCAGACGTTGGGAAGCGACTGCGCCACCCGGAGCACGTCGGGGAACGTCGCGAGCGTGGTGCCGATGGTGAGCGCGTGCGTGACGCCGTTCTCGGCCATGCGCGCGACCACCTCGGGAAGCCTCGCCTGCAGCTCGGGGAAATCGAGGTGGCAGTGGGAATCGACCAGCATGGCTCGCATTCTACCGGGGGTAGGAAACGCCCCACATCCGATTCGGAGCGGCGCCAATGGTCGCTTGCCGCCGGCGCAGCCGTAATGGGAGGGATCGGATCCCTTCGCGGAGGTAACCATGAATCGCAAGCTCATCCCGATGGCGGTGGCGGGAGCGCTCGCCGCGGCCGCGACGTTCGCCGCGCATGCCGAGGACCGCGTGTACCGGGTCGAAAGCGATGATGCGCATCGCATCCAGCAGGCGCCCGACTGGAACGTCGCAGCGGTCGACGGCATGTGCCGCTTGCACGTCTGGGTGGACGATCGCGCGCGCGTGAAGCTGCGCGGCGACGAGATCACCGTCGAGACCGACTCCGGCAAGCGCAGCTTCGACCAGGGGAGCGTCTGCACGCAGCCCTTGCCCGCGCACGCCGTCGACGATTTCCACGTCGTCGTGGAGCACGGCCGCGGCACGGTGATGGAGGTGCGCGCGCCGCGGGATCGCAACGACTACACGGGCGCGGTGACGGTGGTCGATCCGCAGGACGGCGGCGACAGCTACGACCTCGTGATGGCGTGGCGCAATCCGGGCACGGTCGTCGGCAGCACGGTGCCGCCCGACGTCGTGGTCGGCAACACTCCGCCGCCCAACGCGACGGTGATCGCGGACAACGCGACGTTCGACGAGGTGCGCGCCTGCCAGGACCGCGTGCGCGCCCGCTTCCTCGACCGCAACGCGAGGCCCGATGCCTACATCGATTTCGAATCGGCGCCGGAGCGCGAATACATCGGCAGCCCGACCCGCTCGCGCATCCGGGGCGAGGCGTGGGCCCACGACCGCCACGAGGCGCGCCTCATCGACTACCGCTGCACGGTGGACCACAGCGACCAGAGGATCCTCTCGGCCGACTACCACGTCGTGCCGAGGCCGAGGGTGTCCTCGATCGAGTAGCGGCTAGCTGCGGTAGATCCAGTCCCGGGTGAGCGGCAGCGCCGTGCCCCCGGGACGCGTGCGCCGCGAGGCGAGCACCTGGTGGATCGACATCCACCCCTGCTCGAAGCCGTACGCGCATCCCGCGAGGTACAGGCGCCAGATGCGTGCGGTGCGCTCGTTCGAGGCCGCGACCGCCTGCGCGAGCACGCGCTCGAAGTTGGCGCTCCAGTGGCCGCAGGTCCTGGCATAGTGCGACCGCAGGCACTCGACGTCGTGCACCTCGAGGTCGGCGGCGCTCATGTCGTGGATCGCCCGATGCAGGTGGGGCAGCTCGCCGCGCGGGAACACGTAGCGGCCGATGAACTCGCCCGCGCCCAGGCCCACGGCCCGGTTGTCCACGTCGGCCGAGGTGATGCCGTGGTTCATGAAGAGCCCGCGCTCGCGGAGGAGCCGGCGCACGACGCCGAAGTACGTGGGCAGGTTCCTGAGTCCCACGTGCTCGAACATGCCGACGCTCGCGATCTTGTCGTACACCTCCTCGCCCGGCGCCTCGCGATAGTCCTGCAGCAGGACGCGGCAGCGATCCTGCAGGCCGGCGGCGCGGATCCGCTCGTTCGCGAGGCGAAACTGGTTCTCGGAGAGCGTGATGCCGGTCGCGTCGACGCCGTACTGCTGCGCGGCACGTATCACGAGCGCGCCCCAGCCGCAGCCGATGTCGAGGAACTTCTCGCCCGGCCGGAGCATGAGCTTGGTGCAGATGTGATCGAGCTTCTGCAGCTGCGCCTGCTCGAGCGTGTCGTCCTGGTTCCTGAAGTACGCGCAGGAGTACACCATGCGCGGGTCGAGCCACAGCGCGTAGAAATCGTTGGAGACGTCGTAGTGGTAGCCGATCGCCTCGCGGTCGTCGCGCTTGGTGTGGCGCGCCGAGGGGAGCGCGTCGAAGAACGCCCTCGAACCGGAGCGCGAGATCGCCTCGGCGCCGCGGATCGCGGCGTTGACGTCGCCCTCGACGTCGGCGTAGCCGTCGATGTAGGCCTCGGCGAGCGAGAGCAGGCTCGGCTTCATGAACGCCGTGGCGGCGCGCGTGCCCTTCAATCGCACCGTCACCTCGGGCTCGTCGGAAAACGCCACCTCGCGGCCGTCCCAAAGGACCAGGCGCACGGGCGCATGCACGTTCTTCTTCAGGTTCGAAAGGGCATGTTCGATCGGTCTTTCCCAGAACACTGGCGGTCCTCCTGATCGAGATGCAGGCGCCCGGCCGCGCCGGACGGCGGTTCAGATCGTATGGGTCGGGCGGGACGACTGCAGCGCGCCGGCGAGCAGTCCCTCGACCTTCTTGCGCAGCTCGCGCGCGACCTCGCCATCGTGAAGCTGCACGCCGATTCCCTGGGGGCGATTGCCCGCGCTGTGCGCCGGGTTGATCCACGCCACGTTGCCCTGCAGCGGGATCTTGTTCGGGTCGTCGAGCAGCGTGAGCAGGATGAGCACTTCCTCGCCCAGTGAATGGGACCGGTTGCTCGGCAGAAAGATTCCGCCGTGCTTGAGCAGCGGGATCCAGGCCGCGTAGAGCGCGGACTTGGACCGGATCACCAGGGTGAACACCCCGGGACGGCTCGCGACGGATTCGGCGGCGGCGACTTCGCTCATGGCCTCGCTCCCATGGTGGCCCGATTGTAGGCC
>DATIZV010000026.1:0-5185 GCA_035516915.1 Usitatibacter sp. | reverse complement strand
ATCGCAGCGAGCTCACCGCGGTGTACGTGATCGGCGAGGACGGCCGCCCGCAGCTTCGCCAGGTGCGGCTCGGCACGGTCTCCGACGAACGCGGCATCGAGGTGCTCGCGGGCCTCAGGCCCGGCGAGCGCGTCGCGCTCGATCCGATCCGCGCCGGCATGGCCGCGGCGCCCGCGGCGATCGCTTCCGCGCCCGACTGACATGGGCGGCGTGGGCATCTCCGGGCGCATCGCGCGCTACTTCCAGGACTCGCAGCTCACGCCGCTCGCGGCGCTCGTCGCGCTCCTCCTCGGGGTCTTCGCCGTGCTCGTCACCCCGCGCGAGGAGGAGCCGCAGATCGACGTCACGATGGCGAACGTCTTCGTGCCGTTCCCGGGCGCCTCGGTGCGCGACGTCGAGTCGCTCGTCGCGACTCCCGCCGAGCAGGTGCTCGCGCAGATGACCGGGGTGGACCACGTCTTCTCGGTGTCGCGGCCCGGCATGGCGCTCCTCACCGTGCAGTTCAAGGTGGGCGTCGCGCGCACCGAGGCGATCGTGCGCCTGCGCGACACGCTCGCGGCGAACCGCGACTGGGTGTCGCCCGAGCTCGGCGTGGGCGAGCCGGTGGTGAAGCCGCGCGGCATCGACGACGTGCCGGTCGTCGCCCTCGCGCTCTACAGCGACGATCCCGCGAAGGGCGCCTACGAGCTCGAGCGCGTGGCGCATGCGATCGAGGCGGATCTCAAGCGCGTGCCGGGCACGCGCGAGGTGCAGACCCTCGGCGGCCCGGGACGCGCGGTGCGCGTGCTGCTCGACGCGGACCGCATGAACGCGAGCGGCGTCTCGGCGCTCGACGTGAGGAACGCGCTCGCGCTCTCCAGCGCGGCGCTCCCCTCGGGATCCCTGGTGCGCGGCAACCGCGAGGTCGTGGTCGAGACCGGCAACGATCTCGAGAGCGCGGCCGACGTGCGCTCGCTCGTGGTGGGAGCGGTCGATCGCCGGCCGGTGTACCTCGGCGACGTCGCCGACGTCGTGGACGGTCCCGAGCCGCCGGTGAAGTACGCATGGACGGGCACCGGTCCCGCCGCCGCGCGCAAGGGCATCACCCTCCCGGGCGAGCGCCCCGCGGTGACGATCCAGGTGACCAAGAAGCCGGGCGAGAACGCCGTGGACGTGGCGCGCCGCGTGATCCGGCGCGTCGACGAGCTGCACGGCACGGTGATTCCCGCCGACGTGCACGCGGTGGTGACGCGCGACTACGGCAAGACCGCCAACGACAAGGCGATGAAGCTCATCGAGAAGCTCATCTTCGCGACGCTCTCGGTCGTGGTGCTGGTGTTCGCCGCGCTCGGCCGGCGCGAGGCGGCGATCGTCGGATCGGCGGTGGTGCTCACGCTCGCCGCGACCCTGTTCGCCTCGTGGGCGTGGGGCTTCACGCTCAACCGCGTGTCGCTCTTCGCGCTGATCTTCTCGATCGGCATCCTGGTGGACGACGCGATCGTGGTGGTGGAGAACATCCACCGCCGGCGCGCGATGGAGGACGGGCCCCTGCGCGGCATCATTCCCGACGCCGTCGACGAGGTGGGCGGGCCGACGATCCTCGCCACGCTCACCGTGATCGCGGCGCTGCTCCCGATGGCCTTCGTGTCGGGGCTGATGGGCCCGTACATGAGCCCGATCCCGATCAACGCGAGCCTGGGGATGCTCATCTCGCTCGCGGTCGCGTTCACCGTGACGCCCTGGCTCGTGCTGAAGCTCCTCGCCGCGCACGGGCACGCGCATGCGTCCGCGCTCGACGCGAAGCTCGAGGGCTTCTTCACGCGCGTGCTCACGCCCTTCATCGCCGCACGCGAGGCCGCGCGCAACCGCCGGCGGCTCGCGCTCGCGGTGGCGGGCCTCATCGTGCTCTCCGTGGGGCTCGTGGCGGTGAAGCTCGTGGTCCTCAAGATGCTGCCGTTCGACAACAAGAGCGAGTTCCAGGTCGTGGTGGACATGCCGGCGGGAACCCCGCTGGAGGTGACCGCCGCGGCGCTCCACGAGATGGGCGCGAAGCTCTCCGGCGTTCCCGAGGTGACCGATTATCAGGCGTATGCCGGCGCCGCTTCGCCGATCAACTTCAACGGGCTGGTGCGCCAGTACGGGCTGCGCGACCAGCCCGAGCAGGGCGACCTCCAGGTGAACCTCGTCGACAAGTCCGCGCGGCGCCGCAAGAGCCACGAGATCGCGCAGGCGGTGCGCCCCGCGCTCGAGGAGATCGCCCGGCGCTGGGACGCGAGGGTGAAGGTGGTCGAGGTGCCGCCGGGGCCGCCGGTGCTCTCGCCGATCGTCGCCGAAGTGTACGGCCCGGACGAGGCGGGGCGCATCCGCATCGCGAAGCGGGTGCGCGCCGCGCTCGCGGCGACGCCGGACATCGTCGCGCTCGACGACACCGTGGAAGATCCCGCGCCGCGGGTGCGCCTGCGCGTCGACCAGGCGAAGGCGGCGCTCCTCGGCGTGTCGCGGCGCGACGTCGCCGACACGATGCGCATGGCGCTCACGGGCACGGACGTGACGCCGATCCACGACGGCACGAGCAAGTACGAGGTGCCGGTGCGCGTGGTGCTGCCCGCCGAGCGCCACGACGACCTCGCCGAGCTCCTCAAGCTCGCGATCCGCACGCCCGCGGGCTCGCTCGTGCCGCTCGCGGAGCTGGTGCACGTCGTGCGCGACGAGCGCGACCGGCCGGTCTACCACAAGGACCTGCTGCCGGTGGTGTACGTGGTCGCCGACGAGGCCGGGCGTCTCGACAGCCCGCTCTACGGCCTCATCGGCGCGCGCTCGCGCATCTTCGGCAAAACCGGGGAGAGACCCGGTTCTTCCGGCCTCTCGTCACCGGAAAGCTCCGGGTCCGTCCCCGCCGAGTATTTCATCCGCCAGCCCTCCGATCCCTACCGGTCGTACGCGATCAAGTGGGACGGCGAATGGCAGGTGACCTACGAGACCTTCCGCGACATGGGGCTCGCGTACGGCGTGGGCCTCGTCCTCATCTATCTCCTCGTCGTGGCGCAGTTCCGCTCCTACGTCGTGCCGCTCGTCATCATGGCGCCGATCCCCCTCACCGTGATCGGCGTGATGCCGGGGCACGCGCTGCTCGGCGCGCAGTTCACCGCCACCTCCATGATCGGCATGATCGCGCTCGCCGGCATCATCGTGAGGAACTCGATCCTCCTCGTCGACTTCGTGAACCAGCGCGTGGCCGAGGGCGCGGCGCTCGAGGACGCGGTCCTGCGATCGGCCGCGGCGCGCGCCAAGCCGATCGCGCTCACCGCGCTCGCCGCCATGATCGGCGCCGGCTTCATCCTCGACGACCCGATCTTCAACGGCCTCGCCATCTCGCTCATCTTCGGGATCCTCGTCTCGACGCTGCTCACGCTCGTCGTGATCCCGGTGCTGTACTACCTGCTGTTGCGCCGCTCGGCGGCCCGTGAACGCGGGCCCTTGACCTGACGCAAGAGGCGCGGCCGCGCGCGGGATAGATTCGGGGGCGATCCGACCTTCCGGGGATTCCCATGGCCGCCAAGCAGATCGTCTTCCAGGAGGAGGCCCGCGCGCGCATCGTCGCCGGCGTCGCCCAGCTCGCCCACGCCGTGCGCGGCACGCTCGGACCCAAGGCGCGCACCGTGGTGCTGCAGCGCGCGTTCGGCGCGCCCACGGTGATCAACTCGGGTGTCGTCGTCGCGCGCGAAGTGGAGCTCGCCGACCCGCTCGAGAACATGGGCGCGCAGATGGTGCGCGAGGCGGCGGCGAAGACCTCCGACGTGGCGGGCGACGGCACCACCACGGCGACCCTCCTCGCGCAGGGCATCGTCGTGGAGGGCATGAAGCACGTCGCCGCGGGCCTGAACCCGATGGACTTGAAGCGCGGCATCGACCTCGCGGTGGAGGCGGTGGTCGCGGAGCTCAAGGCGATGGCGAAGCCCTGCGCGACGCGCACAGAGATCGAGCAGGTGGCGACCATCTCCGCCAACTCCGACCGCGCGATCGGCGGCATCGTCGCGAACGCAATGGAGAAGGTAGGCAAGGAAGGCGTCATCACCGTCGAGGACGGATCGGGGCTCGCGAGCGAGCTCGAGGTGACCGAGGGCATGCAGTTCGACCGCGGCTACCTCTCGCCGTATTTCGTGAACACCGACAAGCAGCGCGCCGTCCTCGAGGAAGCGCTGGTCCTGGTGCACGACCGCAAGATCGCGACCTTGAACGAGCTCCTCCCCGTGCTGGAGCTGGTCGCGAAGGCCGGCAAGCCGCTCCTCATCGTCGCCGAGGACGTGGAGAGCGAGGCGCTCGCGACGCTGGTCGTGAACCTGCTGCGCGGCGTGCTGCGCACCTGCGCGGTGAAGGCGCCCGGCTTCGGCGACCGTCGCAAGGCGATGCTCGAGGACATCGCCATCCTCACCGGCGGCAAGGTCGTCGCCGAGGAGGCGGGGCTCAAGCTCGAGAACGTGAAGATCGCGGACCTGGGGCGCGCGCGGCGCGTCGAGGTCGACAAGGACGAGACCACGATCATCGGCGGGGCGGGCGATCCGAAGAAGATCGAGGCGCGCGTCGCGGAGCTGCGCGAGGCGCTGAAGGAGACCAAGAGCGACTACGACCGCGAGAAGCTGCAGGAGCGCATCGCCAAGCTCGCGGGCGGCGTCGCGGTGGTGAAGGTGGGCGCCGCGACCGAGATGGAGATGAAGGAGAGGAAATCGCGCGTCGAGGACGCGGTGCATGCGACGCGCGCCGCGGTGGAGGAAGGCGTGCTGCCCGGCGGCGGCGTGGCGCTGCTGCGCGCGCGGCTGAAGCTCGACGGCCTGCGCGGCGAGAACGCCGACCAGGACGCCGGCATCGGCATCGTGCGGCGCGCGCTCGAGGATCCGCTGCGCCAGATCGTGCGCAACGGCGGCGGCGAGCCCGCGGTCGTGCTGAGCCGCGTCGTCGCGGGCGAGGGCGACTTCGGCTTCAACGCCGCGAGCGGCGAGTACGGCGACATGGTGAAGATGGGCGTGCTCGATCCGTGCAAGGTCACGCGCACGGCGCTGCAGAACGCGGCTTCGGTGGCGGGTCTCATCCTCACCACCGACTGCATGATCGCGGAGATCCCGCAGAAAACCGGGGACAGACCACATTTACCAATGGACGAAACAATGTAACGCCGCCCGCCTTCGTTTCACACATTGGTAAATGTGGT
>DATIZV010000025.1:0-6900 GCA_035516915.1 Usitatibacter sp. | reverse complement strand
CGGCAGGGCGCTCAGCCCTCGTGGCTCCAGTTGCCGCGCTCGAGCTCCCAGCGCCCGTCGCGCTTCGCCCAATGCGACGGATGCCAGTGCATGCCATGGCGCTCGTGGATCCAGTGTCCCTTGACCCACACGTAGCGCCCGTCGCGCCGATCCCAGTAGCCCTGGTCCCAGACGTATCCGGGACGCGGCGCGGGAACCGCTTCGTGGCGCGGCGGTGGCGGAGCGATGTCGACGTACAAGCCGATGGCGGCCGACGCGGTGAGCGGGATCGCCGCGAACGCGGAAGCGGCGGCGAGCGATGCGAGCAACAGTTTCGTCTTCGGCACGATGGTTTCTCCTCGGGACAGTCACGCCCACACGATACCGAGCGATTCCCCGTTCCTCTGCCGGTGACATTCCGTGATCGGCGTCGGAGCGCTCCCACAAACGCCGTAGGCGTCCGCGCGACGCGGCGCCGTGAGGTACATTGTCGGTCTCGCCCAGGAACCGCCATGGCCCTCGTTTCCGACGCTCCGTCGCTCGCACGTCCCCCGCTGGAAGCCTTCTGGATGCCGTTCACGGCCAACCGCCAGTTCAAGGCGGCGCCGCGCATGCTCGTGCGCGCCGAAGGCATGCATTACACGACCGACGACGGCCGCCGCATCCTCGACGGATTCGCGGGGCTCTGGTGCTGCAACGCCGGCCACTGCCGAAAGCCGATCGTCGAGGCGATCCAGAAACAGGCCGCCACGATGGACTACGCGCCGGCGTTCCAGATGGGTCATCCGCTCGCCTTCGAGCTCGCGAACCGCATCGCCGCGATGGCCCCGGCGGGGCTCGACCACGTCTTCTTCTGCAACTCGGGATCGGAGGCCGTCGACAGCGCGCTCAAGATCGCGCTCGCCTTCCACCGCGTGCGCGGCGAAGGCGCGCGCATGCGCCTCATCGGCCGCGAGCGCGGCTACCACGGCGTGGGATTCGGCGGCATCTCGGTGGGCGGCATCCCGGCGAACCGCAAGATGTTCGGCACGATGCTCGCGGGCGTCGACCACCTCCCGCACACCCACGATCTCGAGCACAACGCGTATTCGCGCGGCGAGCCCGAGTGGGGTGCGCACCTCGCCGACGAGCTCGAGCGGCTGGTCGCGCTGCACGACGCCTCCACGATCGCCGCGGTGATCGTCGAGCCGCTGGCGGGGTCGACCGGCGTGCTCGTCCCGCCGCGCGGATACCTGCAGCGGCTGCGCGAGATCACGAGGAAGCACGGCATCCTCCTCATCTTCGACGAGGTGATCACGGCGTTCGGGCGCCTGGGCGCCGCGTTCGCTTCGGAGGTGTACGGCGTCGTGCCCGACATGATCACCTTCGCGAAGGGCGTCACCTCCGGCACCGTGCCGATGGGCGGCGTGATCGTCTCGGGCGACATCTACCGTGCGTTCATGGCGGGGCCGCCGGGCGCGATCGAGCTCTTCCACGGCTACACGTACTCGGCGCACGTGCTCGCGTGCGCCGCGGGCATCGCGGCCCTGCAGCTGTACGCCGACGAGGGGCTCTTCGCCCGCGCGGCGCGCCTCGCGCCGAAGTTCGAGGCGGCGATCCATTCGCTGCGCGGCTCGCCGCACGTGATCGACATCCGCAACCAGGGGCTCGTCGGCGCGGTGGAAGTGGCGCCGCGTACGGGCGCGCCGGGCGCGCGCGGCTTCGACATCTTCCTCGAGTGCTTCGACGACGGCGTGCTGGTGCGCCAGACGGGCGACATCCTCGCGCTCGCGCCGGCGCTCATCGTGGAGGAATCGGAGATCGACCGGATGGTGGGAAGCCTGCGCAAGGCGCTCGCCGCGGTGCGGTGACGCGCATCCCAGGGGGAGAACCCGACATGAACAACATGAACAACATGAACAAAGTGGCGCTGGTGACGGGCGCGGGAACGGGGATCGGCAAGGCGGCGGCCCTCGCGCTCCTGAAGGACGGCTGGTGCGTGGTGCTCGCGGGACGCCGCAAGGAGCTCCTCGACAAGGCGGTCGCCGACTCGGGCGCGGGCGATCGCGCGCTCGCGCTGGCGGCCGACGTGGGCCAGCCGGATTCGGTGAAGAGCCTCTTCTCGTCCGCGAAAGCGCGGTTCGGCCGCCTCGACCTGCTCTTCAACAACGCGGGAACCGGCGCGCCGGCGATGCCGATGGAGGACCTGCCCTTCGAGAAATGGCAGGCGGTCGTCGCCGCGAACCTTACCGGCACCTTCCTCTGCTGCCAGGAAGCGATCCGGATCATGAAGGCGCAGGCGCCCAAGGGCGGACGCATCATCAACAACGGCTCGATCTCCGCGCACGCGCCGCGGCCGATGTCGATCGCGTATACCGCGACCAAGCACGCCGTGACCGGCATCACGAAGACCATCGCCCTCGACGGGCGCAAGGACGACATCGCGTGCTGCCAGATCGACATCGGCAACGCGGCCACCGAGATGACCGAGCGCATGACCAAGGGCGTGATGCAGGCGAACGGCGAGATGGCGGTCGAGCCGCGCATGAACGTCGCGCACGTCGCGAGCGCGATCGTCTACATGGCGGGCCTGCCCCTCGACGCGAACGTGCAGTTCATGACCATCATGGCGACCAAGATGCCCTTCGTGGGACGCGGGTAGCGATTCACGATCGCTGCGCGAGGCCGCGCGCGCCCTGGCGCCAGTGAAGGTCGCGATGCTTCATCGCCAGGTAGCGGTCGAGGTCCATCTCGTGCAGCTGGCGCGGATACCGGTCGGCCGCTTCGAACCAGGCTTTCAGCCGCGCGTCTTCACGCGAGGCGGCAGGCGCCGACCGCGAGGCGAGGTAGGCCTCGATCGCGAGGAAGTAGCGCATCGTGTTGCGCTCCATCACGCCGCGCATGCCGCGCACGTACTCGGGCTTGCCGCCGGGCTCGCGCGATTCCACCGTGAAGCCGACGTTGTGCGCGCCGACCGTCGAAAGGTAGAGCTGCATCGCCATCTGCGATGCGAGGCCGTACCCGTAGGAATAGCGCAGGTGCAGGATCGTGCGATCCGCGTCGGCGGGAGCGGCCTCGAGCGCGATCCGGTAGTCGTGCGTCCCGAACGGGCCCGAAGGCGCGGCGAGCGCGATGCGCAGGAAGTCGGGCGCGAGCGCCGCGTCGCGGAAGCGGAAGTCGAGGCGGTAGGTGTCGTCCGGCGTCGAGTCCTTGCGGCGCGCGATGAACAGGCGCAGGCGCGAGCGCGCGGGTGCGTCGTCGGCCTCGCAACGCTTCACGTTGAAAGGAAGCACCAGCACGTCGCACCACTGCGAGGGCTCGTGCAGCGCCTGCTCGACCTCGGCGAACCGGTGGTCCACCAGCGCGTAGACCTCGCCCTCCACCCGGTGCCCGGCCTCGCGAGAGCGCAGCGCGAGCGGCCGACCGAAACCGTTGTCGCCAAGCGACGGAAGCATCGCCTCGAAGCGCGCGCGCAGCGCGGCCCCGGGCGAGCGCGCGGAATCGGGGACCGCGGCGCAGGCGCTGCCCGCGAGCCCGAGGAGGGCGAGCAGAGCGGCGAGGAAGGCGGCGGGAGGTGCGAGGCGAGGTCGTCTCATGGAAACGTCTCCAGGAAGACTGACTTCCGCGCTGCGAGGGCGTTCTTGCGCGCCGCGCCGCGCAAACAAAAACCCCGCCGGACGGCGGGGTCTTCGCGAATGCGGGGGCGATCAGGCCGGGTAGGGCTGCCGGCTCGCGGCTTCCTGCTCCGGTGACACCGGCGGCACGGGCATCCCGTTGCGGGGCATGCGCCGGATCTCGTCCTTCTCTCGGGCGCGGCGAGCCATTTCGGCATACGCGCGCTTCACCATCTCGAAATCGTACTCGTATGTCATGGCCGCTCCTTCAGGTAACCACCAGGATGAGTCTGGGTCATCCCTGCGGAAGATGCCTATCGGACGATTCCTACGCGACCGAAAATCCCTGGCCGGGATAGTATGCGCTCACAACATCGCAAACCCACCCGACGCAGAAGGAAAGCATGGAACTTCCCGCGAATAATTTCAAGCGGTCGTTGATGGCGAGGCGCCAGCAGATCGGGTTGTGGGTTTCGCTCGCCAGCGCGTACAGCGCGGAGATCGTCGCCGGCTCCGGATTCGACTGGCTGGTCATCGACACCGAGCATTCGCCCAACGAGGTGGACGGCACCATGGCGCAGCTGCAGGCGGTGGCCGCTTCGCCCGTCTCCGCGGTCGTGCGGCCCGCGTGGAACGACAAGGTGCTCATCAAGCGCCATCTCGACATCGGCGCGCAGACTCTGCTCGTCCCGTACGTGCAGACGGAAGAGGAAGCGCAAGCCGCGGTCGCAGCGACGCGCTATCCGCCGCTCGGCGTGCGCGGCGTCGCGGGAATGACGCGCGCGACGCGCTTCGGCCGCGTCGCCGACTACCAGAAGCGCGCGCACGAGGAGATCTGCGTGCTGGTGCAGGTCGAGACGAAGCTCGGGCTCGACAACCTGGAAGCGATCGCGCGCTGCGAAGGCGTCGACGGCGTCTTCATCGGGCCCGCGGACCTCGCCGCCGGCCTCGGCCATCCCGGCGAGCAGCAGCACGCCGAAGTGCAGTCGGCGATCCGCGACGCGCTCGCCCGGATCGGCAAGTGCGGCAAGTCCGCCGGGATCCTCGCGACCGACGACGCGTCCGCGCGCCGCTACATCGAATGGGGCACCACGTTCACCGCCGTTGGTCTCGACGCGATGATCCTCGCGCGCGAGTCCGAGAAGCTTGCGGCTCGCTTCCGGGGTTAGCTGCCGCGGCTTTGCGGCCGATGCCGAAGCGGTGGTTGCGCTTCTGACTTGCCGCCGGCCCGAAGGCCGGCGGCTCCGTCATCGAACCCGTCCACCGCGGTCGGGCGTCCCCTCGCGCGGGCCGGGCGGCGACCCGAAATCCTCGTTAGGCGGGCCGCGCACAGCCCGCGAAGTCGCCGGTTACAGCATCAACCAATCCCGCAACGCGAGGCGCGCATCCTGCTCGAAGCGCGCGTGCGCGTTCGCGATCCGCGCCGGCATGCCGGGCGTTTGCATCCCGTACAACGCGAAGCCGCGCTGCCGGTTCCTCAGCTTCAATCGCCTCGCCGGCGCGAGCGGCCGCCATGCGGGGTTCCAGAACGTCGCGTTCATCGTCAGCACCATTTCCGGTTCGGGTTCTCGGGCCCCGAAAGCGCGAAGCCCGGAGGTCTCTTCAACTCTCCGGGCTTCGCGGGAATTCCTCGCTGGCGATGATGAGGTCTATTCCGTCGTTCTCCCGGAGTGCGGCCGTACCTTGGCGATGCGGCCCGCGGCGTCCCACGGCATGCGGGAGCCGGCGGCGCAATGCGCCTCGGTCGGCAGTCGATTGAAGGTGGCCCTCATGGAAACAACTCGCGCTCTCGGGTGATTCGATGCACGAATGCTGCCATGCAGCAATCGCTCCGTCAACCCTTGGATTCGAATTCGCGCGCGGCCCGTCTTGCGGCGACGTGCCGCGTTCCTACAAACGCCGCCTGTAGCCGCGGGACGACGCGCCCATCGGCCAATGCCATGCGCCGGAACTCGGCGCGCATCCGGGCGGTCGCACCCGGGCAAGCCACGCGATCCCGCCATGCCTTTCCGGGCACGCTCGCCGCCGATCGCGAAAAGGAGCTCGCCGCCATGAGCCAATCGTCCACTCCCACGGGCAACAACGGAAATTCCCACCGCCCGCGCAATCGCGGGGCGATCCGTACGCACCTCGGACGCAAGCGGGTGGGGCCGCGCTCCCGAACGGTTCGCCCATCGCCGCTCGGATCCGCGCAAGGCGGCGCCGCGCTCGCAGGTGGAGCCCCCGAGCTGCTCTTCGACCGCTTGCTCGACACGTTCCAGGGCCTCTTCGCCAAGGCCGGCGAGACCACCGCGAATGCCTTCGAGAGCGCGCTCGACGCGGCCTGCAACACGCTGGTCGCCGCCGGCGAGTTCACCGCCGAGAACGCGGAGCGGCTGCGCGAATACCTGCGCCGCGATCTCCTGCAGCGCGACCATCCCCAGATGACCTTCCACACCGGCGACATCA
Organism: Usitatibacter sp.; assembly: GCA_035516915.1. Taxonomy (GTDB): domain Bacteria; phylum Pseudomonadota; class Gammaproteobacteria; order Burkholderiales; family Usitatibacteraceae; genus Usitatibacter. The sequence goes on along the minus strand of DATIZV010000025.1, from coordinate 880 downwards.
CGACCGCCGGAACGCTCACCTGCTCGGGCTGCGGCTGGACGATCCGCACGTCGCGCACGACCGTGCTTCCCCCATGCCCGCAATGCATGGAGACGTCCTTCCGCAAGACCTCCTGAGCGAACCGCCTTGGGCTCGATCCAGATCTTCCCGCGCCGCGGGCCGGTGACCATCGCCGACGTGTGGCGGGTCGCGCCGCTGCCCGGCGCGGGCACGATTCGCGTGCGGCCCGCGCGCGTCGAGGATTTCGCCGCGGTGCGCGCGATCGAGCGCGCGGCGCGACCCGGCGGCCCGGCCCTCACGCTCAGGCAGTTCGAGAGCCGCCGGCAGGTCTTTCCCGAGGGCCAATGGGTCGCCGAGTGCGACGGCCTCATCACCGGCGCGGGAAGCTCCATGATCGTCTCGTGGGAACGCTGCCCGGTCGATCCGACGTGGCACGCGCTCACGGGCGACGGCACCTTCCTCACCCACGACCCGCGGGGTCGCACGCTCTTCGCCTTCGACAGGGTCGCCGACATCTCCCGCCGCGGCTTCGGCGTGGGACGCGCCCTTCACCTCGCGCGGCGCAAGCTCTGCCGCCGCCTCAACCTGCGCCGGATCGCCGCCGCCCTGCCGTTGCCGGGGCATGGCGCGCAACCGGGCTCGATGGAGCCCGAGGCGTACGTGAGGCGCGCCGTCTGGGGTGAGCTCGAGGAGCCGGTGCTGCGCTTCCACCTGGCGCAAGGATTCCAGTACTGCGGGATCCTGCGCGACTTCCTCCCGGCCGACGGGGAGCTCGCCGGCCACGCGGCGCTCGTCGCGTGGCTCAATCCGCTCTACGCGCCGCCGGGGCCGAGCGCGAGCGTCGCATCGCAACGCGCCCGCAAGTGCGCCTGAGTTAGCG
>DATIZV010000024.1:0-14043 GCA_035516915.1 Usitatibacter sp. | reverse complement strand
CGGCGCGCACCTGTGCACGGCGCTCCTCATCTACGCCTCGATGCTGTGGCTCGCGCTCGGCCTCGCGTCGGGGATGGCGCCGCGTGGGACGCGCACGCGCCGGCACGCGGCGGTCCTCGCCGCGCTGGTCTTCCTCATGATCTTCACCGGCGCGCTCGTCGCCGGCATCCACGCCGGATATGCGTACAACACCTATCCGCTCATGGACGGACACTGGGTCCCGCCCGAGATCCTGGAGCTCCATCCGCTGTGGAAGAACTTCATCTACAACATGGCGACGGTCCAGTTCGACCATCGCGTGCTCGCGATCGTGATCGCGGCGACGGCGGTCGCGCTCGCATGGCGCGTGCTGCGCGATCCCGCTTCCCGGCCGCGCGACGCGGGCTGGGCCTGGGCGCTCCTCGCCGCCGTCGCGCTGCAGCTCACCGCCGGCATCTCGACGCTCCTCCTGCGCGTGCCGGTGCCGCTCGCGGCGCTGCACCAGGCGGGCGCCGTCGTGGTCTTCACCTGCGCGCTGGGGCTGCTCCACGCCCTCTCCCGCGAACCGGAGCGATTACACCCGTAATCCCGCGCGCGAGGCGGGTGTGACCTGCTTCACGTCCGCGTCCGTGCGGCGCCCGGATAATTCGCGCAGCATCAAAAACGGATAACGGGAGCGCCATGGACACCGCGTTGCGCGCGGAACCGGGCAGCGGCAAGCAGCAGGTGCGCATCAGGCGGTTCTACCTCGCAGCCGCGGCTTACGGGGCCTGCCTCTTCGTGCTCGGCGTCGCCAACCGCGTGGGCCTCATCGCGACGGCGCCGATGCTTCGCATCGCCCTCTTGATGGTCGTCGCCAACGTCGCGTTCTTCGTCGCGATCCGCAGCGGCTTCAACCAGCGCTTCCCCGATCCGAGCCTCACCTGGCCGCAGGTCATCGCCGGCACGGCGATCCTGATGTACGCGGTCTACTACTTCGACACCGAGCGCGGCCTCGCGCTGATGATCTGCCTGGTGGTGCTCTCCTTCGGCGCCTTCCGCTTCACCACGCGCGATTTCCTGGTCGCCACCGGGCTCGTGCTCGCGTCCTACCTCCTCGTCATCAACGTCATGATGTGGGCCAAGCCGTCGATGGTGAACGTGCCGATCGAAGGCTATCGCTGGCTCACGCTCGCGGTCGTGCTGCCATGCTTCTCGCTCGTCGCCGGGCGGATCAGCGAGCTGCGCCGCCGCCTGCGGCGCACCAACGAGGAGCTCTCCTCGGCGCTCGCGATGATCCAGAAGATGGCGACCCACGACGCGCTCACCGGGCTGCCCAACCGCGCGCTCTTCAACGAGGCGCTGGTCCACGCGATCGGGCAGGCGCAGCGGCACCGCAGGGCGCTCGCGCTCTTCTTCCTCGACATGGACCGCTTCAAGAACATCAACGATACGCTCGGGCATCCCGTCGGCGACCGCGTGCTGCTCGAGGCCGGCCGGCGCCTCACGCATGCGGTGCGCGCGAGCGACATGGTGGCGCGCCTCGGCGGGGACGAGTTCGTGCTGCTGGTCGAGGACTTCGGCGACACCAGCGACCTCTCCGACATCGCCGCCAAGATCCTCGGCGCGTTCGGTCCCACGTTCATGGTCGACGGCCAGGAGCTCGCCCTCTCCGCGAGCGTCGGAATCTGCACCTTCCCCGAGGACGGCAGCGATGCGCAGACGCTGCTCTCCAACGCCGACATCGCGATGTACCGCGCGAAGGAGCACGGCCGCAACCGCCACTGCTTCTACGCCGCGGAGCTCAACAAGCTCTCGCAGGAGCGCCTCGCGCTGGAAGCCGCGCTCAAGCACGCGATCGCCCGCGAGGAGATCGAGATCCACTACCAGCCGAAGATCGAGTTCGGCGCCGGCCGCGTGACGGGCGTCGAGGCGCTGATCCGCTGGCGCCATCCGCAGCTCGGCCTCCTCCTCCCGGACCGCTTCGTGCCGCTCGCCGAGGAGACCGGCCTCATCATCCCGATCGGCTACTGGACGCTGCGCCGCGTGTGCGAGCGCATCCGCCGCTGGAAGGACCAGGGGCTCAGCCTGTCCGTCGCGGTGAACCTCTCGGCGAGCCAGTTCCACGAGCCGGAGCTCGTGAAGGAGCTCGCGGCGATCCTCTGGGCCACCGGCGCGACCGCGCAGCACCTGGAGCTCGAGATCACCGAGACCATGGTGATGAAGGATCCGGACCGCGCGGTGGCGGTGATGGAGCAGCTGCGCGCGATGGGCGTGCGGCTCTCGATCGACGACTTCGGCACCGGACACTCGTCGCTCGGCTACCTGAAGCGCTTCCCCATCGACCGCCTGAAGGTGGATCGCAGCTTCGTGCGCGAGCTGCCCCACAACGGGGACGACGCCGCGATCACGCGCGCGGTGATCGCGCTCGCGCACAGCCTGAAGATGACGGTGGTCGCCGAGGGCGTCGAGGACCAGCTCCAGTTCGACATGCTGCGCGAGCAGGGCTGCGACGAGTTCCAGGGCTACTTCTGCCGCCCGCCGCTTCCCGAGGCCGAGCTGCTGCGCTTCCTTTCGGAGGAGCGCGGCTCGTTCGGGCGCGCGCGCCCGCTCGACAGCCGCGTCGCGAGCTGAGCCGCCGCTAGCCGCGCTCGCGCATCGCCTTCGCCGCGGCTTTCGCGGTGGCGCGCACGACCTCGCCGATCGCGGCCGGAAGCGAGGCCGGGTCGAAGGTTTCCGACTCGCTCGCCCACGCGAGCTTGTCGCCCGGCACGCCGTACACGTCGGTCGCGATGCGCACGACGCGTTCGTTGCGCAGCTCCGCCGGCTCGTACGCGGTGGTCCAGCCGTAGCCCCAGTGGCCCCAGAAGTCGTGGTAATAGCCGGGGACGGCGTAGAGCTGCGACGGGGCGTAGGTCGTGGGGTGCTCCACGCCCACCACGCGCATCACGACGGATGAATCGAAGCCGAGCGCCTGCACGCGCGCCTTCACGGGCCCGAGGTCGCGCAGGTCGGCCTCGCCCAGCACGCGGTAGGCGGCGACCGAGCGCGGGATGTCGCGCGCCATCTCGTCCTCGGCGATGCGGCGCAGCCCGGGGTCGGCGTTCTGGAAGACCGCGAGCACCTTGCGGAAGGCGAGGTCGCGGAACGAAGGGTCCTGCCACTCGCTCGTGATGCGCGTCGAGGCGCATCCGGCGGGGACCAGCGTGATCGCCGCCGCGAGAAAGAGCAGGGCGCGATGCACGATCGACATGCGCCGCCCTTCAATCGGCGCGCGCCGAATACGGGTCCTCGCTCTGGAGCAGCGCCCGGCCGAGCAGGGCGTGGGCCCGGATGAGGCACTGGTCGTGGTCGTAGCCCTTGAGCGGCACGCAGCGTGCGAGCGCCGCCTGGTGGCGCACCTCGATGCGCGCGCGCTGCGCGTCGCGCGCGGCCTGCGGGCTGCGCCGGTAGCGCACCTCGAGCTGCGCGGCGCGCAGGTTCGCGTCGGCGTCGGCGCGCGCCTCGCACGCGTCGCGCTCGCCGCTCGAACGCCTGGCGCACGCCGCCAGCGCCCAGCCGCGGGCGACGTCGAGGCGCCCGCGCGCGGAAAGGTACTGTGCGCGCGTCATCGCGGACGCGGGCGGCTCACCCAGCGCGTCGATGCCGATTCCGGTCGCGCCGAGGATGGCGGTGGCCGCGGTGAGGGCCACGAGAGTCGCTCGGTTCATGGGTCTCTCCGGTTCGTTGCAGCGGCGCCTGGAAGGGCCTGCCGCCGGAGTGGGCCCAGAATGGTGGAGTCGAGGAGGCCGGTCTGTAAGCGGAAAAGGAAGACGTCCCTTCCGACGCGCCGGATTCGCGCGTCGGAACGGTCCTACATCCGTTCGCTTCGCGCAATCATGTGCAGCCGCGCAGGAGATCGATGAGGAAGAGCACCGGGATCGGTATCCCGATGAGCCACAGCAGGATGTAGCCGCGTCAATCCATGTGCAGGCCGCCGTTCACGTCCAGGATCTCGCCCGTCACGAAGCCGGCGAGCGGCGAGACGAGGAAGCGCACGGCGTGGCCGAATTCCTCCGGCTCGCAGAAACGGCCGACCGGGATCTGCGCGAGGATCTGGCGGCGCTGCGCCTCGGTCATCTGCTCGGTGAGCGCCGGTGTCTTCACGTACGCGGGCGCGATGCCGTTCACGGTGACGCCGTGGACGGCGACCTCGCGCGCGAGCGCGATGGTGAGCGCGGCGAGCGCGCCCTTCGACGTGGAGTAGGCGGTGCCCGTATCGGCGCCGCCCGACTTCGCCGCGAGCGAGGTGACGTTCACGATGCGTCCCCAGCCGCGCGCCTTCATCGACGGCAGCACCTCGCGCGCCCAGTGGAACGCGCCGTCGAGGTTCACCGACAGCACGCGCCGCCACTCGACGTCCGCCGTCGCCTCGGCGCGGTCGATGGAGCCGACGCTCGCCGCGTTCACGAGGACGTCCACGGGACCGAGCAGCTTCTCGACGCGCCGACATGCCTCCTTCACCGCGCCGGGATCGCTCACGTCGGACGCGACGGCCACCGCGTTGCCGCGCAGGAACCGGATCATGCTGTCCATGCGCATCGCGTCCACGTCGACGAGCGCGACCTGCGCCCGGTCCTCGAGCAGCACGCGCACGGCCGCGAAGCCGAGCGTCCCCGCCGCTCCCGTCACCACCGCAATCTTTCCGTTCAGAGGCATCTCGCGTCGTTCCCCAGCGCAGGGCGTGAGGCACATACTAGCAAGATCATGGAGGGGCGCCCCACGGCCGAGCTTCGTTTCTACGAGGAGCTCAACGACTTCCTGCCCGAGGAGCGGCGCAAGCGGCCGGTCGCCGTGGAGGTCGACCGCGCCCGGTCGGTGAAGGACGCGATCGAGTCGCTGGGCGTGCCGCACACCGAGGTCGACCTCGTCGTGGTCGACGGGCGCTCGGTCGATTTCGCCCACCTGCTGCGCGGCGGCGAGCGCGTCGCGGTCTACCCCGTGTTCGAGGCGCTCGACATCTCGCCGCTCGTGCGCCTGAGGCCGCGCGCGCTGCGCGAGCCGCGCTTCGTCGCGGACACGCACCTCGGCAAGCTCGCCCGCCACCTGCGCATGGCGGGGTTCGACACCCTGTACGGCAACGACTGGGACGACGAGCGGATCGTCTCGATCGCGAGGCGCGACCGGCGCACGATCCTCACGCGGGACCGCGCGATGCTGCGCCGCCGCGACGTCGAGCGCGGCTATTGCGTGCGAGCCGTGGAGAGCGAGGCGCAGCTCGCCGAGGTGGTCGAGCGGCTGCAGCTCGAGGCGCTGATCGATCCGTTCACCCGCTGCCGGGAGTGCAACACGGCGCTCGAGGACGCGGCGCGCGAGGCGGTGCAGGAGCGCATTCCGGAAAAGGTCCGCGCGCTCTACGACCGCTTCAAGCGCTGCCCGACGTGCGGCCGGGTCTACTGGGAAGGCAGCCACTACGCGCGCATGAAGGGCGTCCTCGAGCGGCTGCGGCGATAACGCAGCGATCGCCCTGCCGAGGATGCCGCACGGCGGATGCGGAAGATTCGGCATCCGCGGGTTGCGCCGGCGGCGCCGCGCGGGAGAGAATCGCGCCGACGCGACGAGAATTCGCGATCGGAACCTGGACAGGGGGGACCTGATGCCGAACGCCTGCAGGGCGCTCGCCCGCGTCGCGTGGGGCGCCGCGGCGTGCATCGTCTCGGGCGCCGTGTCCGCGCAGCAGATCACCGCCGCCTTCGGCGGCACGGATTCCGGCGGCAGCCGGCTCTCCGTGACCTTCACCTGCACGGGGACGCCGACGTGCACGGGAACGTATGTCGCCGTTTCCATCGATGCGCCCGGCGGATGCACGAATCCGCAAGTGACCACGGACGCGATGGTGCTCCAGGGCCTCGATCTTTCCGCCACGGGCCCGATCCACTTCACCGGCACGTTCAGCAACGCCGAGTCGGGCGACACGAACAACCCGGACGGGACCTGCTCGATCACCCCGGGCAGCCAATCCGACGCGCAGGTGACCTTCGACGGCCAATGGGACGGGACGGTGGCGAGCCTCGCCGCGACCGCGTTGGACCGGCAGGGGCGGATCAGTCAGTTCGAGGGCGGATTCACCGCGAGCGGGGTGAACATCAAGCCGCTGCAGCCGCCGCCGTTCCAGATGCAGGTGACCTCCGACATCAACGCGACCACGGCGAGCGCGAGCGCGGTGGTGCAGTTCGATGCCGGCGACGTCGGCAAGAGCATCTACGTGTTCGCCTACGCGCCCAGGTCGCTCGTGAAGTCGGCGGTGCGGCGCAAGGATGGCGCCGACAATTCGTGCGTGCTCGCACAGCCCGATCCCTCCACCGGCCAGCTCACGGGGCAGCTGCCCTCCACCTTGCGCGCGGCGGGCAACGTGCAGACGGCACAGGGGCAGAGCGTCACCATCCTCCAGAACGCGTCCACGCCCGCGAACGCCGGCGCGAGCTACTTCGTCGGCGTCGGCTCCGATCCCGGCTCCATGATCACGAGCGGCGCGAACCAGGGCGCGGTCGCGATCCCGGGATCGCAGCAATGCCCGAGCGTGTTCCCGGCCAACCCGCAGGCGTTGAGCGGCCTCTGGTACGACGCGGCCGAGTCCGGCTGGGGCATCCACTTCACGCAGCGCGGGGTGCACGTCTTCGGCGCATGGTTCACCTACGACGGTTCGGGCAACCCGAAGTGGTACGTCTCGCCCGACTGCACCATGGCGAGCGCGAACGCGACGAGCGGCCCCTGCACCGGCACGCTCTACCAGGTGAGCGGGCCGCTCTTCTTCGGCGCCGCATTCGACCATTCGCTCGAGAGCGTGCAGCAGGCGGGCACGCTGCAGGTCGACTTCGCCGATCCGTCGCATGCGAGCATGACGTACACGGTCTCCGGCGTTTCGCGCACCGTGTCCATCACGCGCCAGGTTTTCCGCGACAGCGGCACGCCGCCGGCCATCGACTACACGGATCTCTGGTACAACCCCAACGAATCGGGCTGGGGCATGGCGGTGAGCCACGAGTTCGACGTGATGTTCCTCGCGTGGTTCGTGTACGACGGATCCGGCAAGCCGATCTGGTACGTCGCGCCCGACTGCGCCGTGACCGGCCAGGGCTGCTCGGGAGCGCTCTACCAGGTGGCGGGGCCGCCGTTCGGTCCCACCTTCGATCCGGCCGCGGTGCACGCGAACGCGGTGGGCACCGTCAACGTGCAATTCACCGACCCCAACGACGGCATCATCAACTACACCGTGAACGGCGTGACGTCGAGCAAGGCGATCACGCGCCAGGTCTTCTGAGGAAGGCGTGGCGCGCGACGCGATGAGAGCGATCCGCAGCGTCCTCGGGGCGCTTTCCGCGTTCGCCGCGCTGCATGCGCTAGGCGCCGCGCCCGCGCAGCGCGCCGAGATCGTCGGCATCCAGGGGCAAGGCGAGTACCGGCCGGAGCGCGAGCTCTCCTGGAGCGCCGCGCACGTGAAGCAGCCGCTCTTCGCCGCGGACTTCGTGCGCACGCTCGGCATGAGCCGCATGGAGATCCGCTTCTGGAACGGCGTCACGCAGACGCTCGACCACGACGGCCAGATGCAGGTCCTCGACGACAAGGCCGCGCGCGACACGAAGTGCACGGTGATGCAGGCGAGGTCGCGCAGCTGGGGCGTCGCGCGCACGCCGCCGGAGGGCTTCTCGGTGTGCACGCCGTCGGCGACCGCGGCGATCCGCGGCACCGAGTGGGAGATCGCGGTCGCCGCCGACGGAACCTCCACGCTCTCGGTCTTCAACGGCGTCGTGCGCTTCTACAACGAGCACGGCGAGGTGGAGGTGCATCCGAACGAGCAGGCGCGCGCCGAGATCGGCAAGGCGCCGGTGAAGCTCTTCCTGCGCGTGACGCGCAGCCGCGTCCAGTGGGTGAACGCGTTCGCGGTCGATCCGCTGCGCTACGCCGAGTTCCACGGCCCGCTTTCGCCCGCGCTCGCCGCGATCGGCGCGGCGCTCCGCGACGACCATCTCCAGCAGGCCTACGACGAGACGCGCCGCCTCGCCTCGGCCGCGGCGCCCCCGGCGGTCGCATTGCTCCTGCTCGCCGACTTCGAGACCTATCGCGGCGATCTCCCGGCGGCGCGGCGCGCCGCGGAGGAGGGAGCGCGGCGCTACCCGGGCGACGAGCGCTTCGACGTATCGGCTGCGCGCAGCGCGCTCTTCGCCGGCGAAATCGCCGCGGCCTACGCGCACGCCGACGCGGCCCTCGCGAAGCGCCCCGGCTCGGTGGACGCGCTCGTGATGCGCGCGGACATCGACCGCCACGAAGGGCGCGGCCGCGAGGCGATCGAGGAGTACACGCGCGCCGTGCACGCGGCCGCGCTCGACGCGCGGCCCTGGTACGGGCGCGGCGTGGTCGAGAGCGAGCGCGAGGACGTGCGCCGCGGCCGCGCGGACCTCGCGAAGGCGATCGAGCTCGATCCGTCGGATGCGACGTACCCCGCGGAGCTGGGAACGCTCGAGGGATTCGCGGACCTGCTCGGCGCCGGGCAACGCGAGCTCGAGCGTGCGCTGAAGATGCAACCCGACAACTACGTGGCGCTCACCGGGCTCGGCGTCGTGCAGCTCAAGGAAGGCGACGCGGAAGCGGCCATCGCGTCGTTCCAGCGCGCCTCCGCGATCGAGCCGCGCTATGCGCGCGCGCACCTCTACAGCGCCGCGGCCTACTACCAGGAGCGGCGCGACCACGACGCGCTCACCGAGCTGCAGCGCGCGGCCGAGCTCGATCCCAACGATCCCCTGCCGCACCTGCTGATGTCGATGATCTACCTCGATCGCATCGAGCCGGGCGACGCCGCGGCCGAGGCGCAGGCGGCGCTCGCCCGCGTGCCGTTCCTGAAATCGGTGAACGGCGTCGCGGACAACCAGAAGGGCATCGCCAACTTCGGCGCGCCGCTCGCGTTCATGGGCCTCGAGGAATGGGCGCGCTCCACCGCCCACGATTCGTACCTGCCGTTCTGGGGCGCGAGCCACCTCTTCCTCGCCGACCGTTACCCGGGCGACTTCAACCGGCGCTCCGAGCTCATGCAGGGCTTCATCACCGACCCGCTCGCGTTCGGCGCTTCGAACCGCTTCGTGACGCTGTTCCCCGAGCCGGGGCTCCACGCCACCGCCTCGATCCTGTACTCGACGAGCGACGACCTGCGCGTCACGGAGCCGGTCCTCACCGTGAACGGCTACGACGTGAGCCGTTTCCCGGTCTCGTACCTCGCCGAGGCGATCGACACGAAGGTCGACCCGGGCAACTCCGACGTCTCGATCCGCGCCCACAGCTACACCGGAGCGCTCGGGATGCGCCCGGTCCCGGGCATCGGCACGTTCCTCTACGCCAATCGCTTCGACGTGGACGCGGACCTCGGCCGTAGCGACGTGCCCGGCGTGTTCCAGCACATCGACGGCACGGTCACGCGCGTCGATGCGGGGCTGCGCATCGCGCCCGGTCCCGATTCGAGCCTGTGGATCAAGGCCGGGGGCAGCCACCAGGATTCCACGCTCGACGAGTCGGATACGGTCGCGGGCGACGGCTTCCAGCTGCTGCGCCAATCGCATTTCACGCTCGAGCCGAAATCGGAGGACGCCGCGCTGCGGCACACGTTCTCGATCGGCGAGGATGCGCAGCTCGACTGGGGCGTGGAAGGCGCGCGCGTCGAGACGCCGAGCTTTCTCGGCGAGGACTCGGCCTTCCATTTCGCGGACGCCGCCGTCGCCGCGCAAAGCCTCGCGCAATCGGCGCACGATCGCTCGGGCGGAATCTACGCCTCCGGGCGCATCACACACGGCGCGCTGCGCCTGGAGGCGGGGCTCGGCTTCCGCGATTACCGCAAGGACCGCGACCTCGATTTCCTGGTCGGCGGCGAGCCCTCGCACCAGGAGGAGACGCTCGAGCGCCGCCGCGGCGAGCCGTTCCTGGGCGTGACCTGGCGCCCGATTCCCGCCGTCGCCGTGCGCGCCGCGTGCCGGCGCTGGCTGCGGCCCGCCGCGCTCGAGACGCTCGCGCCGGTCGCGGTCGCCGGCATGCCGCTCGACGACCAGCTCGTCTACGCCGGCGGGCTCCTCGACCAATGCCGCGCCCAATGGGAGTGGACCGCTCCGGACCGCACCTTCGTCGCCGCGCGCGTCGAGAGGAGCCGCGTGCAGAACCTCTGGTCGCCGCTCGACGGCGTGCAGAACGCCGAGGCGGACGTCACGAACCTCGAGCGCCTGCGCAATCGCGTGCTCACGCCGCCGCCGATCCCCGACCAGCTCGAGGACGATCCGGTCTTCGCGGCGGGAGTCGCGAAGCGCGCGACCGTCGCGATCGAGCGCATCGTGACCGCGACGATCGCGGCGCGCGCGTACTACACCTATACCGGCAGCGTGAACGACGGGCCCGCCTACCCCGGCCGCGCGATTCCCTATTTTCCCCGCCACCAGGTGAACGTCGGCGGGACCTGGGCGCCGGGCTGGCACACGTTGGTCACGCTGCAGGCGGTCTATCGCACGCTTCGCTACACGGACGAGGCCAACACGTCGCCGCTTCCGTCGAGCTGGGACGCGGAGGCGCGCGTCTACTTCGAGAGCCCCGACAAGCGCTGGTCGGTGGAGGCGGTGGCGGCGAACCTCCTCAAGAAGGAGGCCTCCGACGTGTTCGGCGTCACCGTGAGCTACCGGTACTGAGCGGATGTTCGACCGCGCGAGCGCGCTGCCGGCGAAGCTGCTCCTCGCGATCGCGCTCGCCGTCGCGCTCGCCTTCATCGCGGCTCCCTTCGCGATCCCGTGGCACGTCCTGGAGCTCAAGGGCTTCGACGCGCTCACGCGCGCCACGGCGCCCAACGCCACGCGGTTCCCGATCACCATCGTCGCGATCGACGAGGCTTCGTTCGCGAACATCCGCAAGCAATGGCCGTGGCCGCGGGCGCTGTACGGTCGCGTGATCGACCAGCTCGTCAAGTCCGGGGCGCTCGTCGTCGCGCTCGACGTGACGCTTTCCGAACCTTCGAACCAGGGACCCGCCGACGACCAGGCGCTCGCCGCCGCGATACGGCGTGCGGGCAACGTGGTTCTCGCCTCCGAGCGCCAGTACGAGGAGACCGAGGTCTCGCGCCAATGGCTGCGCGTCGATCCGCTGCCCGAGTTCCTCGCGGCGGGCGCGGCGAACGGCTACGTCAACATCGAGTACGACCCCGATACCGTGGTGCGCCGCATCCCGTACGCCGCCGACGCGTTCTGGAAGAAGATCGTCGAGCGGCTGCAGCAGCTGCAGCCGGGGCTGGTGAACGCGCGGATTCCGGAGCGCGGGGCGCTCTTCCGCTTCGCGGGCGGCGACCACACGTTTCCGTACGTCTCGTTCTACCAGGTGCTCGACGCGGGCAAGTACCTGCCGCCCGACGCCTTCCGCGACCAGATCGTGCTCATCGGCCGCGACGTCAAGGCGACCGTCGATGCGCGGCTCGCGACCGGGGATCTGTTCGCGACGCCGTTCACCGGGACGGGAGGCGGCCTGATGCCGGGCGTGGAGCTGCACGCCAATGCGCTCGAGACGGCGTTCGGCGGGGCCGCCATCGATCCCGCGCCCGCGTGGGCGAGCCCGGCGCTCGTGCTGCTGGTGGTCGCGCTGTGCGCCGGGGCGATGTGGCGTTGGCGCCCGCTGCCGGGCGCCGCCGTAGTCGCGATCGTGCTCGCCGCTCTCGGCGCCCTCGACTGGGCGCTCTTCCGGCACGCCAACCTGTGGCTTCCGGTGTTCGCGGCGATGTCGTCGGCGGTCTCGATGTACCTCGCATACGGAGGCGTGGCCTACGTGATCGAGCGCCGGCGCCGCGGCGAGATCCGGCGCGCGTTCTCGCTCTACGTCTCGCCGGAAGTGGTGGACCACGTGATGGCCCACCCCGAGCGCCTCGCCCTGGGCGGCGAGCGGCGCGAGGTGACGATGATGTTCACGGACCTCGCCGGCTTCACGACGCTTTCCGAGCGCATCGAGGCGGAGAAGGTGGCGCAGATCCTCAACCTCCACTTCACGCGCGCGACCGCGATCGTGAAGCGCCATGGCGGGACGGTGAACCGCTTCATCGGCGACGCGATCATGGCGATGTGGGGCGCGCCGGTCGACGATCCCGACCATGCCTACCACGCGACCGCGGCCGCGATCGAGATGCAGCGCGACCTGGGCGAGCTGCGCGCCGACCTCGCCGCCCGCGGCCTTCCCGAGATCCGCATGCGCGTGGGGCTGCATTCGTGCGTCGCCGTGATCGGCAACCTCGGCTCGAGCGACCGCTTCGACTACACGGCGATCGGAGACGGCGTGAACCTCGCCGCGCGGCTGGAGGGCGTGAACAAGCTCTACGGCACCGGGATCCTCCTCTCGGGCGAGACGGCGGCGAGGATCGGCGCGCGGCTGGGGCTGCGCGCGGTGGATCGCGTCATCGTGAAGGGCAAGACCGAGGCGGTGGAGATCCTCACCCCGTGCGAGGAACCCGCGGTGCTGGAGGCGAATGCCCGCGCGATCGCGGCGTGGCGCGAGCGCCGCTTCGACGAGAGCGAGCGCGAGTGGCGGCGCATCCTCGCCATCCATGCCGACGACGGCATCGCGCGCCTGTACGTGGAGCGCATCGCCGCGGCGCGCGCCGGCGCACCGGAAGCGTTGCACGAGGCGGTGGAGCTCGAGAAGCTCTAGGCCGCCCGGGCTAGGGCGCGCAGTATCGCCGCCGGGCCGGCGACCTCGAGGGTCACGCCGCGCGCGCGGCCATCACCGGCGATGCCTTGCCCGTCTTCTTGCGCAGCTCGCACGCGGAGAGGAAGGCGCGAAGCAGGGGCTTGCTGTCGATGAGGGTCGGATCGCCCGGGTCGAGGAACTCGGGGTGCCATTGCACGCCCACGACGAAGCTGTGCCCCTCCCAGCGCATCGCTTCGATGACCCCGTCGGGCTCGCTCACCGCCTCGACCACGAGCCCCTCGCCGAGGTGCTTGATCGCCTGGTGGTGGATGGTGTTCACGCGCGCGACCGTGACCTTCGGATAGACGCGCGAGAGCCACGTGTCGGGAAGGATGCGCATGTCGTGGAAGTGCGCGTCGTAGCGCGACTCGTCGCGATGCGAGGCCTTCTCGGGGCATTGCGTCGCGATGTCCTGGTAGAGCGAGCCGCCGAGGGCAACGTTGATGAGCTGGTGGCCGCGGCAGATGCCGAACACGGGCTTGCCCTGCGTGACGAACTCGTGGAAGAGCTCGATCTCGTACTGGTCGCGCACCTCGTCGCCCGCCCAGAGCGGATTCAGCGGCGACTCTCCGTAGCTCTTCGGCGAGACGTCCGCGCCGCCCTGCAGCAGCAGCCCGTCGAGCGCGTCCACGTAGTGGCGCACCTTGAGCGACTTCGGCAGGTGCGGCGCCGCGAGGCTCATGGCGGGCACCATGAACGCGAGCACCTCGCCGGACATGAGCCAGTTCGCGACGGACTGCTCGAGGTATTGCACCGACTTCGTGGGCAGGAAGGAGCGGTTCGGGTCCGGGTAGAGGAGGCGACCGGAGACGCCTATTCGCAGGGGGTCCATGGCGGAACTCTATTCCCCTGCAGCGCGGCGGTGAAGATGCGCTCGAAATCCGCTTCCGGGCGGGGGCGCGGGGCCGAGGAAGGACGGCAGGCCGCCTTCCCGCGGCACGCGGCGCGCGATGCCGATCGCGACCTGATCCTGCGATTGCCGGGAGGTGTCTTCATCGCGCGCTCCGGGTGAGCGTCCGTTCGACTCCCGTCCGGCCGGAAAGATTCCGCGCCCGGAAGCGGCCTACTTCGAGGCGCTCGGGATGTCGCGGCCGGGCGCGAGGTCCGGCCGCGCGGGGTGGCTGCCGGTGCTTGCGCTCAGCAGCCGGCTCCGGCGCAGCTTCCCCGCCTGCTCGAGGATCGGGTAGGCGGTCGAGCAGAAGAAGGAATTGATGCGCCGCATGTCGCTGATGATGTCGAGGTGCAGCGAGCTGGTCTCGATCGACGCCATCGACTGGCCGGCGAGCCGGTCGAGGTGCGTCGCATGGTACGCGCGCTCGAGCTCGCAGAAGCGCTCCTTCTCGGAGAGCAGCTGCTGCG
>DATIZV010000023.1:0-9540 GCA_035516915.1 Usitatibacter sp. | reverse complement strand
GAGGCCTTGCGGATGATGTAGAGCTTGCGCTCGAAGGCGTCGCGGTCGAGGCTCGCGCGCCCCGCGCCGACGAAGACCTGCCGGATCACCGGCATCGTGCGGCGCGCGGTCTCGCCGAGGGAGCTGTCGTCCACGGGCACGTCGCGCCAGCCGAGCAGCGTCTGCCCCTCGTTCGCGATCGCGCGCTCGATCTCGCGCACGCAGGCGGCGCGCGCGGCGGCGTTGCGCGGCAGGAAGGTCATGCCCACGCCGTAGGCGCCCGCCTTCGGCAGCTTCACGCCCTGCTTCGCCATCTCCTCGCGGAAGAAGGCGTCCGGGATCTGCACCAGGATTCCCGCGCCGTCGCCGTGCAGCGGGTCCGCGCCCGTCGCGCCGCGGTGGCGCAGGTTGTCGAGGATCGTGAGCCCCTTCTCGACGATGTCGTGCGACTTCCTGCCCTTGATGTGCGCGACGAAGCCCACGCCGCAGGCGTCGTGCTCGTGGGCGGGGTCGTAGAGACCCTGTTTCGGCGGAAGACCGGCGTACGAATCCATGAGAGGCACCTTCTCGAGCTTCGTCCCCTTCCCGGTGGGGGACGTCACCGCAATGGTAGACACGTTTCGCCCCGTGCCGGGGAAACGATCAGGGCGACTTTCGGGCTCTTGGCTACCGGCCGGATTCGGCCGGAGTTCCTGCGCGGCTCGTGGCCGTTGCGGCCCCCGGGAGGGGCGGGCGGAAATCGGGCGAAACCGGATCATGGTAGCGCAGCCCCCGCTGCACTGCAATATGAATGCCATCAAAAAACGTGTCCGCCAGCACGGCGCCCGCGAGGTGGCTTTGAGTAGAATCCACGCATCCCGCGCGCCATCGCGCCGGAAGAGAACCAGGGAGCCATCCGTGATCCGCATCGCCTCCGGCGCAAGCCGCCGCCTCGCCAGCGCCGCCGCGCTCGTCCTCGCCACGGTATTGCTCGCGTCCTGCGGCAGCGGAGGCGTCTCCAACGACAACGCGACCGGCGCCGGCACCGGCCCGGTCAGCATCTCGCCCGCCACCGCCACGCTGTACTCGGAGGTGCCGACGACGTTCGTGCTGAGCGGCGGCTCCGGCTCGTATCTCGTCGCTTCGAGCAACCAGGCGGTCGTGCCCGTCGCGTCGAACATCCGCATCAATTCCTTCACCGTCGTTCCGGCCGACGTCGCGAGCGACACGGCGGTCACGCTCACCGTGACCGACGCGAACAACGCCACCGTGATTCCCGCCACCGCGACGCTCACGGTGAAGGCGAGGACGATCAGCAGCACCGTGACGATCACGCCGAGCTCCACGCAGGCCGCGGCGTGCGGCACCGCGATCTGCGCCGGCGGAGACGCGCAGGTGACCGCCGTCCTCTCGCAGGCGGGCCTTCCGCTCGCGAACCGCGTGGTGCGCTTCGACGTGGTCTCCGGCGACGTGCGCATCATCACGTCGGCGCCCGGCGATCCCGAGGTCGATTCGCTTTCGGGCACCACGACGACCGACAGCACCGGAACCGCGCGCATCCGCATCCGCGTGCTCGCGAGCGCCACGTCGCAGACGGCGCTGCTGCGCATCACGGACGTGACCTCGGGCTTCTCGCAGACGGCGAGCGTCACGATTTCCCCGGTGAGCGGCGCGCCCCTCAATGCGCAGCCCTCGACGATCTCCTTCACCGGGCCGGACGCGAACACCTGCGCGACCGGCATCTCGGCGGACGTCATCGTCTTCGGAGGGCGTCCGCCGTACAACATCTCCAGTCCCGGAGCCTTCGGCATCTACCCGACGGTGGTCACGTCGAGCGGCGGGCGCTTCCAGGTGACCGCCACGGGACAATGCAGCACGGCATCGACGATCGCGATCGTCGACGCGAACGGCGCATCCACCACGGTGACGGTGACGAACGCGCTCGGCACCGTCGCGCCGCCGCCGTTCGTCGTCGCGCCGACCGAGGTCACGTTCACGGATTGCGGCCAGTCGGCCGGCATCGCGCTCGCCGGCGGAACCGGCGCGTACTACGCCAGCGCAGGTGGCAGTCCCCTCGACGTCGAGGTGGCCGGCAGCGCGGGCATCATCACCTTGCCCGTACAAGCCTTCACTTCTACCAACACTACTCCGTCGGCTCCGCCGTTCGACCTGCAAGCCGGCTTCTCCGACGGGCAAACCGTCCAGCCGGTGACCGTCCACGTGCTCGGCACGGCCAGCTGCTAGCGCGCCCCAGCGCTTCCTGAATCGGGGCCTTCGGGCCCCGGCGGGAAAGACTTGCGCCCGAGTGAAAGTTGCGCTTTAATAACCCGCCGTAACCTGCTAATTTTCAAGAAATTCGAAATGCGGGTCCCAAAACAAAGGGGAATGACCGTGAAATTGCCCTCGCTGAGCTCCCTTGCAGGCGGTTTTCTTGGATTGGTATCGGCCCTGCTCCTCGCGTCGTGCGGCGGCGGAGGCGCGTCGGGAAATCCGTCGAATCCCGGTGGTGCCACCCTGCAAGTGCTCCCGGTCGAGACCACGATCTACGCGGGGGTTCCGGCCACGTTCCAGATCCTCGGCGGGAAGCCTCCTTACCTCGTGACGTCGAGCGAAGCGACGATCCTTCCGGTGCCCTCCACGGTCAACGGAAGCAGCTTCGAAGTGCTGCCGAACAACCCCGGCGTGGTCGACACCGGCCTGCCGGCGGGCGCGTTGCCAATCCGTACGGTGACCATGGCGGTGAGCGGAAGCGGCCTCACCGCGAACGCGACGGTGCACGTGGCGCAGAACTTCCTCACCGGCTACGGCGTAAGCTTCAGTCCCTCCGCCTGCCCGGGCCCCGCCGCGCCGCCCTCCTCGAGCACTCCCGGCAACTTCGCCTGCTCCGGCGGCGACACCGCGGTGCGCTTCTCGGCGGTCACCAACGGCAACCTGCACGGCAATGAAGCGTTCAACCTCTCGATCCTCAGCGGCGCGGCGATCCTGGTCGATCCGGCCACGGGAATGAACGGCAGCACGATCACCGTGACGAGCGACCACACCGGCACGGTGAACGCGATCATCCGCGCCACGCCGAATCAGCCGACGCAGCTCGCCGTGCTGCGCGTCCAGGAAGCCTCGACCGGCGTCTACATGGACACGGTGTTCACCATCACCGGGAACGCGACGACGAGCACGCTCACGGCGGAGCCGACCAGCTTCACCTTCACCGGCGCGACGACGGCCGAGTGCGGCACCGGCAGCGGCACGGTGCTCGTCTTCGACGGAGTTCCGCCCTACACCGCGACGAGCGCGAACCCGGCGCTCGCGTCGGTCACGCCGAGCACGAGCAGCGCGCAGCCGGGCACCTTCACGATCAGCGCGGGCAATCCCGGAATCTGCGGCAACACGACGATCATCCTCACCGATTCCCTGGGCGCGCGGACGACGGTGACGGTAACGACCGCGGCCGGATCGGTGGCACCGGTGGTTCCGATCCAGCTCGTGCCGAACCCGGTGACGGTCGGTTGCGCCCAGTCGGTCTCGGTTGCGGCAATCGGCGGCAGCGGCACGTACAGCGTGACCAGCACCGATCCCAACATCCTCGCGAGCGTCGCGGGCTCGATCGTCACCGTGTCGCGAGCGGGACCGGCGGGACCGGGTTCCGGAGGCACGACGAATTCCACCGTCAACGTGACGGACGGCGCGACCGTCACGCCGCTGATCGTGACGAACCCGGTCACCTGTCCGTAACCGGCGGTCCTCGCATCGAAAGCGGGCATCTCGAAAGGGATGCCCGTTTCGCTTTCCAGCCATGACGGCGCACGGCCCCATCGTTGTCACCGGCGCAAGCGGTTTCGTCGGGCGCGCGCTCGTGGCGCGGCTCGGTGCGCGCTGCGACGCGCTCCACCTCGCGCCCGACGACTGGCGCGAGCGCATCCGCGGCGCGAATTTCTCCGGCGCGACCGTTTTCCATCTCGCCGCGCGCGTGCATTCGACGGCGAACGACGAAGCGCCGTTCCTTCGCGACAACCGCGACAAGACGCGCGCGCTCGCCCAGGCCGCCGCGCGCGGCGGCGCGCGCCGCCTCGTCTTCGTGAGCTCCTCGCGCGCGATGGGCGAGGAAACCGGCGCACGGCCGTTCACGCTCGACGATGTGCCGCATCCGGTCGATGCGTACGGCCGCTCGAAGCTCGCCGCCGAGCAGGCGATCGCCGAGGTCGCGCGATCGACGGCGCTCGAATATGCCGTCGTGCGGGCGCCGCTCGTTCTCGGCGGCGGCGCGAAGGGAAACCTCGTCGCGCTGCTTCGCATCTGCGATTCGCCATGGCCGCTGCCCTTCGGCGCGCCGGCGAACTGCCGCAGCTTCGTGCAAGTCGACGATCTCGCGCGGCTCCTCGTGCTGTGCGCGGAGCGCCCGATCGCCGCGGGTCGCACGTATCTCGCGGCGCATCGCACGGCCCTTTCCACGCGCGATCTCGTCGCTTCGATCCGCTCGGCGCTCGGACGCGCGCCGCGCCTCTTCGCGTTGCCCGCCAGCGCGCTGGAACGGCTGGGCGCGATCGCCGGCCGGGGTGATGCGGTGCGGCGCCTCACGAGGTCGCTCGAGCTCGATCCCTCGCTCGCCGAGCGCGAGCTGGGGTGGCGAGCGGAAGTGTCGCTCGACGCGGCCGTACGCGAGATGGTGGCGGCGTACCGCGCGCAGGCGGCCCGGTGAGCCGCTACTGGATCGCCTCGCTCCTGCCGGCGATCGTCGCGTGGCTCGCCATCGCGTTGCTGCTGCGCTCGCCGCTCGCGCGGCGTCTCGTCGACCGGCCCAACGAGCGCTCGTTGCACGCGCGGCCCACCCCTCGCGTGGGCGGCATCGGGCTGCTGCTCGGCGCGATCCCGGTTGCCGCGTGGCTCGGCGGCGCGCAGCTCGCCGCGGTGTTCGCCTGCGCCGTCGCGCTCGCCGCGGTGTCTCTCGCGGACGACTACCGCGGGCTTCCGGTGCTCGTGCGCCTCGCGGCGCATCTCGCGGCTGCGGCGCTGGCGGCCATTGAACTCGGTGCAACGGGCGCAATCTCAGTGCTCGTCGCGTTCGCCATCGCGTGGATGACGAACCTCTTCAACTTCATGGACGGGAGCGATGGCCTTGCCGGCGGAATGGCGGTGATCGGCTTTTTCGCATACGCGCTGGCCGCCGGCGGGTCGGGCGCCCCGGGGCTCGCGCTCGCGAGCATCGCGCTCGCCTGCGCCTCCGCGGGTTTCCTCGCCCACAATTTTCCCCCCGCCCGGGTGTTCCTCGGCGACGTGGGATCGATTCCCCTGGGGTTCCTCGCCGGAGCGCTCGGCTTCGCCGGCTACGCCTCCGGCGCATGGCCCGCATGGTTCCCGCTGCTCGCGTTCGCGCCGTTCATCGTCGACGCATCGGCGACCTTGCTGCGACGCGCCGCGCGGCGCGAGCCGCTGTGGCGCGCACACCGCGGCCACTACTACCAGCGCCTCGTGCTCTCCGGATGGAGCGCGCGCCGCCTCGTCCTTTCCGCGTACGCGCTGATGCTCGCGTCGGCGCTCGCCGCGCTCGCCGCGCGCGCGGCGGGGCCGATGCTGCAATGCGGTATACTTCTCGCCGCGACCGCAATCTACGCCGTGCTCCTGGTCGCGATCGAGAGCCACCTCCGCCCGCGGGGCGCCCCCTAGATCGGTGGTCGCATAATGCAATCGATCCACATCGACGCGCGCGCCTTCGCTGCCGCATTGCACGACGCCGCGGCGCTCGTGCTCGCATGCGTGGCGGCGACGCTGCTCCTGCAGGGCCGCGCGCTCACGGACATCCCGGGCGACCTGCTGCCGGTGTTCGTCGCCGCGATCCCGATCCAGATCGCCATCAACTTCCTCTTCGGCATCTACCAGGGCATCTGGCGCTACACGAGCCTGCCCGACATCCAGCGCATCATCTTCGCGGTGTTCGCGGGGACCGTGTGCATCTCGATCGCGCTCCACGGCACGGGCATCGAGCCCGCCTTCAGCTACCGCGAGTACGTCCTGTATCCGGTGTTCCTCGTCGCGATCATGTCGACGAGCCGCATGGCGTACCGCTCGTTCAAGGAATGGGCGCTGTACGGCCGCGGCGAGCAGGGCGCGCCGGTGATCGTGATGGGCGCGGGCGACGCGGCGGTCGGCCTGGTGAAGGACCTCTCGCGCAGCCACGAGTGGCGCGTCGTCGGCTTCCTCGACGACGACGAGAAGAAGCGCGGCCGCCTGCTGCACGGGGTGCGCGTCCTCGGCACGCTCGAGGACCTGCCGCGCCTCGCGCAGCGCCTGAAGCTGCGCCACGCGATCATCGCGATGCCTTCGGTTCCCTACGCGGTGCGCCGGCGCGTGGTCGAGATCTGCAAGCGCGCCAACGTGACGATCATGACGGTCCCGACCCTCGACGACCTCCCGGGCGGCAAGGGCGGCGCGGCGCGCATCCGCAAGGTCGCGGTCGAGGACCTGATGAAGCGCGATCCGGTGATGCTCGACGACGCGGGCCTCCACGACCTCCTCACGGGCCAGGTGGTCATGGTGACCGGCGCGGGCGGCTCGATCGGCTCGGAGCTGTGCCGGCAGATCGCCGCCTTCCAGCCCGCCGTGCTCGTGCTCTACGAGCTGAGCGAATACGCGATGTACAAGGTCGACGAGCAGCTGCGCGAGCAGTTCCCGGAGCTCGCCGTCGAGAGCGTGATCGGCGACATCAAGAACGTGCGCCGCGTGAACCAGGCGATGCACCAGTTCTCGCCCTCGATCGTCTTCCACGCCGCGGCGTACAAGCACGTGCCGCTCATGGAGGAGGATAACGCCTGGGAGGCGGTGCAGAACAACGTGCTGGGGACGCACATCCTCGCGCGCGCCGCGATCGAGCACGGCGTGAAGAAGTTCGTCTTCATCTCGACCGACAAGGCGGTGAACCCGACCAACGTGATGGGCGCCACCAAGCGCCTCGCGGAGATGGTGTGCCAGGCGCTGCAGGCGACGAGCGCCACGCGCTTCGAGATGGTGCGCTTCGGCAACGTGCTGGGAAGCGCCGGAAGCGTGATCCCGAAATTCCAGGAGCAGATCGACCGCGGCGGTCCGGTCACCGTGACGCACCCCGAGATGGTCCGCTACTTCATGTCGATCCCCGAAGCGGCGCAGCTCGTGCTGCAGGCCGGATGCATGGGCCTCGGCGGCGAGGTGTTCGTGATGGACATGGGCGAGCCGGTGAAGATCGTGGACCTCGCGCGCGACATGATCCGCCTCTCCGAGCTTTCCGAAAGCGACATCCGGATCGTGTACACGGGGCTGCGCCCGGGCGAGAAGCTGTTCGAGGAGCTGCTCGCCGACGACGAGCACACGCGCCCGACGCCGCACCCGAAGCTGCGCATCGCCAAGGCGCGCGAAGTGGATCCGGGCTGGCTCGAGGGACTGCACGGCTGGCTTCGCCAGGACCGCATCCCCGGCGACTCCGAGGTGCGCCGCGACCTCAAGCGCTGGGTCCCCGAATACCAGTCGCAGGTGCGTCCGCGCCTTTCCGCGGTCGGGCAATCGCGCACGGCCTGAAGTCGTTCCTCGTTCGGCGGGCGCTAGCCGCGCGGCCGTGCCGACAACGCGAGAAGAACACCGCTCAGGGCCCAGAACACCAGCGAGTTCGGGCGGAAGTAGAAGTCGTCGGTGAGGCTCTTCACGAGGAATCCCACGGTCATCGCCGTGCCGGCGATCGCGACCGACGCTCCGGCCGGCCGCCTGCCCGCGTCGAGAAACGCCCGCAGCAGGGCGAGCAACAGGCCCGCGAACAACACGAGGCCGACCACGCCGGTCGCGAGCGCCACGTCGATGAATACGTTGTGTGCATGGTCGATGCGCGGACCGCGGGAGGCGGACGGCACGGCGGCTTCGAAGCGATCGTGCAGGATCTCGCGCCCGAACCCGTGCCCGACCCAGGGCCGATCGAGGAACAGCGGCAGGGAAGCGGTCCAGATCGCGGGCCGCTGGTCGAACTCGAGCGACTGAAGGGCGCCCGCGGCCTCGGGATAGTAGCGAGCCGCCTTGTGCAGCCAGCTCGCCGCGAGCGCGAGGACGATCACGCCGAGCGCCACCGCCAGCATCCTGCGCGGGCGCGCGCCGAGCGGTCCGCCGCCGAGGCGGCGATTCACGTAGAAGGCGCATGCGAGCTGCGCCAACAGCGCGATCCACAGCATCCGGTTCTCCGAGGCGAGGCCGGCGGCGACCAAGCCGAGGGCGAGCGCGACGGTGAGCGACGGCGGCGCGCGCAAGCCGGGCGCTTCGCCGGACGCCACGAGCGCGAGCAGCGGCGCGACGATCACGAGATGGGTCGAGAACGAGCCGTCGGCCGAACGATAGCGTTCCGCGAGCCGCAGCTCGGGATGAAGGACCGCGATCCACTCGAAGAGACCGAAGAGAAGCGCGCCGCCGAAGAGCACGGCGACGGCGCGGCGCGCGTCGCCGGCGCCTCGCGTGCCGGCGAAGAAGGCGATGAAGGCGAGGCTTCCGTAGCCGAGCTCGCGTTGCAGCTCCTCGAGCGAGTAAGCCGGCCGCTCGCTCCACAGCAGCGTCGCGGTGCACCAGCCGAGCCACGCGATACCGGCGAAGAGCACGGCGCGCGGCAGCCGCGCCGGTGTGCCGCCGTTCTTCCAGATGTCGATTCCGAGCGCGCCCAATGCGACCAGCAACGCGAACGCGCGCACGCCCGCGGAGGAGGGAAACGGCGCGACGAAGAGGTAACCGGACGTCGCCACGAGGTAGACGCGCCTGGCGGCGCTCCCGTGTGTCCAGGATGATTCGATCGGAGGAGCGCTCGGGCGGGCCATGGCGTGGCCGACGATGCGGGAAAGGGAAGATGGCGCGCCCGACACGATTCGAACGTGCGACCCCTGCCTTCGGAGGGCAGTACTCTATCCAACTGAGCTACGGGCGCGTATCTATCGGATTCTAAACGGCTTGGAAGGGTTCCGTCCAACCGCGCGGCCGGCCGGTCGCACGATACCCGCTATAATCGTCGCTCTCCGCGCGCAACCGATCATCCCCGCTTCATTCCCGATTCCCGCTTTTCGAGGAAGCCAATGTCCGAGCCGCATCACCCCGGTCCCATCGAGGCGAACATCGATTCCCATCCCGCGAGGGTCGCCATCGGCGTGCTGATCGGCGCGGTCGCGACCATCATCGGCATCCTGCTGCTCGTGCAGTTCGCCATCGACTCGTATGGCGCGCGCTCGATGAAGAACGATCCGAGCATGCGCCCGGATCGCGTCGCGGAGCGCATCGCGCCGGTCGCGCAGGTCGCGATCGACACGAATGCCCCCTCCACGCTCGCGTCGGCTCCGGCGCCCTCGACGGCGCCGGCCCCGGTCCCGGCGACGGTGGCGGTTCCGCCGCCGGCCGCGCCGCAGAAGAGCGCCGAGGCGGGCAACCAGGCCGGCAAGAAGACGTTCGATGCCGTCTGCACGGCGTGCCACAGCACGGGAGTCCTCGGCGCGCCGAAATTCGGCGACAAGGCGGCGTGGGCACCGCGGATCGCGACCGGAAAGGATGCGTTGTACAACGCGGCGCTGCACGGGCTGCGCGCGATGCCCGCGAAGGGCG
>DATIZV010000022.1:0-3668 GCA_035516915.1 Usitatibacter sp. | reverse complement strand
AGCCATTTACACGAACCTCCAACGACGGCCCGCTCGTCCGGCGCATCCCCACAAAAGCGGTGGGGCCCCAGCTTGGCGAGCCTGGGCCGTCACTCCCATTCCAGGGCTCCCTTCTTCCACTCGTAGATGAAGCCCACGACGAGGATGCCGAGGAAGATCGCCATCGCCGCGACGCCGAACCAGCCGATGTCGCGCAGCACGATCGCCCAGGGGAAGAGGAACGCGATCTCGAGGTCGAAGAGGATGAAGAGGATCGCCACGAGGTAATACCGGACGTCGAACTTCATCCGCGCGTCTTCGAACGCCTCGAAGCCGCACTCATAGGGGGACAGCTTCTCCGCGTCCGGGTTCTGCGATCCCGACAGCCGCGCGAGCACGCCGCTCGTCACCAGCGATCCCACGCCCACGGCCGCGCCGATGACGAGGAAGAGCAGGATGGGGAAGTAGTTGGCTAGCAATTGAAATGGTGCCGTCGAAGAGACTCGAACTCTTACGCCTTTCGGCACTGCCCCCTCAAGACAGCGTGTCTACCAATTCCACCACGACGGCGAGCATGATCCGGGACGAATCCCGGCAAGACACTGATCTACGGCAACAACGCGTGCTGCTGACCGGCTACTTCGGGATTTCCGCGGACTTGCCGCTCTCCGCGGGAGGTGCCGCCGGCGGCGGTGCCGAGGAAGCAGGCGCCGCCGGCTTCTGCGCCGGGGTCCCTTGCGGGACCGTCGGAATCTCGAGCTGCTGCACGACGCCGCTCGCCTTCGACGGCGACGTGAAATAGGTGAGCCCCAGGCTCGTGAGGAAGAACACCGCCGCGAGGATCGCGGTGGTGCGCGACAGGAAGTTCGCCGCGCCAGCGCTTCCGAAGAGGCTGCCGGCCGAGCCGCTGCCGAACGCCGCGCCCATGTCCGCGCCCTTGCCGTGCTGCAGCAGCACCAGGACCACGATGCCGATCGCGGCGAGGATGTGAAGCACGAGGACCAACGTCTGCATCGAGTCTGCCTTTCAACGGGCGAGGGCTGCGCGCCAGATCGCCACGAATTCCTGGGCCACCAGCGACGCCCCGCCGACCAGGCCGCCGTCGACATTGGGCATCGCGAACAATTCCACCGCGTTCGCGGCCTTCACGCTGCCCCCGTACAGGATGGGCAGGTTTCCCGCCACCGTCTCGTCCTTCGCCGCGATGCGCCCGCGGATGAACGCCTGCGCCTCGTCGGCCTGGGCCGCCGTCGCCGTCCTGCCCGTGCCGATGGCCCATACCGGCTCGTAGGCGATGATGCCGCGGTCCAGTCCCGTCGCCCCGTACGCTTGCAGCAGGGCATCGACCTGGCGCGCGAGGACGGCGTTGGTCTCGCCGCGCTCGCGCTGCTCGAGCGTCTCGCCGACGCAGAAGATCGGTGTGAGGCCGGCATTGCGCGCGGCGACGTACTTTTCCGCCGCGATCGCGTCCGTCTCCCCGAAGATCGTGCGCCGCTCCGAGTGCCCGACGATCGCGTACCGGCAGCCGAACTCGACCAGCATGCGGCCCGAGACTTCCCCGGTGTACGCGCCGTGATCGAACCGGCTGAGGTCCTGCGCGCCCCACGCGATTCCCGATCCCTCCAGCAACACCCGCGCCTGGGCGAGATAGGGGGTCGGCACGCAGACGGCGCAGGCGATCGGATTGTCGCGGGGAATGTCTTTCAGGAGCGCCTTCAGCAACGCCTCGTTGCCGGGAAGGCTCCCGTTGAGCTTCCAGTTGCCGACGACGATCTTGGACCGCATTCGCGACCTCTAAACCGTGAGATTTTACCGCGTTGCAGCATTGCGTGGCAACTTCCGGGATCGCCACGCGCCGCGAGCCGGCGGGAACGGTGCTGGAGCTGCCGGCGGAGGCCGGCGTCACGCGACTGCGCGCTCTCCTGCGGCCCGCACCGCGGCCGCGATCGACTCGGCGAGCGCCTGGACGTGGGCGCGGTCCTCGCCCTCGACCATCACGCGCACCACGGGCTCGGTGCCCGAGGGCCGGAGCAGCACGCGACCGCGCCCGGCGAGCGCCGCCTCGGCGCGCGCGGCAGCCTCGCGCACGGAGGGCGCCTGGAGGTCGGGCGTCCCGGCGAGGCGCACGTTGACCAGAACCTGCGGGAGGAGCTCGAGCTCACGCGTGAACTCGGCGAGGCTCTTGCGGGTCGCGACGAGCGCCGCGAGCACCTGCAGCGAGGAAATGATGCCGTCGCCGGTGGAATGGCAATCGAGGCACAGCAGGTGGCCGGAGTTCTCGCCGCCGCATTCCCATCCGCGCTCGACCAGGCACTCGAGCACGTAGCGGTCGCCCACCTTGGCGCGCGCGAAGGCGATGCCCATCTCCGCGAGGCGCCGCTCGAGCGCGAAGTTGGTCATCAGCGTGCCCGCGACGCCGCCGCGAAGCCTGCCCGCGAGGTGGCGGTCCTTCACGATGGCGTAGAGCAGCTGGTCGCCGTCGAAGAGCCGGCCGTCGCGATCGGCCATCGCGAGCCGGTCGCCGTCGCCGTCGAAGGCGATGCCGAAGTCGGCGCGATGCTCGAGCACCGCGCGCGCCATCGCCTGGGGATGGGTCGCGCCGCATGCCTCGTTGATGTTGGTGCCGTTGGGAACGCTCGCGACCGCGATCACTTCCGCGCCGAGCTCCTGGAAGACGCGCACGCCGAGGCGGTAGTCGGCGCCGTGCGCGCAATCGACCACCAGCCGGAGCCCGCGGAGCGAGCGTTGCTTCGGGAACGTTCCCTTGCAGAACTCGAGGTAGCGTCCTTCCGCGTCGTGGACCCGCTCGGCCTTGCCGAGCTGCGCCGAGGGCGGCAGGGCGAGCGGCGCGTCGATGAGCGCCTCGATGTCGCTCTCCACCGCGTCGGGAAGCTTCATGCCGTCCGCCGAGAAGAACTTGATGCCGTTGTCCTCGTACGGGTTGTGCGAGGCCGAGATCATGACGCCCGCGGAGAGCCGCAGGGCCCGCGTGAGGAACGCGACCGCGGGCGTGGGCATCGGGCCCACGAGGAAGGTATCGACTCCCGCCGCGGAAAGGCCGGACTCGAGCGCCGATTCGAGCATGTAGCCGGAGATGCGCGTGTCCTTGCCGATGAGCACCGCGGGCCGGTCGCGGTGCGGGGGCGCGACGTCGGCGCGCGAGAGCACCTTGCCGGCGCAGTAGCCGAGCTTCAGCATGAAGTCGGGCGTGATCGGCGGCTCGCCCACGCGGCCGCGCACGCCATCGGTGCCGAACCATCTCCTCGTCATCGCAGCGCCTGCCAGACCTTCATCGCGTCCACCGTCTCCTTCACGTCGTGCACGCGCACGACCTGCGCCCCATTCTGCGCCGCGAGCAGCGCCGCGGCAACGCTCGCCGCCGTGCGCTCGGCGACTCCGCGCCCGGTGATGTCGCCGAGCATCCTCTTCCTCGACACGCCGACGACGAGCGGATAACCGATCCCGGCGAGCGCGGCGATCGCACGGAAGAGCGCGACGTTGTGCTCGAAGGTCTTGCCGAAACCGAAGCCCGGGTCGAGCGCGATGCGTGCTCGCGCGATCCCCGCCGCTTCGAGCTGCCTCGCGCGCTCGCCGAGGAAGTCCGCCACTTCCGCCGCCACGTCGCCGTAGCGCGGGCTCTCCTGCATGGTGCGCGGCGTGCCCTGCATGTGCATCACGACGAGCCCCAC
>DATIZV010000021.1:0-3039 GCA_035516915.1 Usitatibacter sp. | reverse complement strand
TCGCGCATCTACTCGAACCTCTTCAAGCAGATGTGACCCGGTCGAGGCGGAGCATCCGCGGCCGAAGGCGGGTGTCGTCCTCGCGTAGACGTCGCATCGTGCGAAAATGCCGGCTGGCTTCCCGCCTCCGCGGGAACGACGCCACGATGGCGAGGAAGAATTGATCTACGAGCTGGGCGAGCGCAAGCCGGTGATGAAGGGCGAGTGCTTCGTGGCCCCCAACGCCGCCGTGATGGGCTCCGTCGTGCTCGAGCGCAACGCGAGCGTCTGGTGGAACGTCACCATCCGCGGCGACAACGACGTGATCACGCTCGGCGAGAACGTGAACGTCCAGGACGGGAGCGTGATCCACACCGACGAAGGGGTCCCGGTCCTGCTCGAGAGGAACGTGAGCGTCGGCCATCTCGTGATGCTGCACGGCTGCACCATCCGCGAGAACTCGCTGATCGGCATCGGCGCGATCATCCTCAACAAGGCCGTCATCGGGAGGAACTGCCTGATCGGCGCGGGCGCCATGGTGACCGAGGGCAAGGCGATCCCCGACGGCTCGCTGGTCCTCGGGGTGCCCGGCAAGGTCGTGCGCAGCCTCACGCCGGAGGAGATCGCCACCAACACCTGGATCGCCGAGCACTACGTCGAGCGCTCCGGGATCTACCGCCGGGGGTTGAAGCCCGTCGGATGACCGCGCGCCGCTACCGGGGATCGCTCGCCGTCTGGCTGCTGCTGATCGCCTACGCGAGCCTCTATCCGTTCGCGCCGCTGAGGCTTCCCTCGCCCGACGCGCTCGCCGAGTTCGCGACGCGCCCGCGCTACGTCGTGCCGTTCGACGTGGTCCTTAACGTCCTCGCCTACTTTCCGCTCGGCGTTCTCGCGACGCTGTACTTCTCGTCCGGCGAGGTGCGCCCGCCCGCGCTCGCGAAGTCGGTGGCGTTCGGCACGGCGCTGAGCTTCGCGATGGAGGGATGCCAGCTCTTCATTCCGGGGCGTGTCGCCTCGATCTACGACGTGCTCGCGAACGGCACCGGCGCGCTCCTCGGCGCGCTCGCCTTCGCCGACCCGTTCCACTCGGTCGTCACGCGGCAGGTGGCGCGCTGGCGCGAGGACTCCTTCATCCCGGGGCCGTGGGGCGATGCCGGACTCGTGCTGGTCGGACTGTGGCTCCTCGCGCAGCTCAACCCGGCGCTGCCGTTCTTCGGCGCGGGCAACATCGCCGCGCCCGGCGACGCGGCGCCGCAGGCGCACGGCCTCGAATGGGCCGCGGTGGCCCTCGGGATCTGCGGCTTCGGGCTCTTCGTGTCGACGCTGCTGCGCGGCGAGCAGGGAAGCCTGCGGGTCACGCTGCTGCTGCTGAGCGCGGCGCTGTGGCTCAAGTTCGTCGCCGCCTCGCTCATGCTGCAGCCGTCCTTCTCCGACGAATGGGTCACCAGCGGCCGCTTCGTCGGCCTCGCGGTCGGCATCGCGGCGCTCGCCCCGCTCCGGCGGCTGCCGCGGGCGGGGCGCGCCTACGTCGCGATCCTCGCGATCCTCGCGGGCGCGCTCTTCTCGAAGATCTTCGGCTCGTACAGCGCGCTCGCCGACCTCCTGCACGTGTTCCGCTGGCCCTACGGCCAGCTCGCGAACTTCACCACGCTCACGCGCTTCCTGCACGAGCTTTGGCCGTTCGCGGCGCTCTCGTTCCTCGTCGCCGTGTTCCTGCGCGACCGCCGAGCGGCGCATGCCATAATTCCGCGCTGACCAAAACCGGGGTCAGACCACGTTTTTCTTACCGCGAAATACCGTGGGAAACGGCGCGGGTTGTCGCCCTTCGGAAAACGTGGTCTGGCCCCGGTTTCCACGGAGCCTCGATGTCCTGCTGCCAGCGTCACGCCTTCTCCACCCATCGGCGGAATCCGCCGCCCGCGTGCGGTGCCTGCCACGACTGCGCGGCGACGCGCGCAAAAGCCAGGCGCCGCGTGAAGGTGCTCGGACTCGCCGGCCCGGGCAAGATGGGCGAGGACATCGGCCAGATCATCGACGGGCACCTCGTGCAGGCGCGCGTCGTCGAGCGGCTGAGGATGTGATGGCCGCGCCCGCCGACCGCTCGTTCGTCGAGGGCGCGGCCGGGCGCATCGAGATCGCCGCGACGCGACCCGCGACTCCCCGCATGGTCGCGGTGATCGCGCATCCGCACCCGCTCTTCGGCGGCACCATGGACAACAAGGTCGTCACCACGCTC
Source organism: Usitatibacter sp. (assembly GCA_035516915.1). Classification (GTDB taxonomy): domain Bacteria; phylum Pseudomonadota; class Gammaproteobacteria; order Burkholderiales; family Usitatibacteraceae; genus Usitatibacter. Next base: position 824 of record DATIZV010000021.1, on the reverse strand, counting down.
GCGCGCGCCTTCGGCGAGGCGGGCGCCGCGACGCTGCGCTTCAACTTCCGGGGCGTGGGCGCCACCGAGGGCGCGCACGACGAGGGGCGCGGCGAGGCCGACGACATGGTTCGCGTGATCGAGCATGCGCGCTCGCTCGATCCCGGGCTGCCGCTCGCGCTCGCGGGCTTCTCGTTCGGGGGTGCCGTGGCCGTCCGGGCGAGCGGCCGCGTGGACTTCGCGCAGCTCGTGCTCGTCGCGCCCGGCTTCCGGCGCATCACGGGCGAAGGCATGGGCGCGGCGCCCGATCCGAACGATCGCGAGCTCGGGGCGCCCGGCCGCCACACGACCGCCAACACGGTGATCGTGCACGGCGACCGCGACGAGACGGTGCCGCTCGCCGATTCGCTTGGGTGGGCCGCGCCGCGCGACGTGCCGGTGATCGTCGTCGCGGGCGGCGAGCACTTCTTCCACCGCAAGCTCCACGTCCTGCGCGAGATCGTCGTGCGCTGGGTGCGATGACCATCCTCGCCGCGCGGGCGCTGCGCAAGTCGTACGGCGGGCGCGAGGTGGTGGCGGGCCTCGACCTCGAGGTCGCGCGCGGCGAATGCTTCGGGCTCCTCGGTCCGAACGGCGCCGGCAAGACGACGACGCTGCGCATGCTCCTCGGTCTCACGCCGCCGGACGCGGGCTCGATCACGCTCCTCGGCCGCTCGGTGCCGCGCGACGCGCGCGAAGCGCGGCGGCGCGTGGGCGTGGTGCCGCAGATCGACAACCTCGACCCGGACTTCTCGGTGCGCGAGAACCTCCTCGTGTACGCACGCTATTTCGGCTGCTCGGCGGCG
>DATIZV010000020.1:0-8109 GCA_035516915.1 Usitatibacter sp. | reverse complement strand
ATGAACACAGATGAACACGGATGGTCGGTGGAGTGTCGAAGATCCGCGATGAAATGACCGCGCGAGAGATTCCCGGCCGACCCGTTCTTCGCGGCTCATCTGTGTTCATCTGTGTTCATCCGTGGTTCCTCACGGTTTAGTCCAATGGCAAACCGACTAGCGAAGGAAACGAGCCCCTACCTCCGGCAGCACGCGGAGAACCCGGTCGACTGGTATCCGTGGGGCGAGGAGGCGCTCGCCGAATCGAAGCGCACCGGCAAGCCCATCCTGCTCTCCGTGGGCTACTCCGCGTGCCATTGGTGCCACGTGATGGCGCACGAGTCGTTCGAGGACGCGTCGGTCGCGAAGCTGATGAACGACCTCTTCGTGAACGTGAAGGTGGACCGCGAGGAGCGCCCCGACATCGACCAGATCTACCAGACCGCGCAGGCGATGCTCACGCAGAGGAGCGGCGGCTGGCCGCTCACGATGTTCCTCACGCCCGACCAGGTGCCGTTCTTCGGCGGGACGTATTTCCCCAAGACGCAGCGCTACGGCATGCCCGCGTTTCCCGATCTCCTGAAGCGCGTGCGCGAGTACTACGACGGGCACCCCGAGGAGATCCGGGAGCACAAGGCCGGCATCGCCGCCGCGCTCGCGCGCACGCAGCCGCACGCGCCCCAGCGCGGCATCGAGCTCACGCGCGAACCGCTCGACCTCGCCTACGAGCAGCTCGCCGAATCGTTCGACGAGGAGAACGGCGGATTCCACGGCGCGCCGAAGTTCCCGCATGCGGAGACGATCGATTTCCTCCTGCGCCGCCACGCCGCCGAGCCGGATACGCCGTTCGGCAAGCGCGCGCTCGAGATGGCGAAGCTCACGCTCACGCGCATGGCCGAGGGCGGCATCTACGACCAGGTGGGCGGCGGCTTCGCGCGCTACAGCGTCGACGCGGAATGGACCATCCCGCACTTCGAGAAGATGCTCTACGACAACGCGTGGCTGCTGCGCATCTACGCCGACGCCTGGGCGATCACGCGCGAGCCGCTCTTCGCGCGCGTGTGCGTGGAGACCGCGGGATGGGTGATGCGCGAGATGCAATCGCCCGAGGGCGGCTACTGGTCCTCGCTCGACGCCGATTCCGAAGGCGAGGAAGGCAAGTACTACGTGTGGAGCGTGGACGAGATCCGCTCCCTCCTCACCAGGGATGAATTCCTCGTCGCCTCGTACGTCTACGGGCTGGACCGGGCGCCGAATTTCGAGGGCGAAGCGTGGCACCTGCGCATCGTGAACCCGGTCGCGGCGCTCGATCGCGAGATGAGCCTCGACGAGGGCGAGGCGCTGGCGCTCCTCGATGCGGCGCGCAGGAAGCTTCGCGCCGCGCGCGACAAGCGCGTGCGGCCCGGCCTCGACGACAAGGTGCTCACGTCGTGGAACGCGCTGATGATCGCCGGCATGGCGCACGCCGCGCGCGTGTTCGGCGAGCCCGCCTGGCTCGAATCGGCACGCCGCGCCCTCGACCATGTGCGGCGGACCCTCTGGCGCGACGGCCGGCTCCTCGCCACGGCCAGGGACGGCCATGCGCACCTCGACGCGTACCTCGACGACCACGCGTACCTGCTCGCGGCCTTGATCGAGATCATGCAGGCGCAATTCCGCTCCGGGGACCTCGCGTGGGCGGGAGAGATCGGCGACGTGCTGATGGAGCGCTTCCACGACGCGCACGACGGCGGCTTCTTCTTCACCGCGAGCGACCACGAGAAGCTGATCCTGCGGCCCAAGCCGGGCCCCGACAACGCGACGCCCTCGGGCAACGCGGTGGCGGCGTGGGCGCTCAACCGCCTGACCCTCCTCGCCGGAGAGACGCGCTTCGCGCAGGCGGCGCGCGACACCGTCGCCCTCTTCTGGCCGCAGCTCTCGCGCATGCCCTCGGCCTTCGGGACGATGCTCGCGGCCCTCGAGGAGCAGCTCGATCCCGCCCGCACCATCATCGTCACCGGCAGCCGCGATCGGTTCGGTCCCTGGCGCGAGCTTCTCGACGTCGCGTACCTCCCCGCTGCGACGGTGCTCTTCATCCCGTCGGAAGCGCCGGGCCTCCCGCCGCCGCTCGCGAAGCCGCCCACGGAGGCGGTGAACGCATGGTTGTGCGAAGGGCTTGCCTGCCTGCCCCCGATCGCCTCCTTGGGGCAATTGCGCGAAGCTGTCCATTTGGACAGAATCCACGTCTCGCAGGACGCCCCGCCCCCACACAGGAGCCTTTCATGAAGACGCCGTACGCCGCCCTCGCGGCCGTCGCATTCGCGGCCGCGATCGCCGCCCCCGCGCTTGCCGCCGACGAGACCGCCCTCGCCCAGAAGAGCGGCTGCCTCGCGTGCCATTCCGTGGACGGGAAGATCGTCGGCCCCGCCTACAAGGACGTCGCCGCGAAGTACCGCGGAGACAAGGGCGCCGAAGCGAGGCTCATCGAGAAGGTCGAGAAGGGCGGCTCGGGCGTCTGGGGCCAGGTCCCGATGCCGCCGAGCTCGACGGTGAAGCCCGAGGACGTGAAGAAGCTCGTCGACTGGATCCTCTCCCTCAAGTGAGGGATTGACGAGGCGGAAAAAGCCGGCCTTCGCGCCGGCTTTTTCTTCGCCGTCAAATTGACACGCCTATCCGGGCGTCCCCATAATGCGCGCCTCTTCGGCCCACCAGGCCGGCTCCGCAAAACCGCACCAGGGAGACCCGATGAAACACCTGCAGACGCTCGCCATCGCCGTGGCCGCCGCGCTCGCCCTCGCGAGCTGCGCCAAGAAGGAAGAAGCCCCGGCCACCCCCGCCACGACCTCCGCCCCCGCAGCCCCCGCCGAAACCACCGTCACCATCGCCCACGCAGGACCGCTCACCGGCTCCATCGCCCACCTCGGCAAGGACGACGAGAACGGCGTGCACCTCGCCATCGACCAGGCGAACGCGAAGCACCTCGTGATCGGCGGCAAGCCCATCAAGTTCGTGATGGACAGCGAGGACGACCAGGCGGATCCGGCGACCGGCACCACCGTCGCGCAGAAGCTCGTCGACGCCCACGTCGCCGCCGTGATCGGGCACCTCAATTCCGGCGTCGCGATTCCCGCCTCCGAGATCTACGCCAAGGCCGGCATCCCGATGATCTCGGGCTCCGCGACCAACCCGACGCTCACCGAGCGGGGGCTCAAGACCGTGTTCCGCACCGTCGGCCGCGACGACCAGCAGGGTCCCGCCATCGCCTCCTACATCGCGCACGAGCTCAAGGCGAAGAAGGTCGCGGTCGTCGACGACAAGACCGCGTACGGCGAAGGCCTCGCCGACGAGGTCGAGAAGACGCTCAAGGGCGACAAGGTGCGCATCGTCGGGCGCTCGCACACGACCGACAAGGAGACGGATTTCCGCGCGCTCCTCACGCGCATCAAGTCGGAGCGCCCCGACGTGATCTTCCACGGCGGCATGGACGCGACCGGCGGCCCGATGCTCAAGCAGGCGCGCGAGCTCGGCATCAAGGCGATCTTCTCCTTCGGCGACGGCGCGTGCACCGACGAGATGGCGAAGCTCGCGGGCAAGGCCGCCGAGGGTATGGTGTGCTCGCAGGCGGGGCTCCCGCGCGAGGCCGCGAGCAAGGATTTCGTCGATGCGTTCACCAAGCAGTACGGCGAGATCAAGCAGTACGCCCCCTACTACTACGATGCGACCAACGCGGTGATCGAGGCGATGAAGAAGGCCGACTCGACCGATCCCGCCAAGTTCGCGCCGGAGCTCTTCAACGTGTCCTTCGACGGCGCGACCGGCCACGTGCAGTTCGATTCGAAGGGCGACCGCAAGGACGCCGAGATGACGATCTTCAAGATGGAGAACGGCAAGGTGACGCCGATCGCGATCGTGAAGAACGGCCAGACGACGCCCTTCACCGCGCAGGCCGCCGAGGCGCCCGCTGCCGCCGCGCCGGCCGCCGAACCAGCCAAACAGGGAGAGGCCAAGCCCGCCGAAACGAAAAAATAACAACACGAACAAGAGAGAAGAACGAAATCGCAGCGGGCGAGGCCCGCTGGAATGAACGGCACCGGAAACGGTGCCGTTTTTTTTGGTGTGTCGCAGCGATCTCCGGCTCGAAGCACCGGCGGGCTGCGCAAGCCGTGGCGGGAAATGCGGCGAGCGCCCGGCTAAGGCAGGAGGAACAGGCTGGCGCCTTCGTGCCCGACGACCCGCTCGCGCTTCAGTCGTGCCAGCGTCCGGTACAGCGCCTCGTGGGTGAGGCCGAGCTCACGCGCGAGGTCCTTCACCGTGCCTTGCAGGTGGACCTCGTGGCGATCGCCGGCGCCTTCCGTTTGCAGGTAATGCACGACGCGCTCCGCCGCGAATTTCAACGCGAGCCTCTCGAGGCGGGCCCTGGCTCGTTGCAGCTGGCGGGCGAGCAGGGCGATCCACTCGCGCGCAAACGTCGCATCCGTGCCGAGGAGCGCGCGGACCTTGCCGGCGGGAAACGCGAGGAGCGCCGAGTCGCGCGAGGCGATCGCGTTGCAGTGATAACGGGCGGCGCCGAGCGCCGCTTCCGCGAAGAACTCGCCGCGACCGGCGCGATGGAGCGCGATCTCCCCTCCGCCTTTCGAGAACCGCGAAAGGCGGACCTCGCCGTCCAGGACGAAGAAGACGCTATGCACGGCCTCGCCCTTGCGGAACACCCATTCCCCTTTCGCGACCCGCACCTCGCGGGCGAGCGGCCGCAGTGCAGCGGGAATCGCGGCGTTCGGGCGGGACACGGGATTCGGCACGTCGATCCTTTGCGCTGGCGCAACCGATTCTACCCGCCGTATGACTGCGGTCATACGGCTTTCGGCCGCGGCCGCCTACGATCTGCACGAGACTTTCAACGGGCGCGGGTAGCCGCGCGAAGGCCATGGAACGAGTGCTGCGGTTCGGCGAGAAGGTGGATGGTTACGAAGTACGGGTATTGAACGAACGGGACGTGCGCGCCGCGGCGGGCATCCTCTTCCTCTTCGCGCTCGTCGCGTTCATGAACTCCTGGCTCGAGGGCGACTTCTTCCTCACGCGTGTCTTCGTCGTCGCCTTCATGATCGACTTCACGATCCGCGTGCTGGTGAATCCGCGCTACTCGCCTTCGATGATCCTCGCGCGCCTGTTCGTGCGCGGCCAGGAGCCCGAGTACGTGGGTGCGCCGCAGAAGCGATTCGCATGGAGCATCGGCCTCGCGCTCTCGGCGGCGATGTTCTTCCTGCTCGTCGTGCGCAACGTCGTGGGACCGATCAACCTGGCGATCTGCCTCACCTGCCTCACGCTGCTCTTCTTCGAATCCGCCTTCGGCATCTGCCTCGCGTGCATGGTCTACGACCGGCTTCCGGGTCGCACCGCGACGCACTGTCCCGGCGATGTCTGCGATGCGAGCGTCGTGGGAAGGCACGAGCGGCTCGGGGTGGCGGAGCTCGCGATCGTGGTCCTCTTCGCGCTCGCGATCGCCGAAGCCGCGAGCGTCATCTCGACCCGGTCGGCCAGGGCGCCGACCGCCCTCGGAGCGGCCGCCAACGATGCGTGCAAGGTCCCCGATTGGGCGGTGGCGATCGGGCATGCCGAGAAGTGGAAGCTGCACAACGGCTGCGCCTCCAGCTTGCGCTGAGCTGTGCGGGAACGGCCGGCGGTTGAGTGGGATCAAGGGACCGATCCGGATCGAGGGTAGCGTGGATGACGTCCTTCGCTCGCGGCAGGGGTTAATCGTGCCGGCGTGATGAAGGGCAGCGGAGCATGCGCATGGCGCTCGTCAAAGCAGAGAAGCTGGTCAAGACCTACCGCGCCGGAGAAGTCGACGTTCCGGCGATCCGCGGCATCGATTTCGCGATCGATGCGAAGTCGTTCGTCGCGTTCGTCGGTCCTTCCGGCAGCGGGAAGTCGACGCTGCTCAACATGATCGGCTGCCTCGACCACCCGAGCAGCGGGAAGCTCACGGTGATGGACGCGGATGTGACGAGGATGGCGCGGCGTGCGGCGGCCGAATTCCGCGGCGAGCACATCGGCTTCATCTTCCAGGACTTCAACCTGATCCCGGTGCTCACCGTGTACGAGAACGTCGAGTACCCGCTCATCATGGTGCAGAGCTGGCCCGAGCGGAAGCGGCGCGACCAGGTGATGCGGCTCCTCGAAGCGGTCGGAATGGCGGGCCAGGAGAAGAAGAGGCCCGACCAGATCTCCGGGGGACAGAAACAACGCGTGGCGATCGCGCGGGCGCTCGCGACCAACGCGCAGCTGGTGCTCGCGGACGAGCCGACCGCGAACCTCGACCACGAGACCGCGTACCGCGTCATCGGCCTGATGAGGAAGATGCGCGACGAGCTCGGCACCACGTTCGTCTTCTCGACCCACGACCCGAAGATCATGTCCGAAGCGGAGGTCCTCTTCGCGCTCGAGGACGGAAGGATCGCGGAGCGGAGCGCCGCGACGCCGGTGCCGCCGCAGGAAAAGGTGGCCGTCCATGCTTAACGTCCTCAAGATCGCGCTGCGCAACCTCGCCCGGTTCCAGCGGCGGACCTTCCTCACCGCGACGCTCATCACGCTGGGCGTGGTCGCCGTGCTGCTCTTCATCGCGACCGCCGGCTCCTTCAAGCAGATGATGATCGGGCAATTCACCGACGCGCTCCTCGGCCACATCGAGATCCATCGCAAGGGGTACGTCGCCTCGATCGACAACCTGCCGCTCAACCTCAACATGCAGCCCGCGATGGTCGGCAAGATCGAGCAGCTGCTCGACAAGACGCCGGGGATCGAAGCCTATTCGGAGCGCGTGAAGCTGGGCGCCATGTTCTCGAACTTCACCGAGACCACGAGCGTACGCGTGAACGGAATCGATCCGGGCCGCGAGGCCGCGACCACGCCCCTCATGCCCGGAAGGATCGTGGAGGGCAGCAAGGCGAGCCCGCTCCTCAAGCCCGGCGAGATCCTCATCCCGACGCTCCTCGCCCGCGGCATGAACGTGAAGGTGGGCGACACCATCGTGCTCGTGGCGACCAACCGCGACGGGTCGGTGAACGGCAAGACCTTCACGGTGCGCGGCATCATGGAGGCGGTCTCGGGCCCCTACGGCCGGGACGCCTACATCCGCATCGAAGACGCGAGGAGCCTGCTGCGCATGACGCAGCCGGAGGTGAGCGAGATCGCGATCCGCCTGAAGGATCCGGGCACGCTCGATGCGACCTACGCGCGACTCTCGCGCGAAATCCCGGCCCTGTCCGGGCAGGGCTCCACGCCCGACCCGGCGAAGAAGGCCGCGGGCGCGCCGGGTGGCGGCGGACTGGAAGTGCACACCTGGGCCGCGCTCTCGCCCTTCTCGCACATCGCGGAAATGATCGACCTCCTCACGCTATTCATCAAGATCATGCTCGTCTCGATCGTGATCGTCAGCATCCTCAACGTGATGGTCATGGCGGTCTACGAGCGGGTGCGCGAGATCGGCACGATCGCCGCGATCGGCACGCCGCCGCGGCGCATCCTTTCGCTCTTCCTCACGGAAGGACTGCTGCTCGGGGTGGGCGGGGCGGTCATCGGAACGGTCATCAGCCTCGCCGGAATCTACGCGCTGAACGTCTGGAAGATCCACTTCGACTTCGGGATGCAGCAGGGGCTGGTTCTCTCGCCTTCCATCAGCCCGAGGGACGTTGCGATCATCGCCGGAGTGGTGGTGCTCATCGCGCTCGCCGCGAGCCTGCAACCGGCCTGGAAGGCGTCGCGCATGGATCCGGTGCGCGCGCTGACCCACGTGTAGCCGATGCGACGAAGAGCGCTTTGCTGGCTTGCCGCTTGCCTGGTGGCGCTGCCCGTGGCGGCGGCGCCGGTCGACGGCACGCAGCTTCTGCAGAAGGTCGACCGCAACCTCGAGCCCGAGAGCTACGAGTCGTATCGACAGCTCACCGACATCCAGCCCGACGGCACGAAGAAGGTCTCCGTCCTCTACACGATGAAGAAGGGCCGCGACAGGATCGCGGCGCTCTTCCTCGCCCCCGCGAGCGACAAGGGCCGCGTGACCCTTCGCCTCGGCGACAACATGTGGCTCTACATGCCCGACGTGGGGCGCGCGATCCGCATCACGAGCCTGCAGGCAGTGACGGGCGGCGTCTTCAA
>DATIZV010000019.1:0-19840 GCA_035516915.1 Usitatibacter sp. | reverse complement strand
CGCGCCGGACAGCCGCGCTGGCTGGTCGAGGCGCTCGCGCGCGTCGCCTGCTCCGACTTCGCCGAGCTCTGCTACGTCGCCATCGACGTCCGCGGCGCCGCGGGACTCGCCGAGCCGATGCCGTGGCGCGCCTATCGCGCGCTCGATCGCCGGCTCTTCGGGCGGCGCTCCGATCCCTCCGCGACGGCCGACATCCGCGCGCTCGTCGCGCCCGAGCGGCGCATCGATGCGGCGAAGGCGATGCCGGTCGACGTCGCGTTCGTGCTGGGCGCGGCGGACGACGCGGCGCCCGCCGGCCTCGCGCGCTACGGCGCATGGCGCTACTGCTTCGGTGAAGGCCGCGACACGCACGAGGCGCTCGCCGCGCTGCGCGAGGTGCTCGAGGCGCAGCCCGTCGCGGGCTCGGCGCTGCGCATCCGCAGGAACGGCGAGCCGGTGGACCGCATCGCGTGCGCCTCGTGGTCGCGCACCGTCGCGTTCTCCTTCGCCCGCACGCGCGACACCCTGCTCGCGAAGAGCACGGACTTCCTCGCCCGCTCGCTGCGGGAGCTGCACGCGCAGGGCGCCGCATGGATCGAGCACTCGACCGATCCTGCGCCGCCCGCCGATCGCGCCGCATATCCCGGCGGCACGGCCCTCGCGTCCGGGCTCGCGCGCCTCGCCGCGCGTGTGGCGCATCGCACCGTGGAGCGCAGCCTCACCATCGACCAATGGCAGATCGCATGGCGCTTCGCCGACGTGGAGCCCTGGAGCGGCTCGCTCGACGGGTTCCACCGCCTCGTGCCGCCGCGCGACCGCTTCTGGGCCGATCCCTTCCCGATCGAGGTGAACGGGCGCCATTACGTCTTCTTCGAGGAGCTGCCGTTCGCCGCGGGAAAGGCCCACATCAGCGTGGTCGAGGTGGACCGGTCCGGTCGCGTCTCGGAGCCCGCGCCGGCACTGGTGCGCGACTACCACCTCTCCTATCCGTTCCTCGTGCAGGAGGGAGGCGCGCTCTACATGATCCCGGAGACCGCGCACAATCGCACGGTCGAGGCGTACCGCTGCATCGAGTTCCCGTACAAGTGGAAGCTCGCGCGGGTGCTGCTGCCCGACGTGTGGTGCGCCGACGCCACGCTGCATCGCACGGGCGACGGCTGGTGGATGTTCGCGTCCTTCGGCGCGGACGGGGGCGAGGTGAACGACGAGCTGCGCGCCTTCCGCTCCGAGCGCCTGCTCGGCGAGTGGAAGCCGCATCGCTCGAACCCGGTGAAGTCGGACGTGCGCGGCGCGCGCCCCGCGGGCCGCCTCTTCCGCCACGGCGACGCGCTGTACCGCCCGGGACAGATCTGCACGCCGATCTACGGCGCGGGCATCGCGTTGCATCGCGTGACGCGCATGGACGAGCGCGGGTACGCGGAGGAGGAGGTGCGCCGCATCCTCCCCTCGGCGCGCGACGCGGTTCTCGGCATGCACACCATCAATCGCGCCGGCGCCCTGAGCGTCACCGACTACTTCCTGCGCCGGCCGCGCTTCGGATCCGGCGCCTGAGGCGGGCATGGCGAGCGGCGTCGCCTCGATCGAGGACTTCCTGCATCCGCTGCTGCGCGGCTATCTCGGCGCGCCGCCATGGGTGCAGGCGGTCGTCGGGCGCGCCTATGCGCTCCTTCCGGCGTCGGCCCGCCTCGGCCGCGCGCACGAGGAATGCCGCCGGATGCTCGAAGCGACGCGCGAGGCCGGGCGCGCGCGCGGCTACGCGGCTGCGAAGCTCGAGGAGACGCTCGCCTGGGCGATCGAGACGGTTCCCGCCTATCGCGCATATCGCCACGTGCTGCGCGGGACGCGCGATGCGACCGAGGCGCTGCGCGAGCTTCCCGTGACCGACAAGCTCGACATCAAGCACGCGCCGTCACGCTACCTGTCGGCGGCGATGCCGCGCTCGGCGGCGCTGGAGACCTTCACGGGCGGCTCGACCAGCACGCCGATGCGCTTCTGGCTGCAGAGGCACGTGACGCGTCCGCGCGAGCACGCCTTCATTGGCGAGTTCCGCGCCCGCGCGGGTGCCGGGGAACGCGAGCTCACGCTCGCCCTGCGCGGGCGAACGATATCCGGCGCGGAGCGCGGCGGCCTTCCATGGCGCTACGAGCCGATCCGCCGCCAGCTGATGGTCTCCTGCGACCACCTCGAGCCGCGCTGGATGCCGGAGATCGCGCGCGTGCTCGAGCGGCGCCGCCCGGCCTTCATCGAGGCCTTCCCTTCGGCGCTCTACGCGCTCGCCGGCTGGCTCGAGCGCCATCCGCTTCCCGCCTTCACGCGCAACCTGAAGGGCGCGATGCTCTTCTCGGAGAACGTGTACGGCTTCCAGATGGACAAGTTCCGGCGCGTGCTCGGCTGCCCGGTGGTCGCCCATTACGGCCATTCGGAACGGGTGCTGATGGCGGGCTCGATGCCCGACGACGACCGCTACTTCTTCTGGCCGCAGTACGGCTGGCTGGAGATCGTCGACGCGCGGGGACGCCCGGTCGCCGAGCCGGGCAAGCTCGGCTACGTCGTGGGAACGAGCTTCGACAACCGCGTGATGCCGTTCGTGCGCTACCGCACCGGCGACCTCGCGATGTGGGGACGCGACGGCCATCCGCGGCTCGCCGGGCACGCGGTGGTGGAGCGCATCGCCGGACGGCTGCAGGAGTTCGTCGCGTGCCGCGACGGGCGGCTCGTCTCGATCGCCACGCTCGGAACGGCGCATTTCCCGGAGCTTTCCGCGATCGACGCGATCCAATACGAGCAGGACCTCGCGGGCGAGCTCACGCTGCGGGTGGCCGCGGAAGGCGCCCTCGATGCGCGCGCGCGCCGCCGCATCGCCGCGGCGCTCGAAGCGAAGATGCAGGGCGGCTGCCGGGTCCGCGTGGCGCAGGTGCCGCGCATCGAGCGCACGGCGCGCGGCAAGGCGCGCATGCTCGTGCAGCGCCTCGACCTGCGTCGCCACCTCGACGAACGCCTCATCGCCTGACCATGGCCGCGCGCGATCCCTCCCACGTCGTGATGATCGGGACCGACCCGCGGACCCGCGGCGGCATCTCGAGCGTGATCCGCAACTGGCGCGCGGCGGGCCTCTTCGAGCGCTGGCCCGTGGACTACGTGGTGACGCACCGCGACGGCACGCGCCGCGAGAAGCTCGCTGCGGCGTGGCAGGCGCTCGCCGCGTGCCTCGCGCTGGGTTGGCGCAACGGCCGCGGCGTGCTGCACGTGCATGCCGCGTCGCGCTGGAGCTTCTGGAGGAAGAGCGTGTACATGGCCGCGGCGCTCGCGGCCGGCTGGCCGGTCGTCTTCCACCTGCACGGCGGCGGCTTCGCCCGCTTCCTGTGCGAGGAGAGCGGGCCGGTCGCGCGCCGCATCGTGCGCCTCTTCCTCGACCGCGCGGCGGCGATCGTCGTGCCCTCGGAGCGCTGGGCGGCATGGATGCGTCGCGTCACCTCCAATCCGCGCATCGTCATGATTCCGAATTCGGTGACGCTGCCCGCGCTTTCCTCGAGCCTGCGCGAGCCGGGCCTCGTCGCGTTCGCCGGGCGTTGCGGCGAGGGGAAGGGCCTCTTCGACCTCCTCGAGGCGGTCGCCGCCCTCGCGCCCCGCGCCCCGCACCTGCGCCTCGAGTGCGCCGGCGAGGGCGACCTCGATGCGGTGCTCGCCCGCGCGCGCGCGCTCGGCATCGCGGAGCGCCTCGTGCTGCGCGGCTGGATCGCCCCGCGCGAGCGCGACGAGCTGCTCGCGCGCGCCTGGGTCTTCGTGCTGCCCTCGCGCGCCGAGGCGCTGCCGATGAGCGTGCTCGAAGCGATGGCCGCGGCCTGCGCCGTCGTCGCGACCGCCGTCGGCGGCATTCCCGACGTCGTGCGCCACGGCGTGAACGGCCTGCTCGTCCCGCCGGCCGAGCCGGGTGCGCTCGCCGAGGCGCTCGCCGCGCTGCTTTCCGACCCCGGCCGCGCCGCGCGCCTCGGCCGCGCCGCGCGCGCCACCATCGCCGAGCGCTACACCGTCGATCGCGCCGTCGAGCGGCTCGAGCAGGTCTATGGCGCATTGGGCATCCCGCGCGGCCGGGCGCGGGCTCCCGTCGCCGCGCGCCGCCTCCAGGAGATCTCGTGAACCGCCCCGTCGTCCTGCTTCTCGGTCCCAAACGCTCCGCCATGAGCGGCGTGAGCACGCACGTGAACCTGCTCTTGGAATCGACGCTCGCCGACGATTTCGAGCTGGTGCACTTCGAGGCCGGAAGCGAGGGCCGCCGCGAGGGCGCGATCGGCCGCTGGTTGCGCCTGCTCGCGAGCCCTTTCGCGCTCGCCGCGTCGATCGTCCTGCAGCGCGTCTCGATCGTGCACGTCAATACGGCGATGAACGCGCGCGCCTACTGGCGCGACCTCGCGTACCTCTTGGTCGCGAAGGCGCTGGGCGCGCGCGCCGTCTGGCAGGTTCACGGCGGATCGCTTCCGAGACGCTTCTTCGCCGGGCGGCCGGCGCTCACGCGGTTCCTGCGCTGGACGCTCGAGCTTCCGGACCTCCTCGTCGTGCTCGCGCGAAGCGAGCTCGAGGCCTACCGCGAGTTCCTGCCGGGGCGCGCGGTGGCGATGCTGCCCAACGCGGTCGATTGCCGCCCGTTCAGCCTCCTGCCGATCGTGCGCTGCCCCGCGGACGCGCCGCTGCAGCTCGTCTACATCGGGCGCCTCGCGCGCGAGAAGGGCCTCTACGAGGCCTTGCAGGGCATGCGGCTCGCGCACGAGCTGGGCGTGGACGCGCGGCTCGCGATCGCAGGCGGCGGTCCCGAGGAGGGAAGGCTCAAGCGCTACGCGCACGCGCTCGGCATCTCGACGCGCGTGACTTTCGCCGGGCCGGTGTTCGGCGCGGACAAGGTGCGGCTCCTCGAGGGCGCGCACGCGATGCTCCTGCCGAGCTACGCGGAAGGATTGCCGTACGCGCTCCTCGAATCGATGGCGGCCGGCGTGCCGCTGATCGCGACGCCGGTGGGCGCCATTCCCGACGTGATGACCGACGGGATCCACGGGATCCTCGTGCCGCCGCGCGACGGCAAGGCGATCGCCGAGGCGCTCGCCGCGCTCTCCGGCGACCGCGAGCGCATCTCGTGGATGAGCCGCGCGTGCCGCCGGCGAATCCGCGCGGCGTTCTCGATCGACCGCCTCGCGGCCGAATTCGCCGCGCACTACGCCGCGATGAGCGGCGCCGCGGGAGTCGCGGGCGCGGCCCGCGCGGCGCTGCCGCTCGGCGCGCCGCCGGCGGCGCGACCGGCGCCGGCGAAGGTCGCGGGAAGGAAGGGCTGAGGCCGTGTGCGGAATCGCCGGCGCCGTCGTCCCCGCATCGAGCGCGTTCGATCGCGCGGCCCTCGAGAGGATGCTCGTCGCGATCGAGCATCGCGGGCCCGACGGTCACGGCATCGCGAAGATCGCGGGGCCCGGCGCGACGCACGCGTATCTCGGCCACCGGCGCCTCGCGATCATCGATCCGCTCGGCGCGGCGCAGCCGATGCGCGACGCGGCGGCCGGCCTCACGCTCACCTTCAACGGCGAGATCTACAACTTCCGCGAGCTGCGCGCCGCGCTCGAGGCGAAGGGCCACCGCTTCGCGCGCGACAGCGACACGGAAGTCCTGCTGCACGCCTATGCGCAGTGGGGCGAAGGCTGCGTCGAGCGCCTGCGCGGCATGTTCGCGTTCGCGATCTGGGACGAGCGCGAGGCGAAGCTCTTCCTCGCGCGCGACCGCTTCGGCGAAAAGCCGCTCTTCCTGCAGCAGGACGGCGCGTCGCTCTTCTTCGCCTCGGAGATCAAGGCGCTCCTCGAGCGGCCGGCGCCGCGGCCGCGCGTGGACGATTCCGCGGTGTGGGATTACCTCGCCTTCCGCTACGTCCCGGGGCCCAAGACGCTGCTGCACGGAATCCGCAAGCTCGCGCCGGGGACGTGCGCGACCTGGCGCGGCGGCCGGCTCACCGAGCGGCGCTACTGGACCGCGCCCGACAAGCTGCCCTTGCGGCCCTTGCCGCAAGGCGAACGCGATGCGGACGCCTCGCCGCGGCGCGAGCGGCAGATCGTCGACGCGTTCCTGCGCAAGCTCGACGAGGCGGTCGAGCTGCAGATGGTGAGCGACGTGCCGTTCGGCGCGTTCCTCTCCGGCGGCCTCGATTCCTCCACGATCGTCGCGCTGATGACGCGCCACAATCCGAAGGTGAAGACCTTCTCGGTCGGGTTCGGCGCCAGCGAGAGCGCGTACAGCGAGCTCGGCTACGCCGCCGTGGTGGCGCGGCACTTCTCGACCGACCACCACGAGCTGGTGGTGGATCCGGACGACCTCATCGAGCACCTGCCGAGCCTCGTCGCCTATCGCGACGCGCCGGTGACCGAGCCTTCGGACATCCCGATCTACATGCTCGCGAAGCAGGCTTCGAGGAGCGTGAAGATGGTGCTCACGGGCGAGGGGAGCGACGAGATCCTCGGCGGATACCCGAAGCACGTGTTCGAGCGCTTCGCCGGCGCCTGGCAGCGCCTAATCCCGGGCACCATCCGCCGCAACCTCATCCAGCCGCTCGCGCGCTCGCTCCCGTACGGCTTGCGCCGCGCGAAGACCGCGATCGCGAACCTGAACCTCGAGGACTGGACCGAGCGCTACCCGCGCTGGTTCGGCGCGTGCAGCAACGCCGAGCGCGCGAGCCTCACCCGGCTGCGCGTGAACGGGCACGCCTTCGGCGGGTTCGTTGCGCCGTTCGACGCGGACCCGCGCACGAGCACGTTGCGTCGCATCCTCTACGCCGACCAGACGAGCTGGCTCCCGGACAACCTCCTCGAGCGCGGCGATCGCATGACGATGGCCGCCTCGATCGAATCGCGCGTGCCGTTCCTCGACCACGAGCTCGCGGCGTTCGTCTCGACGCTCCCCGATCGCTACCGGGTGCGCGGCTTGACGACGAAATGGATCCTGCGGCGCGCGGCCGCGCGGCTCGTTCCGGCCGCGATCCTCGAGCGTCCCAAGGTGGGCTTTCGCGTGCCCGTGGACCGCTGGTTCCGCGGGCCGATGCGCGAGTTCGTCTTCGACCACCTGCGCGGCCCCGGCTCGCGCACGCGCGCCTGGTACGACGCGAACGTGCTCGACCGCACCCTCGACGAGCACGTCGCGGGCCGCCAGAACCACGAGAAGCTGATATGGGCGCTGCTCAACCTCGAGATCTGGCACCGACGGTACGCCTGAGCGGCCTCGCCTGGAAATGGAACCGCCTGCGCTGCATGACGCCGGCGGAGGTGGGGCATCGCGTCGCGCAGGCGGCCGCGATGCGCTTCGAGCGGATGGGATTCGGCGCGTCCGGGGTTCCGGCGCCGGACCTCTCGCGGCGCGCGGCGCCGTGGATCCATCCCGGGGCGCGATTCGACGCGGGCTTGTACGCCGCGGCGGCCGGGCGCATCGCTGCGGGACGCCTCGACGTCTTCGCGCTCGAGGACGCCGACCTCGGCCGCCCGCCGCGCTGGAACCGCGATCCGAAGACCGGCATCGAGGCGCCGCTCGCGTTCGGCAAGCAGCTCGACTACCGCGACGCGAGCCTGGTCGGCGACATCAAGTACCTGTGGGAGCCGAACCGCCACCTGCAGCTCGTGACGCTCGCGCAGGCGTGGGCCCTCACGCGCGACGAGCGCCACGGCGCGGCGCTGCGCGAGCAGCTCGAGAGCTGGATCGCGCAATGCCCCTTCCGCATGGGCGCGAACTGGTCGAGCTCGCTCGAAGCGGGACTGCGATTGATCAACTGGGCGCTCGCCTGGCAGCTCGTGGGCGGCGTCGATTCGCCGCTCTTCGCGGGCGAGGAGGGCGTGGCGTTCCGCGCGCGCTGGCTCGCCTCGGTCTACCAGCACGCGGAATTCATCGGCGGGCATCTCTCGCTGCATTCGTCGGCGAACAACCACCTCGTCGGCGAGCTCGCGGGCGTGGTGACGGCGGCGATCGCCTGGCCGCACTGGGAGCGCTCGCGCCGCTGGCTCGCCAGGGCCTTGCCGCTCCTCGAGCGCGAGGCGCTCGCGCAGAACGCGCCCGACGGCGTGAACCGCGAGCAGGCAGTGTCGTACCAGCAGTTCGAGCTCGACCTGCTGCTGCTGCCCTGGCTCGCCGCGCGCGCGAACGGCATCGCGCTCTCGCCCGCATACGCCGCGCGCATGGAAGCGATGCTCGAATATCTCGCCTCGATCATGGACGTCGCGGGAAACCTGCCGATGTTCGGCGACGCCGACGACGGCTGCGTCGCGCGTCTCGACCCGCGGCGGGATTTCTGCCGCTATCGCTCGCTCCTCGCCACGGGCGCGGTGCTCTTCGGCCGCGCGGAATTCAAGGCGAAGGCCGGCGCGCTCGACGACAAGACGCGCTGGCTCCTCGGCGCGGAGGCGGACGCGGCGTTCGATCGGCTCGACACGACCGGAGCGAAGCTCCCCGTGCGCCGCGAGTTTCCCGATGGAGGCTACTGGATCCTCGGCTGCGACTTCGAGACGCCGCGCGAGATCCGCCTCGTCGCCGACGCCGGCCCCCTGGGTTACCGCGAGATCGCCGCGCACGGGCACGCCGACGCGCTCTCGTTCACGCTCTCGGTGGGCGGCCTCGAGATGCTCGTGGATCCGGGCACGTACGCGTATCACACCGAGGGGGAATGGCGCGCGTACTTCCGCGGCACGTCGGCGCACAACACGATCCGCGTGGACGGGATGGACCAGTCGCGGCCCGGCGGAAGCTTCATGTGGCTGCGCAAGGCGCGGGCGGCCTGCTCGCTGTGGCGCAGCGACCCGCGCGAGGACGTGCTCGAGGCGGCCCATGAGGGCTACCGGGCGCTGCGCGATCCGCTTGTCCACCGGCGCCGCATCGCGCTCGACAAGCGAGCGCGCCGCGTGGTGATCGAGGATCGCCTCGACATGGCGGCCGAGCACGAGGTGGAGATCTTCTTCCATGCGCACGAGGATTGCGCGGTGCGGGAGATCTGGGGCGGCGTGGCGCTCGAGCGCGGCGGCGTGTGCGTGCGCGTGGCGTTTCCGCCGGGCATTCCCGCGCATCCGCAGGTGCTGCGCGGAAGCGCCTCGCCGATCGCCGGATGGGTCTCGCGGCGCTTCGATCGCAAGGTGCCTTCTGCCACGATCGCGTGGCAGGCGCGCCTCGCGAAACCCACGGTCCTCCGCACGATCCTCGAGATCGAATAGAAACCGGGGACAGACCACATTTTTCTTTGCGTGAAACGACCCGTCGTAGCCGACGAAACCGGATTGCGGTTCGTTTCACGCAAAGAAAAATGTGGTCTGTCCCCGGTTTTGGTCCGGGAGGACTACGCAGCCCCTCGCGGGGCGCGGGCGGCGAGTCAACTGCGGCCCGCATGCTTGTGGCTCGATGCCAATACCCCGGGAGAGCCGCAACGATGAAGATCAGCATCATGGGCCTCGGCTATGTCGGTGCGGTCTCGGCCGGCTGCCTCGCGCAGGACGGCCACGAGGTGATCGGCGTCGACCCGCAGCAGGCGAAGGTCGACCTCATCAACGCCGGCCGGACGCCGATCATCGAGAAGGACATCGGCGAGATGATCGAGCGCGCGGTGGCCGAAGGTCGCCTGCGCGCGACCGCCGACGTCGAGGAGGCGGTGCGGCACACGGACCTCTCGCTCATTTGCGTCGGCACGCCGAGCCTCGGCAACGGCCACATCGACCTCAGGTACGTGCGCCGCGTGTGCGAGCAGATCGGCGCCGCGCTCAAGGACCATCCGGGCCACACCGTGGTCGTGAGGAGCACGATGCTGCCGGGCACGATGAGGAACGCGGTGATCCCCGCGCTCGAATCGGCTTCGGGCCTCAAGGCCGGCGAGGACTTCGGCGTATGCCTCAATCCCGAGTTCCTGCGCGAGGGAACCGCGGTCCACGATTATTTCCACCCGCCCAAGACGGTGATCGGCGAGCTCGACCGCGCGAGCGGCGACGTGGTGGCGAAGATCTACGGCCACCTCCCGGGACCCCAGATCCGCACCGATTACGAGACCGCGGAGATGGTGAAGTACGCCGACAACACCTGGCACGCGCTCAAGGTCGCGTTCGCCAACGAGATCGGCAACGTCTGCAAGGCGCTCCGCCTCGACAGCCACAAGCTGATGGAGATCTTCTGCCAGGACACCAAGCTCAACCTTTCGCCGTACTACCTCAAGCCCGGCTTCGCGTTCGGCGGCTCGTGCCTGCCGAAGGACGTGCGCGCGCTCTCGTACAAGGCGAAGCTCCTCGACGTGAAGGTGCCGATCATCGACGCGATCCTGCCCTCCAACGACGAGCAGATCGAGCGCGGCATCCAGGCGGTGATCGACAAGGGCGAGAAGAAGGTGGGCGTCCTCGGCTTCAGCTTCAAGGCGGGCACCGACGACCTGCGCGAGAGCCCGATGGTGGAGCTGGTCGAGCGGCTCATCGGCAAGGGCTACGACTTGAGGATCTACGACGGCAACGTGCGCATGGCGGCGATCCACGGCGCCAACCGCGAGTACATCCTCAACCACATCCCGCACATCTCGAAGCTCATGGTCGCCTCGATCGACGAGGTGATCGCGCACGCGAGGACGATCGTGATCGGCAACGCCTCGCCCGAATTCCGCGAGGTGCCGAAGCGCCTCGAGGATGGCCAGCAGGTCGTGGACCTGGTGCGCATCGCCGATACGAAGAGCGTCGAAGGCGTCTACGACGGGATCTGCTGGTGAAGCTCCCCAAGCGAGTCCTGATCCTCGTCGAGAACCTGCCGTGCCCGTTCGACCGGCGCGTGTGGCAGGAGGCGACGGCGCTGCGCGACGCGGGCTACGCGGTCTCCATCATCTGTCCCACCGGCAAGGGCTTCGAGTGCCACTTCCAGGAGATCGAGGGCATCGCGATCTACCGCTACGACCTGCCGATGGAGGCGCAAGGGGCGGCGGGCTACGCGATCGAGTACTCGGCGGCGCTCTTCCACACGTTCGCGCTCTGCTGGCGCGTGCTCTTCACGCGCGGCTTCGACGTGATCCACGCGTGCAACCCGCCGGACCTCTTCTTCGCGATCGGCGCGTTCTTCAGGCTCTTCGGGAAGAAGTTCGTCTTCGACCACCACGACATCAACCCGGAGCTCTACGAGGCGAAGTTCGGCCGCCGCGACTTCCTGTGGAAGGTGATGGTCTGGCTCGAGCGCCTCACGTTCAAGGTGGCGGACGTCTCGATCGCCACCAACGAGTCGTACCGCAGGATCGCCATCGAGCGCGGCGGCATGGATCCCGATCGCGTGTTCGTCGTGCGGAGCGGGCCGAGCCTCGAGCGGCTGCGCATCGTGCCGCCGCAGCCCGCGTTGAAGAAGGGCCGCAAGCACCTCGTGGGCTACGTCGGCGTGATGGGACGGCAGGAAGGCATCGACCTGCTGCTCCAGGCGGTGCGCGCGATCGTGCGCGACCACGGGCGCGAGGACGTGCAGTTCGGGCTGGTGGGCGGCGGCACGTCGCTCGAGGACATGAAGGCGCTCGCCGTCGAGCTGGGTGTGGCCGACCACGTGACCTTCACCGGCCGCGTGCCCGACGACGAGCTTCTCGCCGTGCTCAACACCGCGGACGTGTGCGTGAACCCGGACATGGCGACGGAGATGAACGACAAGTCGACGATGAACAAGATCATGGAGTACATGGCGCTCGGCAAGCCCATCGTGCAGTTCGACTTGACCGAGGGCCGCTGCTCCGCGCAGGAAGCCTCGCTCTACGCACGCCGCAACGATCCGGCGGACCTCGCGGCGAAGATCGTGGAGCTCCTCGACGACCCCGCGCGGCGCGCCGCGATGGGCGCCTACGGGCGCAGGCGCGTGGAGGACGAGCTCGAGTGGCGCTACGAGGTGCCGAAGCTGCGCGCCGCGTATCGCTCGCTGTGGAAGCCCGCGTCGCGCGCGGTGCGTCCCGAGGCCGCGCCCTGAGCGGCTGTCGTTCGACGACGACGCTTCCGTCCCGCCTATCCGCGCCACAGGACGACGCTGCCGAGGTTGGTCAGCGATCTCCGAAGCTTTGTCGTCCCGCAGCTACAGCGCGTCGAGCCGCTGCGAGCCGATCGTGGCTTGCCTGCCCGATTCGTCGCCAGGGAGCCACAAAAGCATCGTGCGCCAGCCACACGAAGCCCGCCGCCGTTGCGAGGTGGCTTCGCTACGCCCTTGATCGGAAAGCCCAATCGGCGAGTGGCACGGCGGTTGCAAAACGAGTCTGCGCATGTCCCGCAACACTCGTGGAGAACCGATGCAGCTTCAGGCAGCCCGCCGTCCCGCCGTCCTCCTCTCGACCGCATTGCTCGTCGCCGCCGCGCTCGCAGCCGCCAAGGCGCGCGCCGCCTGCGGTGCGCAACACGACTTCCTGGTGCGCGCCGATCCGCTGCTCGCAGCGGTGCGCCCCGCCGATTGCGCGACACTCCTCGGCGGCCCGCCCGAGTTCACCTGGCCGTTGCAGGCCGGGCGCCACACGTACACCGTGGCGCTGCGCTTTCCCGACGGCCATACCGAGACGCGCACCACGCGCCGCAACTGGCTCGCCTGGGGCCGCGCCGTGCCGGCCGGCGAGTACACGTGGCGCGTGAGCATGTCCGGAGGCGCGCATGCGCGCAGCGAATCGCGCGCCTTCCGCGTGGAGCGCGTGGGACGGCCGAAGGCTCCCGCGACGGTCGCGGGACCCGCGGACGAGCGCGCGCGCGCCGGCGCCACCCTCGCCGCTCCGGCCCCCGCCGGCATCTTCCGGCTCGAGTCCGCCGAGACCTGGATCCCCTCGTCGAGCGAGCGGAAAGCGGTCCGCAAGCCCGCCGTAGGAGGGTTTTTTGGAGGCTTTACGGAATGACGCCGTTTTCTAGTCTGGGCGGACCAGCGAGGGGAGAGGAATCCGTGCAATCCACTCTTCATAAACTTGTCTCGCCGCGCGGAGCATTCCGCGACCCGGGAACGGCAGCATGGAATCGACCTGCACGGATGCCAGGTACTTGCGCAAGGACGCGGAGCGCGGCGCGGGCCGTTGCATGCCCGGGCACGGCCATGTAGGGCGCATCGGCGCAGGCGCTCGCACGGCGAAGAGCGCGTGCGAGGCGCGGCCGGGCTCCAGGCGGCCGCAGCGCGCGGGATAGACATGGCCGACTCCCCGCACGCGAGCCTGCTCATCGTCGACGACGATGCGGCGAGCCTCGTCGCGCTGGAGGCGGCGCTGCGCTCGCTCGGCTCGCGCATCGTCACCGCGCGCTCGGGCGAGGAGGCGCTGCGCAAGGTGCTCGAGGAGGACTTCGCCGCGATATTGATGGACGTGCGCATGCCGGGGATCGACGGCTTCACCACGGCACGCCTGATCCGCGAGCGAAAGCGCTCCCGCTACACGCCCATCATCTTCCTCACCGCGGCGCAGGAGGACCTCGCCTCCATGTTCCGCGGCTACCAGGCGGGCGCGGTCGACTACATCGTGAAGCCCGTGATCCCCGAGGTGCTGCGCTCGAAGCTCTCGGTCTTCGTGGGGCTGCACGACATGAACCGCATGCTCAACGCCGAGCTCGCGGAACGCGCTCTCACCGAGCAGCGGCTGCGCACCTCGGAAGAGAACCTGCGCGCGCTCGCCGCGCACCTGCAGTCGGTGCGCGAGGACGAGCGCATCCACATCGCGCGCGAGATCCACGACGAGCTCGGCCAGGCGCTCACCGGCCTCAAGTACGACATCGGCGCGCTCGCCAAGGGCAGCGGGAGCGAGGATCCCGAGGCCTTCGGCCACAAGATCCAGGCGATCTCCCACGCGATCGACCGGATCGTCAACTCCGTACGGCGCATCTCCTCCGGATTGCGGCCCGAGGTGCTCGACGAGATCGGCCTCGGTGCGGCGATCGACTGGCAGTCGCGCGAGTTCCAGCGGCGCACGGGCGTGCGCTGCCTGCTGGAGATGCCGCCGCGCTTCGCGGACCCCGACAAGGATCGCTCCACCGCGCTCTTCCGCATCTTCCAGGAGCTCCTCACCAACGTCGCGCGCCATGCCAACGCGACGCGCGTCGACGTGAAGGTGGAAGACGCGGACGACGGGGCGCTTCGCCTCACCGTGGCCGACAACGGCCGCGGCATCCGCAGCTCCGAGTACGAGAGCCCGACCTCCCTCGGCTTCCTCGGGCTTCGCGAACGCGTCCTCGCGTTCGGCGGCACGCTCGACGTGAAGGGAGAGGAAGGGAAGGGGACCACGGTCTCCGTGACGATTCCGACAACAACCCAACAACCGGTGTTCCACGCCTGATCATGAGCTTCGCATCCTCCTCCGTAATGCACGGCACCCCGGGCCACCCGGTGAAGGTGCTCATCGCCGACGACCATCCGGTCGTGCGGCAGGGACTCAAGCAGATGCTGAGCGCCGACCCCGAGGTGAACGTGGTGGGCGAAGCGCGCGACGGCGACGAGGCCTTCGAGCTCGCGCACAAGCTCGACTGGGACGTCGCCGTGCTCGACTACTCGATGCCCGGGCGCGGCGGCGTCGAGCTCCTCTCGGACGTGAAGCACGACTACCCCGACCGCGCGGTGCTCATCCTCAGCATCTATCCCGAGGACCCGCACGGCCTGCGCGCGCTCAAGGCCGGGGCCGCGGGATACATCACCAAGGAGAGCGCGGGAGAAGAGCTCACCGCCGCGGTGAAGAAGGTCGCGACGGGCGGGCGCTACGTGAGCCCGACGCTCGCCGAGAAGCTCGCCTCGCGCCTCACGCCCGAGCAGGAGCGCCCGCCGCACGAGCGGCTCTCGGACCGCGAATACCGCGTCATGTGGCTCCTCGCCTCCGGCAAGACGCTGCACCAGATCGCGGAGGAGATGCGCCTCTCGCCTTCCACCGTGAGCACCTATCGCGGGCGCATCCTCAGGAAGCTCGGCCTCAACACCAACGTGGACCTGGTCCACTACGCGATGAAGCATCGCCTCATCGAGTGAGGTTACAAGCGAAAGGCGCGAGGGCCCGCGTCGGCCCTCGCGGCGACGCAACGGGGAATCCGGCGGGTTTTCGCTGTGAGGAAAGTTACAGAGCGTTGCGCGTGTAATCGCGCAACGCCCTGGTTTGCGACTTTTTCCATAACGGGCGCGCGCCCTGCCGCCCGAAACTGCGCCCCATCGATCCGGCATTCGTGCCGGAAGGGAGGGCGGCGATGAGGGAAGGAACGATCGAGCACCGGCTCGCGAGGGCGAACGAGTCCTATCGCGGCAGCGGCGGGCGCAGCGAGGAGAACCGCGACTACGGCTTCCGGCCCGCGTTCTTCGACTACGCTTCGCAGAAGCTCTATCTCTCGCGCTTCGCCGACGGCAACCCCGCGCCGATGCATCTCCTCGACGGGCTTCCCGAGGAGGTCGTGGTCGACCGCGCGCCTTCGGGCCGCGTGCTGCGCACGCGCGCCTCGCTCGTCGCGGGCTTCGAGCGCAAGGGGATGTTCTATTCGCGCAAGGCCGCCGCGCGCGCCGTGGCTGCGCTGCGCTCGCGCCGCACGCTGCGGTCCGAGGCAGCGCGACGCCTCGTACCGTAGGAGCGCTCCTACAGACAACGCCAGGACAGGTTTCCGACAATTCCGGAGGTCGCTCACGCCCGAACCCCCGCCACGTGGTGCGCACAGAACAAAGGAGGGAACGCGGCGTGATCCGTCACCGATGGCGCACCCATCTCAAGTCCGCAACCACCGAGCAAGCGGTGGTCGCCCTGGTCGTCGACTACCTGCAGGAATGGCAGCCCGAGGAGATCGGCTCGCTTCCGGCCGGATGCTGGCCCGGCGCGATCCGCGATCGCTCGGAGATCATGTCCTCGATGTTCCGCATCGGGGAGCTCCACGCGAGGTTCCGCGGCCCGGCGCCGGCGCTCATGCGGCTGCAGGAGCTGCTGCTCTTCTTCACGCATGCGGCGGTGCGCGTCACGCAGATCGCGGCCGCCGCGGAGCGTCCTTCCGCGAACGACGAGGGCACGCAGGTCGTCGAATGCACGCGTCCCAAGGCCTCGTGGCGCGGCGCCGGCGGGCGCGGCGGGAAGGGACAGGGGGATAGCCGGCAGTCGCACCGCCGCGCGTCAGGCGGCGATGTCGGTCTTCGCGGAGCGCGGGACGTTGCCGGAGAAGGAGATGATGCGGAAGCCGGGATCGAGCGCGACGACCGCGTTATCGGGAACGTCGCGGTGGACCACCGCGTTCGCGCCGATCTTCACGTTGTTGCCGATGCGGATCTTGCCGAAGAGCCGCGCGCCCGGCGCGACGTAGACGAAATCGCCGATCACGGGCACACCCAGCCGCTCGCCCTGGCCCGCGAGGCCGATCGTGATGGACGGCGAGAGCGAGCAATGCGACCCGATCACCGCGTCGGGCGAGACGATGATGCCGCCGAAGTGGCCGATGTAGAGGCCCGGGCCGATGCGCGCCGAGCGCGGCAGCTCGATGCCCCACAGCACGCGCACCACGAACTGTCCGATCGCGAAGAACGGCTCGAGGAACAATCGCACCACGGCGGGACGTCGGGAGAGCCATTGACCGAGGCGATAGACGGCGACCGCCTGCACGCCGGGCGAGCGCGCGCAGTGGACGAGCCGGCGCAGGCGGCCGCCTTCGAGCAGGTCGTAGGTGCGTCGGACGTCCGCGCGCAGCGCCCCGAAGATGGGATCCATGGCACGCACAGGTTAGGCCGGCATTGCGAAGGCCCAAGGCGAGCGGGGCTGCGCCGATGGGACTATGCAATCCGGACAGGCGGCGAGGTACGATTTACCGTCCCTTCCTGCGCCGTCTACGACGGCCTTTCCGCCGTACGCACTGCGACGGAGTGGAACCCCGCGAGCGTGGTCCTCGACCTCTACATGCCGCGCCTCTCGGGCCTGGAGGCTGCCGGCGTCCTGCGCGCGAGATTCGGCCGGACGATCCAGCTGGTCGCCTACAGCGCGTGGCCCGCCGGCGAGGCGAGGAAGCGCGCCCTCGAGGCGGGATTCGACGCGTTCATCCCGAAGCCTTCGACGCCGGAAGACCTGCTGATGATCGTGAGCCCGGAGGTGCGCGCGACCATCGAGCGGTCGATGGAGGTCAATGCCCGCCAGATCGCGCTGCAGCTGGACCTCTGCAAGAGCTACCTGCAACAGGCGGTGCAGATGCGCGAGCGCGAGGCGGTGCACATGGTGTCGCGCCTGATCGAGGAGCGCATCCACAGCATCGGCGAGCGCATCGTGCGGCAGACCGTTCCCGGCGACCTGCGCGACGAGCTCCAGGCGAATCTCGAGTCGCTGCGCCGGGGGCTCTACGGCGGACCGGGCGAAACCGCAAGTCAGGACGAGTAGCGGCGCTTGGCCGGCGCGAGGCCGAGGGCCGCGATGAGGCTCGCCGATTCCAGCGCGCTCGCGAGGCGCGCCGTGCCACAGCGCTCGCAATAGAACTTGATGTCGTTGTGCTCCGAAGCGAGCGCCATCTCGGCCGCGGACCAGGTGATCCTGTTCAGGTGGCCGCTCGGGCAGCGGTAAAGCTGCACCACGGATTTCGATCCGGGCGAGCCCTGCGCGAGGAGCGTATCCATCGAGGCTGATGCGGATTCCGTGTCCATGGGCCGCATTGTGCGTCATTCCGCGCCCCTTGCGTTGAGCTTTCGCAACGATTTCGATGCGCGGGCGCGATGCACGGGCGATCGCCGGCGCCGCATCGTAGGAGAATGCCTACAGATTTCCGCGCGCGCCTGGCGCAGACTGCTCGCCTCGGCGAGGAAACGCGCGATGGTCTTCTCTGGCTGGCAGGAACTGCTCGACGTCGCGGAGACGGAGGCGAAGGTGATCACGATCTCCCGCAACTACCTCGCCTCGCTCGAGCCGATGGAAGTCGCGCACCTTCCGGAACGCTGCAAGCCGAGGAAGCTCCTCACCTCGGGCGACGTCGGCGCCTACGCGCTCGACCTCGTGCGCGAGCACGGCGACGAGATGGACGACGCCGTGCCGCTGGTGCACCGCATGGCGGCGTTCTTCGCCCATGCGAACCTGCGCCTCTCCCAGATCCTCGCGAAGGCGAACGACGACGACCGCGAGGTCCGCGAGAGGGCATAACGGCTCCCTTCCCGGGCCGCCGGCGCGGGGCCCGGAGCGACGGGCAGCGTTCTACGGGCGGGAACGATTACAAACGAAACAGGGTGGGCAGGCCCAGCCGGTTGATGCGCGCCGCGCAGGCTCGCAGAATGGCGTCGATAACGGTCGTTAACAGAACAGCCAGCCAGGATCGAGCGGGGACGCACATGAGAGGAGCCGTCGAGGAGGTGAACGAGCTGCGTGCGGTATGCTTCGTGCGATGCTTGGACGGAACCTACGCATATCTTCGGCTGGCGCGCGAGGAGCTGCCCCGGGTGGGCGACGTCCTCTCGTGGCCCGACCGGCTCGCCCCGCGCGGCGCGACCGTGGTGAACGAGAGCAACGGGTCGAGGACGCTGCACGCGGCCTCGGCCATCCCGCGCCTGCCCCGCGACATGGCGCAGGGCCTCATCCGCTAGATGCCGCTTGACCCGGAAAGGACCGACATCCGGATGTGGGGCGCGATCATCGAACGCGGCCCGCAGCGCTTCAGCATCATCGTGACGGGGGTGGCCACGAACTCGGAGACCACCGTGGGCGTCACCGATTTCCGGCGCGACATGGCCGCCTCGCTCGAGGATGCGGAATATCGCAGGGACGCATTGCTCCGGTCGGTCGAGGCGGACGTCGCCGCGCGCGGCGACCGCGTGGTCTCCTTCGAGCGCGTGCTCTGGGACCTGCCGGGGCTGCGCTGACCGGAATGAAAACGGGCCGCGCCTTGCGACGCGACCCGTCCGGAATGTGGTGGGTCGTAGTGGGATCGAACCACTGGCCCCCGCCGTGTGAAGGCGATGCTCTACCGCTGAGCTAACGACCCGAAAGCGGGCATTTTAGCAGAGAGGTGCGCCCGGCAGAGAGGAGCGCGCCGGGCGCGAGGCCGGGAAAGCGCGAGCCGGTAGAATGGGCGCTTCGTCGTTCCCGCGAAGGCGGGGATCCACGTCTTCCTCCCCATGATCCGCACCCGATTCGCGCCGAGCCCGACGGGATATCTCCATCTCGGAGGCGCGCGCACGGCGCTCTTCAATTGGGCGTACGCGCGGCGCCACGGCGGGAAGTTCATCCTCAGGGTCGAGGACACGGACACCGAGCGCTCCACGCAGGCATCGGAGCAGGCGATCTTCGACGCGATGCGCTGGCTCGGCCTCGACTGGGACGAGGGCCCGTTCTTCCAGATGCAGCGCCTCGACCGGTATCGCGAGGTCGGCGAGCTGCTCCTCTCGAAGGACCTCGCGTACCGGGACTACACCTCGAAGGAGGAGCTCGAGGCGATGCGCGAGGCGCAGGTCGCGCGCGGGGAGAAGCCGCGCTACGACCGGCGCTGGCGCGATTCGCGCGAGGCGCCGCCGAAGGGCGTGACTCCGGTGCTGCGCTTCAAGAATCCGCTCTCGGGCGAGGTGGGCTGGGAGGACCTCGTGAAGGGGCCGATCGCGTTCTCGAACGAGGAGCTCGACGACCTCGTGCTCATCCGCCAGGACGGCGTCCCCACGTACAACTTCGGCGTCGTGGTGGACGACATCGACATGTCCATGACGCACGTGATCCGCGGCGACGACCACGTGAACAACACGCCGCGGCAGATCAACCTGTATCGCGCGCTCGGCGCGGAGCTGCCGCACTTCGGCCACGTTCCGATGATCCTCGGCGCGGACGGGCAGCGGTTGTCGAAGCGCCACGGCGCGGTGAGCGTGATGCAGTACAAGGACGATGGGTTCCTACCCGACGCGATGGTGAACTACCTCGCGCGCCTCGGCTGGTCGCACGGCGACGAGGAGATGTTCTCGC
>DATIZV010000018.1:0-2345 GCA_035516915.1 Usitatibacter sp. | reverse complement strand
TCGTGGCGCACGTAGATCGGCGCGCCATGCAGCTCGAGGGCGCGCTCCACGATGGCGATGGCGCGATCGACGCCCGCGCAGAAGCCGCGCGGCTTCGCGAGCAGGACCTCCGCGTTCTCGAGCGCTTGCGCAGTGTGGTTCATGGCTTCTCCTGGCCCAGCTTGCCCGCCCGGGGACGCACGCTGTCCCAGACGAGCATGGCCACTCCCACCGTGATGGCGGAGTCGGCGACGTTGAACGCGGGCCAATAGTATCCCGCCGCGTGCAGTTGGACGAAGTCCACGACGTGGCCCAGCGTGAGGCGGTCGTAGAGATTTCCGAGCGCCCCGCCCAGCACGAGGGCGAACGCGGCCGAGACCCACGGCGCGCTCTTCTGGCGCGAGAGCATCACGACGATGGCGATCGAGATCGCGACGGTCACGGCGGTGAAGAACCAGCGCTGCCATCCGCCCGCGCCCGCGAGGAAGCTGAACGCGGCTCCGGTGTTGTGCGCGAGTACGAGATTTAAGAACGGCGTCACTTCGACGGAATCGCCCACGGCGAACACGCGGCTCACCCACGCCTTGGTGGCGAGGTCGGCGGCGAACACCGCCGCGCTCACGGCGAGCCAACGCGTCCAGCGCGCGGATTCACGCATGGCGGCGCGCCTCCTCGTGCCCGTCGAGCGTGGCGGCGCAGCGAGCGCAGATCGCCGCGTAGCGCGGCACGCTTCCCACGTCGGCGCGCCAATGCCAGCAGCGCTCGCACTTGGGGTCGGCGCTGGGAGCGACCGCGACCTCCACCGGCCCGGCCTGTCCGGCGTTCAGCGCCGCGCTCGACGTGATGAACACGTACTTCAGGTCGTTGCCGAGCGAGGCAAGGAGCGCCTGGTCCTCGCCGCCCGCGGTCACGGCGACGTTGGCCTGCAGCGACGAGCCGATGGCCCCGGTGGCGCGCACTTCCTCGAGCTTCTTCGTCACCTCGGCGCGGATCTCGCGGATGCGCTTCCACCTCGCGAGGAGCGCGGCCTCGCCTTCCTGCCCCGGAAGCACGCCGTGCCACGTGTGGAAGAAGACGCTGTCCTGCGCCTGGCCCGCCTTTGCCGGATGCAGCACCGCCCACGCTTCCTCCGCGGTGAACGAGAGGACCGGCGCCATGAGGCGAAGCAGCATCTGCGTCACGTG
Organism: Usitatibacter sp.; assembly: GCA_035516915.1. Taxonomy (GTDB): domain Bacteria; phylum Pseudomonadota; class Gammaproteobacteria; order Burkholderiales; family Usitatibacteraceae; genus Usitatibacter. The sequence continues at coordinate 1,182 of DATIZV010000018.1, read as the reverse complement.
GTACAGGGCCGATTGCGCCGAGCGGCGCGCGGGGCCGGAGGCGCTCGCGGTGTAGAGGCGGTCCTTGAGGATGTCGAGCCAGAACCCGCCCAGGTCCTCGGAGCAGAAGACCTGCAGGCGCTGGGTCACGAGATAGAAATCGAACTTCCCGTAGTCGGCGATGCAGGCATCGGCCATCGCGCGCGTCATCGCGAGCGCGTAGCGGTCGATCTCGACCCACTCGGACGGCGGCAACAAGTCCTTCGACGGATCGAAGTCCGCGGTGTTGGCGAGCAGGAAACGCAGCGTGTTGCGGATGCGCCGGTAGCTTTCCACGACGCGCTTGAGGATCTCGTCGGAGATGTAGAGCTCTCCGGAGAAATCCGTCGTCCCGACCCACAGGCGGATGATCTCTGCGCCCAGCGTGTCCGCGATCTTCTGCGGCGCGATCACGTTGCCCAGCGACTTGGACATCTTGCGCCCCTGGGCGTCCACGGTGAAGCCGTGCGTGAGGAGCGCGTCGTACGGCGCGCGGCCGTCCATGGCGCAGCCCGTGAGCAGGCTCGACTGGAACCAGCCGCGGTGCTGATCGCTGCCCTCGAGGTAGAGGTCCGCGGGCCACTTCTCGCCGTTGCGCCGCAGCACCGTGAAGTGCGTCGTGCCCGAGTCGAACCACACGTCCACCGTGTCGCTGATCTTGCGGTAGCGCGCGGCGTCCACGCCGAAGTCCTCGCAGCTCGCGGCGAACCACGCTTCGATGCCGCCCTTCTCGATCATCGCCGCGGCTTTCTCGAGGAGCGCCTCGGTGTCGGGATGCAATTCTTCCGTCTGCCGGTCGAGGAAGAACGTGAGGGGCGTGCCCCAGTTGCGCTGGCGCGAGAGCGTCCAGTCGGGGCGGTTCTGGATCATCGCGGTGATGCGCGCTCGTCCCCACTCGGGATAGAAGCGCGTGTCGCCGATGGCATGCAGCGCGATCTCGCGCAGCGTCTTGCCGCTCGCGGTCGGGCGGTCCATGCCGATGAACCACTGCGTGGTGGCGCGGAAGATGATCGGCGTCTTGTGGCGCCAGCAGTGCGGATAGCTGTGGCGGAAGGGCTCCTGCTTGAGCAACGCGCCTTTCGACGCGAGCAGCTCGAGTATGGGTTTTTCGGCGTCGCGCACGCTCATGCCGGCGAAATGCGCGATGTCGGCCTTGTAGCGGCC
>DATIZV010000017.1:0-12200 GCA_035516915.1 Usitatibacter sp. | reverse complement strand
AGATATCCACCCCGAGGCGTTGCGCGTATTGCGGATCGAGCGCGTGCTCGGCGTCGATGAAGGCCGCGGTGCCGCCCATCTTCTGGACGTTGGCGATGACCTGGAGGGTGAGCGTGGTCTTGCCGGACGATTCCGGGCCGTAGATCTCGACCACGCGACCGCGCGGGAGCCCGCCCACGCCGAGCGCCATGTCGAGGCCGAGGGAGCCGGTGGAGACGACCTCGATGGCGCGGTCCACGTCCTGGGCGCCCATCTTCATGATCGAGCCCTTGCCGAACTGCTTCTCGATCTGCGAAAGGGCGGCCTGGAGGGCCTTGGCCTTGTTCTCGTCCATCTTGGGGGATTCCGCGGCAGGGCTGGAGATGACCTTGAGCATTTTCATTATCCCATTGATGATTGGTTGTTGGAGACGGTTGCGAGGCTACGCGGTCCCAGGCTCATGGAATGAGCTACCGGGTGCGGCGCACCAGCCCCGCCATGACGCCGAAGATTTCGAAACCCCCTTTGGGCCGCAGCACGGGATAGGCCTTGTTCGCCGGCTTCAGCACGAAACCGCCCTTCTCCCGCTCCAGGTACTTCACCGTGAACTCGTTGTTGACGATCGCCACGACGACGTCGCCGACGTTGGCGTTCGGTTGCTGCTCCACCACCAGCAGGTCTCCCTCGTGGATCCCCGCGTCGATCATCGAATCGCCCTTCACGCGTACCAGCGAGGTCTTCGACGGGACCTTCACCAGGTAGTCGTCGATGGTGATGAGATCGTAGCCATCGGCGATCGCCGGGTTGGGCAGGCCCGCCTGGACCGCCGAATCCGCCAGGCGCCGCTCGAAGAACCGCGCGCCGGGCTTCAACTGCCGATCCGGCGTCCAATCCAGGTAGCCCGCTTCCTCGAAGCGCTTCACGCACTCGGAGACCCACGACTTCGCCGAGATCCCCCACAGGCTCGCGAGCACCGAGTACGAGGGGATCACCTTGTGCTCCGCGTAGTAATCCTGGAGCTTTTCGAGGTAGCTCGGATCCAGCGCGGGCTTCTGGACATTCAACGCCATGGCGGCTCGGGGCGATGACCGGGACAGAACGAATGTTCTGCTATTACAGAACGAACGTTCTGGATTGTCAAGCGCCGGACTCCGCCGGAGCCTGCCCTCGAGAGATCCAGTCGGCAGCGGGAATGACGTTCAGCCGAGCAGGTCGATCAGCCCCTGGAGCGCAACGGCGACGGACTGCTCGCGCACCGCCGCCCGATCGCCGGCGAACACGAAGCGCCGCGCCTGCACCGGCCCGCCGCGGTGCGCCCATGCGAACCACACCAGCCCGACGGGCTTCTGCGGGGATCCGCCGCCGGGACCGGCGATTCCGGTGATCGCGACGGACGCATCGGCGCGGCTACGGTCGAGCGCGCCCGCCGCCATCCGGCAGGCGACCTCCTCGCTCACTGCACCGTGCGCCGCCAGCGTCGCGTGAGCGACCCCGAGCATCTCTTCCTTGGCGAGGTCCGTGTAGGTGACGAAGCCGCGCTCGAACCATTCCGAGCTTCCGGCGATGCGCGTGATCGCCTGCGCGACTCCGCCGCCGGTGCACGATTCCGCCGTCGCCACCATCACGCCGCGGCGTTTGCACGAAGCGCCGAGCCGGCGCGCGAGCCCCGTGATGGCGAGCTCGCTCATCCCTGCTCCCCGGGGCGGCCGCGATACCAGTACTGATAGCGCTCCTCGAAGCCGAACTGCCGGTACAGCCGCCGCGCCGACTCGTTCTCCAAGTTCACCTGCAGGTAGGCGTGGCGCGCGCCGAGCTCCCAGGCGGTGCGCAGAAGCGCGGCGACCACGGAGCGGGCATGGCCGCGCCGCCGCGCGTGCTCGTCGGTGATCACGTCGAAGAGGCCCGCGCAATCGTCCTCGACGATGGTGAGCCCCGTCGCTACCACGCGCCCGCCCTCCTGCACCGCGACCGAACGCAAGGCGAGCGGCATGCCCTGCAGCCGCGCGAGGTGCGCCGCGCGATGCTCCCGCGACGAGCCGCGCATCTCGCCCACCGCCTCGACCCATGCGGGAAGATCCATCGCTTCTGCGCAGGCGACACCGAAGCGCGCGGGATCGATCGCCGCGCACTCCACCGCCGTCGCGTCGAAGCGCCCGTAGCCGCGGCGCTCGAGCTCGGCGTCGAGCGATGCGGGCTCGGAAAAGGGCGTGATGCGGAAGATGGCGGGAAGGCCCGCCGAGCGATAGAGCCGCTCGCAGTACGCGATCTTGGTCGCGAGCTCGGCCTTCGACGGATACACCGCGTTCACCGAGCGCGCGCGCTTCGCCTTGCCGCGCAACATCCGCAAGAGCCAGCCGTCGTAGACCAACTGGCCCGGCGGCGCCGAGGAATTGAGGCCCAGCTCCTCGATGCGCCGGTCGTCCGGCACCGCCATGGCCGTCAGGCGGGCGGGCGAAGCCGCTTGCCGCTCGCCGCGTCGAAGAAATAGAACTGGGCCGGCTGCACCGAGAACGGCAGCACCTCGCCGGGGGCCGGCGTCGCATGGCCGTCGATCCGCGCGACGAGCGCCGCGCTGTCGAACAGCGCGTGAACGAGCGAATCGGCGCCGAGCGCCTCGATCGTCTCCACCTTCAGGCGGAATTCCGCCCCGCCGGACCGGTTGAGCGCGAAATGCTCGGGACGGATGCCGACGGTGAGCGTTTGCGGCGCGCTGGAGCGCAGCCCTTCGGGCAGCGGCACCTTCACGCCCGCGCCCACGTCCACGACATCGCCCTCGCGCCTGCCGGGAAGGAAGTTCATCGAGGGAGACCCGATGAAGCCGGCGACGAACTGCGTGGCGGGATCGTCGTACACCTGGATCGGAGCGCCCATCTGCTCGATCGTGCCCTCGTTGATCACGAACATGCGATCGGCGAGCGTCATCGCCTCCACCTGGTCGTGGGTCACGTAGACGCTCGTGGTCCGCAGCTCCCGGTGCATCTTCTGGATCTCGAGGCGCATCTGCACGCGCAGCTTCGCGTCGAGGTTGGAGAGCGGCTCGTCGAAGAGGAACGCGGCGGGATTGCGCACGATGGCGCGTCCCATCGCAACGCGCTGGCGTTGCCCGCCCGAAAGCTCGCGCGGCTTCCTCTGCAGGAAGGGCCCCAGCTCGAGGATTCCGGCCGCGTTCTGTACCCGCGCCTCGATGTCGCCCTTGGAGAGCTTGCGGATCTTGAGCCCGTAGGCCATGTTGTCGTACACGCTCATGTGCGGATAGAGCGCGTAGCTCTGGAACACCATCGCGATGTTGCGGTCCTTGGGCTCCACCTCGTTCACGCGCTTGCCGGCGATCCGGATCTCGCCGGTGGTCGGCGTCTCCAGGCCCGCGATCATGCGCAGCACGGTGGACTTGCCGCAGCCCGACGGCCCCACGATCACGACGAACTCGCCGTCGCCGATCGTGACGTCGGTGCGGTGGATGACCTCGTTCTTGCCGAAGCTCTTGGTGACGCCCTGGAGGCTGATTTCCGCCATTTACTTTTCGCTTTCGATCAGGCCCTTCACGAACCACCTTTGCATGAAGAGCACGACCAGTGCCGGCGGCAGCAACGCGAGCATCGCGGTGGACATCACGATGTTCCACTCGGTCGCGGCGTCGCCTCCGGCGATCATGCGCTTGATGCCGATCACCACCGTGTACATGGATTCGCTCGTCGTGACCAGCAGCGGCCAGAGGTACTGGTTCCAGCCGTAGATGAAGAGGATCACGAACAACGCCGCCATGTGCGTCTTCGAGAGCGGCACGATCACGTCCCAGAAGAAGCGCATGGGGCCCGCCCCATCGATGCGCGCCGCCTCCACGAGCTCGTCGGGGATCGTCATGAAGAATTGGCGGAAGAGGAAAGTGGCGGTCGCCGACGCGAAGAGCGGGAGGATGAGACCCGGGTAGGAGTCGAGGAGGCGCAGGTCCGCGATGACCTTGAAGGTCGGGATGATGCGCACCTCCACCGGCAGCATCAGCGTGACGAAGATCGTCCAGAAGAAGAATTCCCTCAGCCGGAAGCGGAAATAGACGATCGCGAAGGCCGAGATGATCGAGATCGCGATCTTGCCCGCGGCGACCGAGACCGCGACGACCAGGCTGTTCCAGAGCATCCGGTCGACCGGGGCGGAGGAGCCGCGCTCGGATCCCGCCACCAGGGCGTGGTGATAGTTCTGCCACCCGTGCGTGCCGGGGATGAGCGGCATCGGCACGTTCACGATCTGGTCGAAGGTGAGCGTGGAGGCGACGAACGTCACCCAGAGGGGGAACACCACCACGACGACGCCCGCGATCAGGATCAGGTGCGCGACGAAGTCGCCGACGGGGCGGTTCTCGACCATTCCGGTGCGCGCGAGAGCCATCAGTATTGAACCCTGCGCTCGATGTAGCGGAACTGGACCACGGTGAGCGCGATCACGATGAACATGAGCACCACCGACTGCGCCGAGGAGCCGCCGATGTCGGCCGCGCGCACGCCGTCGAAGTACACCTTGTAGACGAGGATCTGGGTAGATTCCACCGGGCCGCCCTCCGTCGTCGCGTCGATCACGCCGAACGTGTCGAAGAAGGCGTAGACGATGTTCACCACGAGCAGGAAGAACGTCGTGGGCGAGAGCAGCGGGAAGACGATGGTCCAGAACCGGCGCACCGGCCCCGCACCGTCGATCGCCGCGGCCTCGACGAGCGACTTCGGGATCGACTGCAGCCCCGCGAGGAAGAAGAGAAAGTTGTAGCTGATCTGCTTCCACGCCGCGGCGAGGACGACCATCAGCATCGCCTGGTTCTCGTTCACGCGCCAGTTCCAGTCGATGCCCACGCGGCGCAGGTAATAGCTCACGAGCCCGATGGTGGGCGCGAACAGGAACGCCCAGAGCACCCCCGCGATGGCGGGCGCTACCGCGTACGGCCAGATGAGCAGCGTCTTGTAGAAGAGCGCGCCGCGCACGACGTGGTCGGCCATGGTGGCGAGGAGCAGCGAGATCGAGATCCCGAGCGCGGCGACGAGCAGGCTGAAGACCGCCGTCACCCGGAACGAGGCGAGGTAGTGCGGGTCGTGGAAGAGGTCCGTGAAGTTCTGGAACCAGACGAAATGCGTCGCGAGCCCGAACGGGTCCTGCACCTGGAACGAGTAGTAGACCGCCTGTAGCGCAGGCCAGAAGAAGAAGATGACCGTGATCGCGAGCTGCGGCGCCAAGAGGGCGTACGGCAGCCAGGCGGACTTGAAGACGACGCGCTTTTCCATTCCCGTCGCGGAAAGGGCGGCCTCGAGCCGCCCTTCCTCTCTCTTCAGGCGCGATCCGGTCCTACTTGTTCGCCGCCTGGAACCTGCGCAGCAGCTCGTCGACGCGCGTCACCGCGTCGTCCAGCGCGGCTTTCGCGGTCATCTTGCCGGAGAGCGCCGCCTCGATCTCGTCCTCGATGATGTCGCGGCCCTGCACGTAGTTGCCGAAGCGCAGGCCCTTCGAGTTCGCCGTCGGCGGCTTGTAGGTGAGCTGCTTGATCGCGACTTCGTAGCCGGGATGCTGCTCGTAGAAGCCGGACTTCTTCGTCATCTCGTACGCCGCCTTGGTGATCGGGAGGTAGCCGGTCGCCGTGTGCCAGTCCATCTGCACTTCCGGATTGGAGAGGAAGTGGAAGAATTCCGCCACGCCCTTGTACACGTTGGGGGTCTTGCCGCCCATCACCCAGAGCGAGGCGCCGCCGATGATCGAGTTCTGCGGCGCGCCCTTCACGTCGGCCCAGTACGGCAGGAAGTGCACCGACCACTTGAACTTCGCCTGCTGCGCGACGAGGCCCGAGGCGCCGATGGAGAGCGTGGCCATCGCGCATTTGCCGCTCGCGAACGTGCCGTCGCCCTGGCTGCCCTTGCCCACGTAGGTGAACTCGCCCTTCTTCGCGAGGTCCGCGAGCATGGAGATCTGGCGCACGTGGAGCGGGGAATTGATCTCGAGCCGCGTGCCGAGGCCCGCCATGCCGTTTTCCTCCGTGGCGATGGGCACGTTATGCCAGGCCGAGAAGTTCTCGATGTGGGTCCACGCGAGCCAGGACGTCGTGTATACGCAGTCCTGTCCCGCCGCCTTCAGCTTGTCGGCATCGGCGATGAACTCCTCCCAGGTCTTCGGCGCCTTCGAGGGATCGAGGCCCGCCTTCCGGAACGCGTCCTCGTTGATGAAGAACACGACCGTCGAGCTGTTGAACGGGAAGGACAGCATGTTGCCCTTCGGGTCGCTGTAGTAGCCGGACACCGCCGGGAGGTACGCTTTCGGGTCGAACGGCTCGTCGGCGTCCTTCATCAGCTTGTACACCGGCACGATCGCGCCCTTGGCGGCAGCCATGGTCGCGGTGCCCACCTCGAACACCTGCAGGATCGCCGGCGCGTTGCCCGCGCGGTAGGCGGCGATCGCGGCGGTCATCGAATCGGCGTAGCCGCCCTTGTAGACGGGAACGACCTTGTAGCGGTTCTGGCTCGCGTTGAAGCGCTTGGCGAGATCGTTCAGCTTGTCGCCGTTGATCCCGGTCATCGAATGCCAGAAGCTGATGTCGGTGGCCTGGGCGAGCGCCGAGGTCGCGGCGAACGCGGCGAGCGCGACGAGCGCGGCGAGGATTTTGCGGATCATCTCGGTCCCCTCTCAAGGATTGCGCGAGCGGTTGTTGGTCGCCCTGCGAGGGCTCGCGCGAAGGGCTAATGGTACATCGAACGAAATAACGTTTTCTTGACAGCCGGCAAACCGGCCTCAGCCGCCGGAGAGGGCGGCCACCACCAGCACCTCGTCCCGCGCGAGAAGCGGCCGCTCGAGGCTGGTCTCCTGCGTTCGATTCACGAAGATCCTGATGTGCGGGCGGATCGAGTCCTGCTCGTCGACGATGCGGAAGCGGATGCCGGGAAAGCGGCGGTCGAGGTCCGCGAGCAGCGCCGCGAGCGTCGCGCCCTCGGCTTCCACCTCGCGCCGATGCGCGGTGTATTCGGCGAGCGGCGTGGGAAGGACGACCTTCAATCGGCGAGCGCGGCTTCCACCGAGTAGATGTGCGGCAGGTGCAGGCACAGGCAGTGCCAGCGTTCGCCCTCGTCGAAGCTCGCCCACACCTCGCCGCTCGTGGTGCCGAAATAGAGCCCGGGCGGATCGAGCCGGTCGCCGCACATCGCCTGCCGCTTCACGGTGTACCAGGCTTGCGCGCGCGGCAGTCCCGCGTCGAGGCGCTGCCAGCTCTTGCCCGCGTCACGGCTGCGATACACCGCGGGCTTGCCGTCGATCGGGACGCGCGGCCACACGGTGCCGCCATCCATCGGGAAGACCCAGAGCGTCTTCGGGTCGCGCGGATGCAGCACCAGCGGGAAGCCGACGTCGCCGATCTTCCTCGGCATCGCACGGCCGATCCGCTCCCAGCGCGAGCGCTCGCGATCGAGCCGGTAGATGCCGCAGTGGTTCTGCTGGTAGACGTCGCCGCTCACCGGGTGCACGCGCAGGCAGTGGACGTCGTGGCCGTACTCCGCATCGGGATCGGGAAGGAAGTCCGCGGCGCAGCCTCGATTGAGCGGGCTCCACGTCGCGCCGTCGTCGAACGACTCGAACACGCCGCCCGCCGACATGCCCATGTAGAGATGCCGCGGGTTCGCCGGATCGAGCTGGATCGAGTGCAGCGTCGCGCCGTCGGGGGGCGCATCCTGCAGTCCGCCGATCCATGCGAGGCGCTTCGGGTGCGCGTTGAAGCCCGCCACGCCGCGCCAGGTGCGGCCCGCGTCGTCGCTCACGAAGAGCCCCTGCGGCGAGGTGCCGGCGTACCAGCGCCCGCGCTCGCCGGCCGCGCCGGGCGTGAGCCAGAATACGTGGCTCACCGATTGGCCCTTTTCCGGGGAGGGCGCCTTGTCGAATGCCGGCGGCCTCTCGCTTTCCTTCCAGCTGCGCCCGCCGTCCTGCGATCGATAGACGGTCGGGCCGAGGTGGCCGGCGCGGACCGCGGCGAGCGCCGTGCGGCCGTCGCGCGGATCGAGCACCGCGTGGTTCACGATCTGCCCGAGGAAATGCGGCCCCGCCATCGACCACTTGCGCCGGCCGCGATCGGCCTCGAGGGCGAATAGGCCCTTGCGCGTGCCGACGAGGATGCGCAGGCGCGTCACGCGAGCCGGCCCCGGAAGCCTACTGTTCCTTCTTGATGAGCGACTTGAGCGAGCCCAGCAGGCCGCGCTTCTCGTCCGCGCTGGGCTCGGGCGGCGCCTGGTGCACCACGTACTGCGGCTCCACGCGCGGACGCGGCGCGATGGCCGCGGGACTGCGCACGTTGAGCACCGAGGCCTTGGCGATTTCCGCCCACTTGTTCGGGCGGCCGATGAAGTACTTCGCGAATTCCTCGGTGGCCGGGTCGTTCATCTCCTGCGCGAGCAGGTTGAAGAGGTCCACGGTGAAGGCGCCGACGTTCTTCGTCACGATCTTGAGCTTGCCCGTCTCGTGGTCGCCCTCGATCTTGCCCTGCACGCGGAAATCGCACTTCAGCTTGAAGACCTCGTGGGTGATCACCTTGCGCTCGTTGCGGAACTGCTCGCTCTTGTGCTCGATGTTCGACTGCCAGAGGATGTCCCGGAACTTCTCCATCTCGTCCGGTCCCTTCTTCACGGTGAGCACGTTGTCGGACCAGCAGCGGTAGGCGACCTGCACCTCGCCGTAGTAGTCCTTGTCGATGAAGTGCTTCGAGCGGAAGTCGCAGAAGAAGTCCTTGATGACGAACCCCTCGAGCTTGCCCACGGTCGGCAGCTCGTATGCGAAGGGGCTCGGCATCTGCACGACGTTGAGCTGCTTGCCCAGGTCGTTCAGGTAGAGGAACGAGCGGCGCAGGGCATGGTCCACCGCGACGGCGGTGGCCCGCATGCTCTCGGTCTTGTCGACGTCCTGCGCCTTGAGCGCGTCCGCCTGCTTCTTCAGATCGTCTAAGAGTCCCACGGAACCTCCTGAGATTCCGGCAGCCCGAGGCGGATTTTAACGTATGATCGCCGCGAGAACCAAAGGCTCGGAGCCCGCTTTCCATTTCAGATGAAGGCCGTGCTTGCCTTCGATCAGGGCACCACCAGCTCGCGCGCCATCGCTTTCGGGCATGACGGACGGATCCTGGGGACCTCCCAGCAAGAATTCCGCCAGATTTTTCCCGAGCCGGGCTGGGTCGAGCACGATGCGGTGGAGATCTGGGAGAGCCAGAAGGCGGTCGCCGCCCGGGCGATCGAGGCGGCACGCCTCGTGCGCGGGGACATCGCGGCCCTCGGCATCACCAACCAGCGCGAGACCACGCTCCTCTGGGAGAGGGAAACCGGCCGCCCGGTGCACAACGCCATCGTGTGGCAGGACCGACGCACAGCGTCCCGATGTGACGCGTTGCGACAGTCGGGCCACGAAGCGCTTTTCACCAGGAAAACCGGCCTCGTCCTCGACCCCTACTTCTCCGGCACCAAGCTCGCGTGGCTGCTCGAGAACGTCCCCGGCGCGCGGCGCCGCGCCGAGGCGGGCGAGCTCGCGTTCGGCACCGTGGACACCTGGCTCGCGTGGCAGCTCTCGGGCGGCGCCGTGCACGTGACCGACGCGAGCAACGCGTCGCGCACGCTTCTCTTCGACATCCACGCGCTCGACTGGGACGACGAGCTCCTCGCGATCCTCGGCATTCCGCGCGCCGTGCTGCCGCAGGTCGTCGCCTCGCGCGGCGCGCTCGCCGAGACGGCGTGCGAAGGCCTTCCGGCGGGAGTGCCGATCGCGGGCATCGCCGGCGACCAGCAATCGGCGCTCTTCGGCCAGGCCTGCCACCGGCCCGGCATGGCGAAGAACACCTACGGCACCGGCTGCTTCGTCCTCATGAACACCGGAGCGCGGCCCGCCGCATCGAGGAACGGGCTCGTAACCACCGTCGCCTGGAGCGGCGCGGCCGATACGGCCTACGCGCTCGAGGGCAGCGTCTTCATCGCCGGCGCCGCGATCCAGTGGCTGCGCGACGGCCTGGGCATCATCGGGCGCGCCTCGGAGATCGACGCTCTCGCCGCGAGCGTGCCCGACTGCGCCGGCGTGCACTTCGTGCCCGCGCTCTCGGGCCTCGGCGCGCCCTACTGGGATCCGCACGCGCGCGGCGCGATCCTCGGCATCACGCGCGGGACCACGCGTGCGCACCTCGCGCGCGCGACGCTCGAGGCGATCGCGTTCCAGAGCGCGGAGCTGATCGAGGCGATGGCCGCCGATTGCGGCATCGGCCTCACCGAGCTGCGCGTCGACGGCGGGGCCGCGGCGAGCGACGTGCTGCTGCAGGTGCAGGCGAACTTCCTCGGCGTGCCGGTCGTGCGCCCGAAGGTGACGGAGACGACGGCGCTCGGCGCCGCGTATCTCGCCGGCCTCGGAGTCGGGTTCTGGAAGGACGAAGCGGAGATCGAGGCGCTCTGGTCGCGGGAGCGCGTGTTCGAGCCGCGCATGGATCCGAGCGAGGCGCGCGAGCGGCTGGACGGATGGAAGCGCGCGGTGGAGCGCTCGCGCGGATCGGCGCGCGATGCCTGAGGCCCGGTCAGGCGCCCGGATCGACGCGCAGGAAATGGCGCCGGTAGTGCCGGAGCTCCTCGATCGATTCGTAGACGTCGGCGAGCGCCTCGTGCCGTCCCTCCTTCGCGATGCCCTGCAGCACCTCGGGGCGCCAGCGACGCGCGAGCTCCTTCAGGGTGGAGACGTCGACGATCCGGTAGTGCAGGTACTGCTCGAAGAGCGGCATGTAGCGCACCATGAAGCGCCGGTCCTGGTGCACGGTGTTGCCGCAGAGGGGCGCGGTGCGCGCGGCGACGATCGGCTTCAGGAACTCGATGAGCCGCGCCTCGACCTCGGCTTCGGTGAACGTGGAGGCGCGCACCTTGTCGACGAGCCCCGACTTGCCGTGCGTCGACTTGTTCCACGCGTCCATCGACTCGAGCACCTCGTCGGACTGGTGCAGCACGTACACCGGCGCCTCGGCGATCGTGTTGAGGTCGGCATCCGTGACCACCATCGCGACCTCGAGAATGCGGTCGCGGTCGGGAACGAGGCCGGACATCTCCATGTCTATCCAGACCAGCGGGGTCCTGTCCTGCGTGACTTGTGCCATGAGGTCCGGGAATCGCGCGAGGCGCCGATTGTGTCACGGCGCCTCGGCTTCCTCCAAACGCCGTGAGCGCCACCGTCTTTTCCGCCGTATTCGCCGCCTTCGTGGTCGCTTCGCTCGCGTGGCGCACCTGGCTCGCCGCGCGGCAGGCGCGGCACGTGGCGCGCCACCGCGACCAGGTGCCGACGGATTTCGCCGCCGTGATCCCTCTCGAGGCGCACCGCAGGGCCGCGGACTACACCTTGGACAAGCAGCGGCTGGGAATGATCGAGACGTGGTTCGTCGACGGGCTGGTCCTCCTGGTGCTCACCATCGGCGGAGGGGTCGCGACGATCGACGCGCTTTCGGGGCGGCTCTTCGGCGCGGGCCAGCTGCGCGAGCTCGCAACCGTGTTCGGCGTCACCTTCGCGAGCGCGATCGCGACGCTGCCCTTCGAGGTCTACCGGACCTTCGTGATCGAGGCCCGCTACGGGTTCAACCGCACGACGCCGGCGCTCTTCTTCGCCGACCTGGCCAAGGGCGCCCTGCTCGCCGTGGTCCTGGGCACGCCGCTGCTCCTGGCGATCTTCTGGCTGGTCGCGCGCACCGGCCCCTACTGGTGGCTCTACAGCTGGCTCGCCTGGATCGCGTTCACGCTGGTCCTCGTCACGGTCTTCCCGCGCTGGATCGCGCCGCTCTTCAACCGCTTCACTCCGCTCGAGGAAGGCGAGCTTCGCACGCGCATCGAGGCGTTGCTGCGCCGCTGCGGCTTCCGCGCCGGGGGCCTGTTCGTGATGGACGGCTCGAAGCGCTCGAGCCATGGCAACGCGTACTTCACCGGCTTCGGCGTGAACAAGCGCATCGTCTTCTTCGACACGCTGATGGAGCGGCTCACCCCGGCCGAGATCGAGGCGGTGCTCGCGCACGAGCTCGGGCACTTCGCGCGCGGGCACATCCCGCGCCTGCTGATGGTGCGCTTCGCGCTCGCGCTGCTGCTCCTCGCGATCCTCGGCTGGCTCTATCGCGAGCCCGCCTTCTACCAGGCGCTCCACCTGCCCGTGCCGCACATCGGCGCGGCGCTCGCGGGCTTCGGGCTCATCGTCCCGGTGTTCACTTTCCCGTTCCAGCCGCT
>DATIZV010000016.1:0-16027 GCA_035516915.1 Usitatibacter sp. | reverse complement strand
TCGCCGCGCCGACGATGGTGAAGCGGCTCGCCGAGGCGGCGCTCGCGGCCGAAGCGAGCGCCGCGGGCCTGCAGACGCTCGTCTACGGCGGCGGTCCCATGTACCTCGCGGACCTCGACCTGGCGACGCGCGCGCTCGGGCAGCGCCTCGCGCAGATCTACGGCCAGGGCGAGAGCCCGATGACCATCACCGCCCTTTCCAAGCGCCACCACGCGGACACCACGCATCCGCGCCACCGCGAGCGCCTCGCCTCGGTGGGGCTCGCCCAGAGCGCGGTGGAGGTGACGGTGCGCGACGCCGAGGGCCGCGCGCTTCCCGCCGGCGAGATCGGCGAGGTGTGCGTGCGCGGCGACGTCGTGATGTCGGGCTATTGGCGCAACCCGGCCGCCAGCGCTTCGGCGCTGCGCGGCGGATGGCTGTGGACCGGCGACGTCGGCGCTTTCGACGACGACGGCTTCCTCACCCTCAAGGACCGCAGCAAGGACCTCATCGTGAGCGGCGGCTCGAACGTCTATCCGCGCGAGGTCGAGGAGGTGCTGCTGCGCCACGCGGCGGTGGCCGAATGCGCCGTGGTCGGTCGTCCCGATCCGCAGTGGGGCGAGAGCGTCGTCGCGTTCGTGGTCGCGCGCGGGGCGCCGCCCGATCCCGCGGAGCTCGACCGCCTGTGCCTGGACCACATCGCGCGCTTCAAGCGGCCGCGCGAGTACCGCTTCGTCGAGCGCCTGCCGAAGAACAATTACGGCAAGGTGGTGAAAGGCGAGTTGCGCGCGATGCTCGCCGCAGGCGGCGCGCAGGCCTTACGATGACCGTCATGCTCTTTCCCGGATTCGCGAGCCAGCTGGTCCACACGTCCGCCTGCGACATCCACGCGGTGGTCGGGCCGAGGCGCGAGGGTGCGCCCGCGCTGCTTCTGCTGCACGGCTATCCGCAGACGCACGCGATCTGGCACAAGGTCGCCCCGCGCCTCGCCGAGCGCTGGAACGTGGTCGCCTCCGACCTGCGCGGCTACGGCGATTCCGGGAAGCCCGCGAGCGCTCCGGGCCACGCGCCGTACTCGAAGCGCGCGATGGCGGCGGACCAGGTGGAGCTGATGCGCTCGCTCGGGCACGAGCGCTTCCTGCTCGTGGGGCACGACCGCGGCGGCCGCGTCGCGCACCGGCTTTGCGTCGACCATCCGCGGAGCGTGCTGAAGGTCGCGGTGCTCGACATCGCGCCCACGCTCGCGATGTACGAGCAGACCGACGAGGCCTTCGCGCGCGCCTACTGGCACTGGTTCTTCCTGATCCAGCCGGCGCCCGTGCCGGAGACCATGATCGCGAACGGCATCGACCTCATCCTCCCCGCGAAGATGGGCTCGGGGAGCGCCGGGCTCTCGCCCTTCGCGCCCGAGGCGTGGGCCGAGTACGTGCGCTGCTTCACGCCGGGCATGGTGCACGCGAGCTGCGAGGATTACCGCGCGGCGGCCTCGATCGACCTGGAGCACGACCGAGCCGATCGCGATGCGGGCCGGCGCATCCGCGCGCCGCTCCTCGTGCTGTGGGGCGCGAAGGGCGTCGTGGAGCGCTGCTTCGAGCCGCTCGACGAATGGCGCCGCGTGGCCGATGATGTGCGCGGCCGCGCGCTTCCCGCCGGCCATTACCTTCCCGAAGAAGTGCCCGACCTCGTGGTCGAGGAGCTGGAGAGGTTTTTCGAATGAAGAGCAAAACCGGGGACGGACCCCAAAGCAAGAGCGCACACCGGGGACAGACCCTGAACCAGGCAAAGGCAAAACCAGGGTCTGTCCCCGAGCATCGCATCGCGGTGATCGCCGGCGACGGCATCGGCAAGGAAGTCGTTCCCGAGGGACAGCGCGTGCTGGAGGCCGCGGCGCGCAGGTTCGGCTTCGTGCTCGAGTGGGACGAGAAGCCGTGGAGCTGCGATTACTACCGCCGGCACGGCCGCATGATGCCCGAGGACGGGCTCGCGCAGATCCGCGGCCACGACGCGATCTTCCTCGGCGCCGTCGGCTTCCCGACCGTTCCCGACCACGTGTCGCTGTGGGGCCTGCTCATCCCGATCCGCCGCGAGTTCCAGCTCTACGTGAACCTGCGCCCGGTGCGCCTCATGCCGGGCGTGGCGAGCCCGCTCGCGAACCGCAAGGCGGGCGACATCGATTTCTGGGTGGTGCGCGAGAACAACGAGGGCGAGTACTCCTCGATCGGCGGGCGCATGTACGGCGGCACCGAGCAGGAGTTCGTGACCCAGCTCTCGGTCTTCTCGAAGCGCGGCACCGACCGCATCCTGCGCTTCGCCTTCGAGCTCGCGAGGAAGCGCCGCCGCAAGCACGTCACCTCCGCCACCAAGTCGAACGGCATCGCGATCACCCTGCCGTACTGGGACGAGCGCTTCAAGGCGATCTCGGCCGAATATCCCGACGTGAAGACGTCGCAGTACCACATCGACATCCTCACGGCGCACTTCGTGCAGCACCCGGACTGGTTCGACGTGGTCGTGGGATCGAACCTCTTCGGCGACATCCTCTCCGACCTGGGCCCCGCCTGCACCGGCACCATCGGCATCGCCCCGTCGGCGAACCTCAATCCAGAACGCGAGTTCCCGTCGTGCTTCGAGCCCGTGCACGGCAGCGCGCCGGACATCTACGGGAAGAGGATCGCCAACCCCATCGGCCAGATCTGGTCCGGCGCGATGATGCTGCAGCACCTCGGGCACGAGGATGCGGCCGACGCGGTCGTGAAGGCGATCGAGGCGGTGCTCGAGAAGGGACCGCGCACCCGCGACCTGGGGGGCAAGGCCGCAACCGAGGAGGTGGGCAAGGCGATCGCCGACGCGCTCTAGCAGGCGCGAGCGCCCGCAGCCTCAGGCGAGCGCGGGCTCGAGCCCGGCGAGGTCCTTGAGGATCGCGTCGGGCCGCACGCCGAGCCGCTCGACGGGAGCGCCGCCGCGATTCACCCAGTAGGCCCGGAAGCCGAAGGACTTCGCGCCCGCCGCGTCCCATCCGTTCGAGGATACGAAGCCCACCAGCGCGCGCGGCACGCCGAGCGTCTCCTCCGCGATCCGATAGACCGCGGGATCGGGCTTGAAGCGGCGCACGGGATGAACGCTGAGGATGCCGCCGCGGAAGCGCTCGCGCACGCCGTTGTGGTCGACCAGCGCCTCGAGCATGCCGGGATGCCCGTTCGACAGGATCGCGAGCGCGCGCGAGCGGGCGAGCGATTCCAGCGCCGCCGCGACCTCGGGGAACATGGCGAGCCGGCGGTACTCGTCGATCATCGCGCGCCGCGCGGGCTCGTCCGCGTCGATCGCGAGCGACTCGAGCGCCCAATCGAGCGCGGCGCGCGTCACGCGGTCGAAGTCCTCGTAGCGATCCATGAGCGTGCGCAGCCACGAGTACTCGAGCTGCTTCGTGCGCCACGCGGCCGAGAGCGCGGCGCCCCGCCCGGGGAAGAGCGACTCGGCCTTCCTCGACACGGAGTGCACGTCGAAGAGCGTTCCATAGGCGTCGAACACGAGGGCGGCGACTTCCGCGGTCATGGGTCCTCCTTCGCTCCGGATGCTACCATTGGCGGCCCGACGGAGCTCGAGCTCACCTCCCATGCTCACCCGAATCGCAGCGATCCTGGCGGCCGCGCTCGCGCTCGCCGCCCATGCCGAGACCTGGCCCGCGAAGCCCATCCGGATGGTGGTCCCGTTTCCCGCGGGCGGACCGACCGACGTGATGACGCGCGTCGTCGCCGAGAAGCTCTCCAGCACGCTCGGCCAGACCGTGTTCGTCGACAACAAGCCCGGCGCCGGCGGCGAGATCGGAGCGAAGCTGGTGGCGGAGAGCGCGCCCGACGGCTACACCTTCGTGATGGCGACCGGAAGCACGCACTCCGTCGGTCCCTACCTGGTCTCGAAGCCGCCCTACGATCCGGTGAAGGACTTCACGCCCGTGATCTGGGCCGGCAACGCGCCCAACGTGCTGGTCGTCTCCCCCAAGCTGGGCTTCAAGGACGTGCGCGACCTCATCGCCTATGCCAGGGCGCATCCCGGCCAGCTCAACTTCGCGAGCAGCGGCGTGGGCAGCGTCGCGCACCTCACCGGCGAGCTCTTCGCACGGCAGGCGGGCATCAAGCTCACCCACGTTCCCTACAAGGGCACGCAGCTCGCGGTCCCCGACATCATGTCGGGCCAGGTCGCGATGCTCTTCGACGCGATCATCACCGCCAAGCCGCACATCGACGCCGGCCGCCTCCAGGCGCTCGGCATCTCCACGCTCCAGCGCTCGCCGCTCATGCCGGAGCTTCCGACGATCTCGGAGTCCGGGCTGCCGGGCTTCGAGAGCTACAACTGGTTCGGCGTGTTCGGCCCGGCGGGGCTCCCGCAACCCATCGTCGATCGCATGAACGCCGGCATGAACCGCGTGCTGCAGGACCCGGCGGTGCGCGGCCGCTTCGCGCAGCTCGGCTTCGAGCCGGCCGGCGGGACTCCCGCGCAGTTCGCGGCGATGATGCGCAAGGAAACGGCCAAGTGGCGCAAGGTGATCGAGGAAGCCCACGCGAAGGTGGAGTGAAGCCGATGTTCTCCTGGAATTTTCCCTACCGCTCGCAGCGCATGCCGGTGCTCGCGAAGAACGTGGTCGCGACCTCGCAGCCGCTCGCCGCGCAGGCCGGCCTCTCGATGCTCGCGCGCGGCGGCAACGCCGTCGACGCGGGGCTCGCGGCGGCGATCGCGCTCACCGTGGTCGAGCCCACGTCGAACGGCATCGGCTCGGATGCGTTCGCGATCCTGTGGGACGGCCAGCGCCTCGTGGGGCTCAACGCCTCGGGCCGCTCGCCGGCGGGCTGGACGCCGGAGCGCTTCGCGGGGAAGACCGCGATGCCGACGACCGGCTGGGATTCGGTGACCGTGCCCGGCTGCGTGTCGGCATGGGTCGCGCTTTCGAAGCGCTACGGGAAGCTCCCGTTCGAGGCGCTCTTCGAGCCGGCCATCCGCTATGCGCGCGAGAGCTTCATGGTCTCGCCGATCACCGCGCTCAGCTGGGCGAACCAGGCGCCGACCTTCAAGGGCTTCTCGGAATTCTGCTGGACGTTCCTGCCCAAGGATCGCGCGCCCTTTCCGGGCGAGCGCTTCTATTGTCCGCAGCAGGCCGAGACGCTGGAGGACATCGCGGCGAGCAAGGGCGAGAGCTTCTATCGCGGCGCGCTCGCCGAGCGCATCGCCCTCGCGAGCCGCGCGGACGAGGGCGCGATGACGCAGGAGGACCTCGCCGCGCACCGCTGCGACTGGATCGACCCGATCTCGGTGGAATATCGCGGCTGCCGGCTGCACGAGATGCCGCCGAACGGGCAGGGAATCGCCGCGCTGGCCGCGCTCGGGATCCTGCGCCACCACGACGTCGCCTCGCACGCGGTCGATTCCGCCGACAGCCTCCACCTGCAGATCGAGGCGATGAAGCTCGCGTTCGCCGATGCGTGGCGGCACGTGAGCGATCCCGCGACGATGGAGGTGACGCCGGCGCAGATGCTCGACGACGCGTATCTCGCCGAGCGCGCGAGATCGATCGACATGAAGCGCGCCGCCTCGCCCGCGCCCGGCATTCCGCAGGGCGGCGGCACCATCTACCTCACGGCGGCCGACGAGCGCGGCATGATGCTCTCGTTCATCCAGTCGAACTACATGGGCTTCGGCTCGGGCGTGGTCGTGCCCGGCACCGGCATCAGCCTGCAAAACCGCGGCGCGAGCTTCACCCTGAAGCGCGGCCATCCGAACGAGGTGGGCCCGCGCAAGCGCCCGTACCAGACGATCATCCCCGGCTTCCTCACGCGCGGCGGCGAGCCCCTGATGAGCTTCGGCGTCATGGGCGGCCACATGCAGGCGCAGGGCCACGTGCAGATGGTCGTGCGCATCGCCGACTACAACCAGAATCCGCAGGCCGCGAGCGACGCGCCGCGCTGGTTCGTGCACGCGGACTGGGCGGTGAGCGTCGAGGATGCGGTTCCCGCCGCGGTGAAGGAGGAGCTCGTGCGGCGCGGCCATCGCCTGGTCCCGTCCGATCGCCCGCAGTTCGGGTTCGGCGGCGCGCAGCTCATCCACCGGCTCGAGGACGGCTACTGCGCCGCCTCCGACCACCGCAAGGACGGCTGCGCGGTCGGCTTCTGATCAGCGCCGGCGCAGCGTCACCATGCCGAGCGTCGATTCCGGGCTCTCGACGTATCCCCAGTCGCTCTCGGAATCCGCGAACAGGCCCTGCACGAGGGCGACCAGCTCCGCGCGCGTGCGATAGAACATCCGCCAGTCCATGTAGGTCTCGAGGAAGGCCGCCTCTGCGAGGCCGACCAGGAACTGCGTGAGCATCAGCCTGCCGCCGCTGCGCACCATGCCGAAGAGCGCGCGCGCGAGCGCCATCGCCTGCGCCTGCGGCAGCGTCTCGAGCAGTCCCGAGCAGTAGACGAGGTCCATGTCGGAGAAGAGCGTCCCGCCGCGCACGAGGTCGCGCACGGAGCCGAGATGCGCCGTGATCGGCAGCGTCGCGTAATCGCGCTTGATCTGCTCGAGGTTGTCGGGATCGGCGTCGAACGCCACGATGCGTCCCAGGCGCCGCGAGCCGAAGCCCACGATGCGGTCGCACTCGCGCAGCAGCCCGGCGCCCGCGGCGAAGATGGCGGGCGGGCGCGGCGCGCGTTCGATCGCATCCTCGATCGACTGCGCGAGCGCGTCGCGCCGGAAGCGGATCGCGCGCGCGGTCTGGCCGCGGATCACGCACCGGTGCAGCGCCGCCGCCGCATCCGCGAGCGGGATCTCGAGCGTGCGCCCGCGCAGGGCGAAGTCGAGCGCGCGCGCATCGCCCGCGATGCCGCGCGGCCGCGCGTAGCAGCGCAATATGAACGGATCGAGGTGCAGGAAGCCGCGCAGGGGATGCGCGCGGGCCGCCGCCATGACGCGCAGCCAGGTTTCGGGCGCGCTGCGGGCGCGCACGCCCGCGAGTCCCCCGACCACGCGCCGCAGCGCCTCCTCGATCCGGCCGCCGCGCGCCTCGGCGAGCGCGCCGTCGAGGTCGAGGCTCGCGATCGCGGCGAGCGCTTCGTCCTGCCCGGGGTCCGCTCCTTGCGCGCCGGACCGGGCGCGCCGCTCGTTCACGCGCGTGCGTCGCCCGCCGCGGCATGCACGCGCGTCGCGATCGAGCCGGCGTCCCGCGCGTCGAAGACGAGGTCGGCGCCGGAGACGTAACGCCGCACCTCATCGCCGGTCGGTGCGAGAAAGGGATGGCGCCGGTGGAGGACGGAAGCCCGCTCCCGGTAGCGCAGGCCCATGAGCACGCGTGGAAGCGCGAGGCCTTGCACGGGCGCCGCGCCGCTGAGGATCTCCATCTCGAAGACGCGGCAGTAGAAGCCCATCTGGCGCTCCGCGACCGCCGCGACGAGCCATTCCGCGTCGAGCGCCGCGCACGCGGTCATGTGCGCCTTGAAGAGGCGCAGCATCGATTGCGCCCGGTCGGCGGCGCGATCCACCACGGTGAGGCCCGCTTCGACGACCGCCGCACGGCCGATGCGCGCATCGATCTCCTCGCCGAACGCGCGCGCGGCGGGCAGCGGCGACGGCGATCCTGCGCTCGCGTGGCTGCAGCGCGTGGCGCCGAGCACGCGGCCCTGCTCCGCGAGCAGGAACGTGCTGCTTCCCGCGGCGCCGTCCTGCGGATCGGCGGCGGGCGGCAGCGCGGAAGGCGCGAGGTCGCCATCGCGCACCATCGCCGCGAAGCGCAGCGCGCGCACCGCCGCCCAATCCTCGCGCGAGGCGGCACGCCGCAGCAGCGCGGAGCCGGTGTTCTTTGCGGAGGACGGCTCATCGAACGCGAGCTCGACGAGCCCGGAGGTCCACGGGGCGGGGCTCATGGCGAGAGGATAGGGAGGGCCTCCGGCCCCGTCCCCACCCGCAGGGGTGGGGAATCGCCGGTGCGCATCGGGCGCGGCCGTGACAAACTAGCCGCGCACCAGGTCGCACGAGCACCTTCCGGACATGGCCACAGATCGCTTCTCGACGCCCCGCTCGGGCCTCTTCCTCCGCTACGCCGCGGTGATGATGGGCCTCGTCGGCGGAGCGCTCGTGCTGCAGGGACTGCTCGGCGTGGGATTCGCGTATCGCGCGAGCCTCGAGACGGCCGCGCGGGTGCAGCACGCGGAAGTGGTCGCCGCCGCCGAGCGGCTCGGGCAGTACCTCGCGAGCAGCGAGCGCGAGCGCATGGCGAGCGCGCCGCCCTCGGTCGCGGGCGGCGTGCGCTTCGCGGGCGACGTCGTGAGCGCCGCTGCGATCGCGGGGAGCGGCCGCATCTACGCGGTCGACGCGCGCGATCGCCTGATTGCGCATCCCGATCGCAGCTTCCTCCTGAGCCAGCCGGACCTGCGCTCGTATGCGCCGCTGCGGCGCATCCGCGAGGAGCTCGCGGAGTCCCCGGATTCGAGCGTCGAGATGTTCGAGGCGCCCGGGCTCGACGGGCGCGAGATGATGATCTCCGCGACGCTCGTTCCCGCCTCGCAGTGGGTGGTCGTCGCCGAGCAGCCGCGCGACGAGGTGCTCGCGCCGGTGTACCAGACGCTGGTGCGCACGGTCTGGGTGATGGGCGCGGGACTCCTCGCCGCGATCGCCGCGAGCTACTTCCTCGCGCGAAGGCTGGTGCGGCCGATCCTGGAGCTGCGCGGCGGCGCCGCGAAGATCGCCGGCGGCGACCTCGCCACGCGCATCCGCATCTCCACCGGCGACGAGGTGGAAGCGCTCGCGCGCGAGTTCAACCGCATGGCCGACCAGCTGCAGGACTACACCACCGGCCTCGAGCGCAAGGTGGCCGGGAAGACCGCCGAGCTGGAGATGGCGAACCGGCACAAGAGCGAGTTCCTGGCGAACATGTCGCACGAGCTGCGCACCCCGTTGAACGCGATCATCGGCTTCTCGGAGGTCCTCAAGGAGCGCATGTTCGGCGAGCTCAATCCCAAGCAGCTCGAATACGCGACCGACATCTACGGCTCGGGCCAGCACCTGCTCTCGCTCATCAACGACATCCTCGATCTCACCAAGGTCGAGGCGGGCCAGATGGAGCTCGATGCGCGCGACTTCCCGGTGCGCGCGGCGATCCACAACTGCTGCACGCTGATCCGCGAGCGCGCGCTGCGGAAGCGCCTGCGCCTGGAATCGCACGTGTTCGAGGACGTGGGCAACTGGCGCGCCGACGAGCGCAAGTTCAAGCAGGTGGTGCTCAACCTGCTTTCCAACGCGGTGAAGTTCACGCCCTCGGGCGGCGAGGTGCGCGTGGTGGTGCGCGTCGAGGGCGACACGCTGGTGGTCGCGGTGAGCGACACGGGCGTGGGCGTGGCGCCCGAGGACCAGGAGCGGATCTTCCAGTCGTTCCAGCAGGTGGCGTCCGACGAGGAGGTGCGGCGCGAGGGCTCCGGCCTCGGGCTCGCCCTCTCGCGCCGGCTGGTGGAGCGCCACGGCGGGACGCTGGTGGTCGCGAGCACGCCGGGCCGCGGCGCGACCTTCGTCGCGCGGTTCCCGAAGCTTCCGCAGGAGAGCGCCGATGAATAGCCGCATCCTCGTGGTGGAGGACGACGAGAAGAGCCGCCGGCTCCTGGTGGACGTCCTCGGCTTCCACGGCTACGAGGTGGCGACCGCGGAGAACGGCGAGCATGCGATCGCCTCCGCGCACGCGTGCCCGCCCAACGCCGCGCTGCTCGACATCCAGCTTCCCGGGATGAGCGGATTCGAGGTGCTCGCGCTGCTGCGCGGCGGCGCCTTCGAGCGGCGCATCCCCGCGATCGCCGTGACCGCCTCGGTGATGGACCAGGACCGCCGCCGCATCCTCGCGGCCGGATTCGACGCATACGTCGGCAAACCCGTTAACATCCGTCAGCTCCTCTACACGCTGGAGAGGCTCCTCGAGCCCGCGCTGCGATGAACGCCCAGGCCGAAATCCGCCCCGCATCCGCGGCGAGCCCCGCCTCGCCGGGCCGCATCCTCGTGGTCGACGACAACGCGGCCAACGTGAAGCTGCTCGAGGACCTGCTGCGCTTCCACGGCTACGAGGTCGAGGCGGCCTTCGACGGCGAGGCGGCGCTCGGGATGCTGCGCGCGCGTCCGCCGGACCTCGTGCTGCTCGACGTGCTCATGCCCGGGCTCGACGGCCACGACGTGTGCCGCGCGGTGCGCGAGGATCCTGCCCTCGCGATGCTTCCCGTGGTGATGGTCACCGCGCTCGAGGACCGCGAGGAGCGCGTGCGGGGGCTGGAGGCGGGCGCCGACGATTTCCTCTCCAAGCCGCTCAACCCGCCGGAGCTCGTCGCGCGCGTGCGATCGCTGCTTCGCATCCGCCGCCTCTACGAGACGGTGCAGCGCCAGGCCGCGCAGCTCGCGTCGTGGAACCGCACGCTCGAGGCGCGCGTCGCGGAGCAGGTGGCGCACGTGGAGAAGCTGCAGCGCCTCAAGCGCTTCTTCTCCCCGCAGCTCGCCGAGCTCATCCTCGCGGGGGGCGCCGACGACCCGCTCGAGAGCCATCGCCGCGACGTGACCGTGGTGTTCCTCGACCTGCGCGGCTTCACCGCGTTCGCCGAGAGCGCCGAGCCCGAGGAGGTGATGACCGCGCTCGCCGAGTTCCACGGCGCGATGGGGCGCCGCGTGCTCGAGTACCAGGGGACGCTCGAGCGCTTCACCGGCGACGGCCTGATGGTGTTCTTCAACGACCCGCTGCCCCTCCAGCAGCCCGCGCGCCGCGCGGTCGAGATGGCGTTCGCGATGCAGGAAGACGCGTTGATGCTCGCCGCGCAGTGGAAGCGCCGCGGCTACGACCTGGGCCTGGGCATCGGCATCGCGCAGGGCTACGCGACCGTCGGCGCGATCGGCTTCGAGGGGCGCATCGATTACGGCGCGATCGGCACGGTGACCAACCTCGCGAGCCGGCTGTGCGACCTCGCCGAGCCGGGCAACATCCTGGTTTCCGAGCGCGTGCACGACGAGGTGGCGGGCCGCGTGCTCGCGCACGACATGGGCGAGGTGCAGCTCCACGGCTTCAAGCGCCCGGTGCATGCGTACCGGCTCCTCGACCTCCACGCGCTGGCGGGCGAGGCATGAAGCAGTCGAACGTCCGGGCGCGCATCCGCCAGCTCTGTTGCCTGGGCCTGCCCGGCGAGATGCTGGTCGGATCGCTCCTCACGGCGTTGCGCGAGCTGGTGCCGAGCGAATCCGCGGCGTTCTTCTGGGTGGACGCGCGCGGCGAGATGCGCAACCTCTACGCCGAGCGGCTGCTGCCCCGCGAGCTGATGTCGCTCTATTTCGAGCGTTACTACGACGGCGCCGAGTCGTCGTTCCGCAAGGGCTTCCGGGAGCGCGCCGCCGCGCCCGATGGCGTGGTCGCGACCAGTCCCGACGCGGAGCTGCGCAAGACCGGCTACTACAACGAGATCATGCGCCGCCTCGATGCGCACCACGTCCTCTACGGCGTCGTGCGCGAGCAGGGCGCCGCGCTCGGCCAGATCTCGCTCTACCGGCCCCAGGACGCGCCTGCGTTCGGCCCGCGCGAGAGGAACGACCTCGCGAGCATCATGCGCTACGTCTCGCACGGCATCGCGGTCGGCGAGACCGTCGACGGCACCGGGCTCGCGTTGCGCGACTCGGAAGACGAGGCGCTGCTCGTCGCCGATCGCCGCGGGCGCATCCGCCACGGCTCGGAAAGGGCGAGGCGGCTCCTGCTCCTCGCCACGACTTCGGAGATCAATCCCGCCACGCTCAACGCCGCGGCCAACGAGCGCGCGGCGCAGGCGCTGCGCGCGCTTTGCGAGCGTCTCGAGGCGGTCGCGCGCGGCGACGAATCGTCGCCGCCCGCGGTGACGCTCGACACGCGGTGGGGGCGCCACGTGCTGCGGGCGTACTGGCTCGACGACGATCGCGACTCGCCCGAGGCGCTGGTCGGCATCCGCATCCAGCGCCAGGAGCCGATGATCCTGCGCTTCGTGGAGGCGATGGGGAGGCTCCCGCTGTCGCCGCAGCAGCGCGAGATCGCGCTCATGATCGCGCAGGGCCGCAGCAACCAGGAGATCGCCGAGGACCTCGGCGTCTCGGGCAACACGGTCGCCTACCACATCAAGCAGCTTTTCCTGAAGCTCGACGTGCACGACCGCGCGGGCGCCGTCGAGCGCATCGCCGCGGGATCCGATCTGGGCGGCTAGGCAGCCCTCGCCACCGGAATGGCGGTCGCGCGCGGAATGGCATGCGGGAGCCAGCGGCGCGCGGCCTCGGCGAGGATCTCGCGCGGCGGACCCGGCTCGGGCGCTCGCTGCCCCAGGAAGGCGAGCACGGCGGGAAGCAGGGCCGCCGCGGCGCATCCGTCGAGCGCCGGGGCGTGGTTCTGCTTCGAGAGCTTCTCGCCGTGCGCGTCGGTGGCGACCGGGACGTGCAGGTAGCGGGGCGTCGCAATCCCGAGCGAGCGCTGCAGCAGGACCTGGCGCGGCGTCGAGGCGAGCAGGTCCGCGCCGCGCACCACGTCGGTCACGCCCTCCTCGGCGTCGTCGACGACCACGGCGAGCTGGTACGCGTAGAGGCCGTCGCGCCGCCGCAGCACGAAGTCGCCCACGTCGCGCGCGACGTCCTGCACGACGCGCCCCTGCACGCGGTCCTCGAATTCGACGAGTCCCGGTGGAACGCGGAAGCGCCAGGCGCAAGGCTCCCCGCTCCCGATCGTGCGATCGCGGCAGGTTCCCGGATAGACGACGCCCTCGATGCCGGCGAGGCCCGAGTCGGCGATCTCGCGCCGCGAGCAGCGGCATCGGTAGAGCGCGCCCGCGGCGCACAGGCGCGCGAGCGCCGCCTCGTAGAGCGCGCTGCGGGCGGATTGGTACGTCACCTCTCCGTCCCATTCCAGCCCGCACGCCTCGAGCGTGGCGAGGATCGATCCGGCCGCGCCCGCCACCGTGCGGGGCGCGTCGACATCCTCGATGCGCACGCTCCACCGGCCGCCCGCGGCGCGCGCGTCGAGCCAGCTCGCGACCGCCGCTACGAGCGAGCCGAAGTGCAGCGGCCCGGTGGGAGAGGGCGCGAACCTTCCGTGGTACGTCACGAGAGGAGCCCGGCCGCGACGCGCCGATCCTCGAGGCGCTTCACCATCCAGCGCAGCGCCTTTCCTTCCTTCCCCGGACGCCAGGCGACGACGAGCTCGACCGGTGCGCGCTCCGCGGCGACGGGCAGGATGCGCAGCCGCCCCGCGGCCGCCTCGCGCGCGGCGATCCAGCCCGGCACGAACCCGACGCCGAGCCCCGCGACGTGCGCAGCCACCTTCGCTTGCATCGAAGGCACCGCGAGCGTGTCCTGTCCCCACAGCAGTCCCATGGTGCGCGGCTCGAGCATGCGCGAAGTGTCGGCGATGCTCACCGCGCGATGGGCGAGGATCGCTTCGTCGGCGAGCGGCAACGGCTCGCCGCAGATGGGATGCGAGGGCGCGGCGACGAAGGCGAGCGACGCTCGCCCGATCGTGCGGATCGAGTAGTTGCGTCCCGCGGGCGCGTCTCCCGGCGCCCCGATCGCGAGATCCGCGCGGCCGGAAGCGAGCGCGTCCCAGGTTCCCCCGAGCACCTCGTGCAGGATGCGCACGCGCGTCCCGCGGTGCTGCGCATACAGTTCCGCGACGAGCGGCAGCACGTGCTCGATCGCGATCACCGTGTCGAGCGCGAGGCGAAGCTCGGCCTCCCAGCCGCTCGCGACCTGCTGCACGCGGCACTCGAGGTCGGCGGCCGCGCGCAGGAGGCGGCGTCCCTCGTCCAGGAGCTCCCGCCCGGCCGCAGTGAGCACCGCGCGCCGTCCCCGCCGGTCGAATACCGCAACCCCCAGATTTTCCTCGAGTTGTCGGACGGAGTAAGTGATCGCCGACGGAACCCGGTGAAGCTCCGCCGCGGCCGCCGCGAACGAGCCTCTCCGGTCGATCGCGTCCACCACCTGCAACGTTTCCAGGCTCAGGCGCATACTTCGAAATTATTGAATGAAATCGTCAATTCTTTATGCTTGAGCGATGTAACTGATAGTCGCATCATACGCTTCGGCATTCAAATCGAATCATGAAACGGGGCTGAGCATGAGCGAGATCCGGCGCGCCGCCGAGCGAGGACTGGCGGACCATGGGTGGCTGCGCTCCCTCCACAGCTTCTCGTTCGCCGACTACTACGATCCCGGCCACATGGGATTCGGGCCGCTGCGCGTGATCAACGAGGATCGCGTCCAGCCCGGCCGCGGCTTCGGCGCGCACGGCCACCGCGACATGGAGATCCTGAGCTACGTGCTCGAGGGCGCGCTCGCGCACCGCGACTCGATGGGCAACGGCTCCGTGCTGCGCGCCGGCGACGTGCAGCGCATGAGCGCCGGGACCGGCGTCACGCACAGCGAATACAACGGCTCCGATCGCGAGCCGGTGCATTTCCTGCAGATCTGGATCGAGCCGAACGTGCGCGGCCTCGCCCCCGGTTACGAGGAGAAGCATTTCGACGACGCGCAGAAGCGCGGGCGGCTTCGCGCCATCGCCTCGCGCGACGGCCGCGACGGCTCGGTCACCATCCACCAGGACGCGGCGGTGTACGCCGCGCTCCTCGACGGCGGCGAGAGCGCGCGATTCGAGCAACGGCCCGGGCGCCGCACCTACGTGCACGTGATCCGTGGCTCGGCGCACGTCGACGGCGAGCCGCTCGAGGCGGGCGACGCGCTCAAGATCACCGGCGAAGCGAGCGTGCTCATCGATCGCGCGCGCGGCGCCGAGCTGCTGCTGTTCGACCTTCCCTAGAGCCAACCCCGCGAACGATCCCGAGAAGGAACACGCCCATGAGCTCCAACCACCTGACCAACGCCGCGGCGCTCGCCGGCCGCATCCTCCTCGCGCTCCTCTTCCTCCTTTCGGGATTCGCAAAGATCGCCGGCTATCAGGGAACCGCGGCATACATGGCGGCGAAGCTGCCCATGGTGCCGGTGCTGCTGCCCCTCACGATCCTCACCGAGCTGGGCGGCGGCCTGCTCCTCGTCCTCGGATTCAAGGCCCGCTGGGTCGGGCTGTGGCTCGCCGGCTTCACGCTGCTCGCCGCGCTCCTCTTCCACGACTACTGGAACGCCGACGCCGCGCACCGGACGGCGCAGTACATCAACTTCATGAAGAACGTCTCGATCACGGGCGGCATGCTCATGGTGTTCGCCTTCGGGCCGGGGGCGTGGAGCCTCGACAAGCGCTAAGGCGCGCTGGAACCGCGTGCGCTGCGGCGCTGACCAAGCTGCGGAGGGATGAACGCATGGTCAAGGTGCTGGTCTTCGCGGGCAGCGCGCGCCGCGACTCGCTCAACAAGAAGCTCGCGCGCATCGCCGCGCGCCACGTGCGCGAAGCGGGAGGGCAGGCGACGTTCCTCGACCTCGACGATTACCCGATGCCGCTCTACCACGGTGACCTCGAGGCCGCCGAAGGGCTGCCGGGGAACGCGAGGAAGCTGCGCGAGATCTTCCTCGCGCATGACGCGCTCCTCATCGCCTCGCCCGAGAACAACTCGTCGATCACGGCCCTCCTCAAGAACACCGTCGACTGGCTCTCGCGCAGCATCGGCGACGGCAAGGGCCTGAACAGCGGGCTCGCGCCCTATCGCGGCAAGCTCGCCGGGATCATGTCGGCTTCGCCCGGGCCGTTCGCGGGAGTGCGCGGGCTCCCCCACCTGCGCCAGGTCCTGTCGTCGCTGGGCGTGACCGTGCTCGGCGCGCAGGTGAGCGTCCCGCGCGCGGACGCGGCCTTCACGGCGCAGGGCGAGCTCGCCGATGCGCACGACGACGCGCTGGTCGCGAAGCTCGCGCGCGCCGTCGTGGAGACCGCCTCGAAGCTGCGGGAGGCGCCCGACCCGCCGCGCATCATGCAGGATCATTGAAAACCGCGCGCTCCGCCCGCACCTGGGGATTGCCGTTTCCTATCGCGCGCATAGGAATATTTCATTGGCGCTGCGGAACCGGTCGGGGCGAAGCTGTCGAAACCGAAAAAGAGAGGGAGGTTGCCATGGTT
>DATIZV010000015.1:0-2750 GCA_035516915.1 Usitatibacter sp. | reverse complement strand
GCCTCGGCGATGAGGCGCTCGGCGTCGAGCGCGGCGATCCCCGCGGTCTGGATGCGCGGCATCCAGTGCTCGACCACCTGCCTGAGCCGCCCGCCTGCCTCGCTCATCGCGCGGCTCAATGCCCCTCAACCAGCTTCATTGCGTCTTTCCAGAGGCTGCCGTCGACGAGCTCATCGTAGGTCACGGGTTTGACGTCGGGCTTGATCCCGCCGATCTTGACCTGGGTCGCGATCACCGCTTCGATCTTGTCGCGCTGCAAGCCGTCGTTGCCGTTGGGCCAGAGCTCGAGCGCGTTGTACCGGACGACCGAGGCCTTGTTCTCCTCGAAGCTGTGACCGGTGATTGCCGCGATCTTCGCGACCGCGTCGAGATTGGCGGGATCGCGCATGTAGAGGCCGGCCTCGATCAGGCCCGCGAGCACCTTGACGTAGGCCTCGCGCCGCTCCTTCGTCTTGTCCTTGCGCGCGACCACCACGAGGTAATGGCTCACGGGATCCACCTCTTTCAGCGTCAGGATCGTCGTGAGGGGGCGATGGAGCTGACCCTCGATCACGGGGACGTCGTCGATGTGAAGGACGCCGAAGACGAGCTGGCCCGCGATCATCGCCGCGGCGGTGTTGGAGCCGAGCGCCACCTGGTTCATGTCCTCGGGCGTCAGCTTGCAGGCGACCAGCATCTGCTTCAGCGCGACGGCGCGCGCGCCGCCGATGGCATCGACGCCGATCGCCTGCCCCTTGAGGTCGGCGCAGCTCTTCTTCGCGGGATCGGTCGAGCCGATGAGCCAATCCGGGTTCGGGAGCCCGTAGATGCTCACGAGCTCGACCTTGGCATTCGAGATCATGCTCGCGATCACCGGCGTGGGCGAGACCGAGAGGTCGATCTGCCCCGCCGCCACCGCGCGCGCCGCCGCGACGCCGGTCTCGAAATCGCGGACCTCGACCTCGACGCCGTATTTCCTGAAGAAGCCGCGCTCGGCCGCGACGTGCGGCAGGACGCTCGCGAAGATCGGGGGAATGCCGGGGAGGCCCAGCACCACCTTCGGTTCCTCCGCGCGCGCGCCGCCCGCGAGCGCCAGACCGGCGATCAAGACAGCCGTCCACAGCAATCGTCGCATCGTCGCCCGCTCCTCCCGAATGGACGTGGCCCGGCCGCTTACTGCGGCTTCTCGTCCCGCCGATACCACGGAAGGTAGCGGCGCGTTGCCCAATTGACCAGCGCATCGAAGCCGACGCCGCAGCCCGCGAGAACCAGCACCGCGACGATCGCGTGGTTGTGACGGAAGCTCCTTGAATTGAAGAGGATGTAGGTGCCGAGCCCGGGCACGGAGATGAAGAATTCCGCGAGCACGGCGCCGATGAGCGCACGCGCCGCGCCGAGCCGCACGCCCGCGAGGAGATAGGGGAGCGAGGCCGGCAGCACGCAATCCACGAGCACGCGCCAGCGCGGCGCGCGGAAGGAGCGCGAGACCTCGAGATACTCCGCGGGAACCGACTGCGCGCCGTCGGCGGCGTTGAGCACGATCGAGAAATAGGCCGCGAAGACCGTGGTCGCGAGCCGTGCGCCGCCGGTGTAGCCGAACCACAGCGTGATCAGCGGCAGCACCGCCACCATCGGCATCGCGAAGAGTGCGAAGACGTAATAGCGGATGAGCCGGTCGACCGCGAGCGAGCGGCCCATCGCGACCCCGGTCGCGATCCCCGCGACGAGCGCGATCGCGAGCCCTTCGAGGACGGCGCTCAGCGTTGCGGCGGTGGCGATCAGGAACTCGCGGCTCGTCACCACCGCCCAGAACACCGCCGCCACCCCCGTGGGGCGCGCGACATAGGCGGGCGTCCAGGCGCGCACGCTCAATTCCCAGATCGCGAGCAGGACGATCCCCGCGAGCAGCCGCGCGGCCAGCGGCGAGAGCCCGCCGTTTCGCGCCGTTGCCGTCTCGAGCCCGCTTTGCGCGGTCATCGCGGGATGTTCCGCCAGGCGGCGTAGCGCGCCTCGACCGCTGCGCCGAGCTCCATCAGCCCCACGCCCAGGAGCGTGATCAGCAGGATCGCCGCGAAGACCGCCGCAGTGTCGAAATTCTGCGCGCCGCTCTGGATCAGCATGCCGATGCCGGAGGCGCTCAGGAAGAATTCGGCTGCCACCATGCCCACGAGCGCGCGCCCGATCGCCTGCCGGATGCCCGTCAGCGCGAAGGGCAGCACGAAGGGCAGCAGCACGTCGCGCCAAAGCGCGCTCTCGCTCGAACGGAAGGAGCGCGCGACCTCGATCAGCTCGGGACGAATGCTGCGCGCGCCCTCGACGGTGTTGTAGAGGATCGGGAAGACCGCGAAGAGGAACACCACGAGCATCTTGGGCGCGAAACCGAACCCCATCGTCGAGAGGATGAAGGGGATGAGCGCCGCCATCGGCGTCGCGTTCATGACGGTGATGTAGGGCTCAAGCGCGATGCGCAGGAGGCGCACCCGCGCGAGGAGGAGCCCAAAGGGCACACCCAGCACGACGGAGAGCGCGAAGCCCGCGGCGAAGAGGCCGAGCGAGCTTCCGAGCGCCCACACGAGCTCGCCGCTACGCGTGAGCTCCCAGAGCCGCGTCAGCGTCTCCGAGAGCGGCGCCATGAAGGCGGCGCCGGTCCTCCGGCCCACGATCTCCCAGACCGCGGCGCCGGCGGCGAGGCTCAGCGCCGTCAGACCCCAGCGGAAGAGGAGCGAGGAACGCGCGGCCATGCGCGCGGCCTATTTCTTCGCGACCAGCGC
>DATIZV010000014.1:0-3570 GCA_035516915.1 Usitatibacter sp. | reverse complement strand
CCGCTCGTCGGGTCTGACGCGGCGAAGGTGAGCACGGCGGGCGGCGGGGCGGAGGGCTGGTTCATGGACGACGCGGAACGGCGCGGGGTGGGGTTACACTTGAAACCCGGCCTGCGTTGCGCGCGCCAACCGGGGCTGACTACGATTCTGCAGGGAGAGCGCGCGCGTCCCCAGGCATTCTACTCACCGTACCCGCGTTCGCATATGCCTTCCGCCACTCCGGCCGCAGTGCCGTTCAGGAAATGGCGCTGCCTCGCCTGCGGCTTCATCTACGACGAAGCGGAGGGATGGCCGGAGGACGGTATCGCGCCCGGCACGCGCTGGGAGGACATCCCGGCCGGCTGGTGCTGCCCGGAGTGCGGAGCTCGCAAGGACGACTTCGAGATGGCCGAGGTATAGATCGGCCCGCCTGCCGAAGCCGCGCGCCGAACTTCGGAAACGGCTTCAAGAGAGGCAGGTTAACGGTTGTTTCATCTGGACAAAAAGGATAACCTGAGCGTCGACTGAACGCGGCTCGCGCGGCACGTCGGTGGGCCTTGCCGACCGCCGTGCACGCGCATCCGCCGCCTTCCCTCGGGAGGGATGCGGGCGTCGCGAAAGACTCGAGGTCAAGCGTGGCGGATTCCAAGAACCTCACGGGCGTGCGCGTGATGGTGATCGACGACAGCAACACCATCCGGCGGAGTGCCGAGATCTTCCTCATGCAGGCGGGCTGCCAGGTCATCCTCGCCGAGAACGGCTTCGATGCGCTCGCGAAAATCGCCGATCACCAGCCCGACCTCATCTTCGTCGACATCATGATGCCGCGCCTGGACGGCTACCAGACGTGCGCGCTCATCAAGAAGAGCGGCAAGCACCGCGCGACTCCCGTGATCATGCTCTCCTCGAAGGACAGCCTGTTCGATCGCGCCCGTGGCCGCATGGTCGGATCCGACGAATACCTCACGAAACCTTTCACGAAGGAGAGCCTGCTCAAGGCGGTCGAGTTGCACCTCGCCCAGCGCAGCACCGCGTGATGACCGAACACGATTATCCGATCAGGGAGTCCCGATAGATGGCCATTCGAAAGATCATGGTGGTGGACGATTCGCCCACCGAGCGCGCGTTCATGGAAGGGCTGCTCAAGAAGCAGGGCTACCAGGTGCTGGTGGTCGACAGCGGCGAGACGGCGATCGAGCGAGCGAAGAGCGAGCAGCCCGACCTCATCCTCATGGACGTCGTGATGCCCGGCCTCAACGGCTTCCAGGCGACGCGCGCGATCACGCGCGAGGAGAAGACCAAGCACATCCCGGTCATCATCTGCACCACCAAGGACCAGGAGACGGACAAGATCTGGGGATTGCGCCAGGGCGCCAAGGACTACATCACCAAGCCGCTGTCCGAAAGCGACCTGCTCGAGAAGATCAAGGCGTTGAGCTAGCCGGCGATGGCGCGACGCACCGGACTGCGCGAATTCCAGCTTTCCGTCGCCGAGCGGCTGCGCACGGCGTCGACGCGCACCGCGCTCTCCTCGAAGCTCGGCTTCCAGGTGGGCGGCGACAACTGGTTCGTGGCGCTGCACCAGGTGAGCGAGGTGATCCCGGTGCCGCCGACCGTCACGGTGCCGCTCACGCATTCCTGGTTCCGCGGCGTGGCGAACGTGCGCGGAAACCTGTACGGAATCGTCGATTTCGCGGCGTTCCAGGGAGGCGATGCGATCTCCCCCGGAATGGAGCGGCGCGTGATCCTCGTGTCGGATCGGATCGTCGGCGGGGCGGGGCTCCTCGTCTCGCGCATGCTGGGGCTGCGCAACCCCGAGCAGTTCGCGCCGGCCGCCCGTCCGATGGATGCCCATCCGTGGGTGGGCGCCGCATACACCGATGCCGGCGGCACCCGCTGGCTCGAGCTCGACCTTCCCGCGCTCGCCCGCGAGCCGCGGTTCCTGGAAGTTGGCGCGTAGGAGAACTCAATGGCAAAAGCACAAGCGATGAAACCGAAGTCCTCCCTCGGCGACTGGTTCCGGCGCCTCGGCGCGCCGAAGCCGAAGCCTGCCGCGCGGCCCGCCGCCGGACCGACTTCGACCGCGACCAACATTCCCGCCTCGACCGCCACGCGGCCCGGCACGGCGAAGGCGCCGGCTCCCGCCGCCGCCCGCAAGCCCGCGAAGGCCGCCGAGCCGCGCTCGACGCTCGCGACGTTCCGCATGCCGCTGATCGGCAAGAAGCCGGTCACGACGCAGCTCCAGATCCTCGGCCTCGCGGCGCTCGTGCTCCTCGCGGCCACCGGCTTCATGGTCTACCAGGACACGACGCTGCGCACGCGCCATGCGACCTACCTCACGATCGTGTCGCAGATGCAGTACCACACGCAGCGCCTCGCCAAGGCCGCCGGCATCGCCGCGCGCGGCCAGGCGCTCGCCTTTCCGCAGCTCAAGAACAGCCGCGACGAGTTCGCGAGCTATCTCGCCGTGCTCGAGAACGGCGGCCAGGCGTTCGACGTGACGCTGCCGGGCGCCGCCGACAATCCGGGAATCCGCGCGCAGCTCGCGGCGCTCGCCAAGCAATGGCCGGCGAGCGCCAACGCGGCGACGGCGATCCTGAACGCGCAGAACGACCTCATCTCGCTGTCGCACAACATCGCCGAGATCCGTTCCCGCTCCGAGGAAATGGCGACGTTGTCGCAGGAGCTCACCGGCCTCATGTCGCAGTCGGGATCCACCCCCGGCCAGGTGCTGAAGGCGAACCGCCTGATCTTCCTCTCCGAGCGCCTCGGGCGCGGCGCCGCGGAGATCCTGGGCTCCGAGACCATCGATCCCGAAGTGCCGTTCCTGATCGGAAAGGACACCAACGACCTGCGCGACATGGTGCACGGTCTCGAGGCCGGCGACGAGCGGCTCGGCCTCGTCGCGCTCCGCGATCCCGACACGAAGGCGATGCTCGGCGACCTCAAGAACCAGTTCGCGCAATTCGAGCAGAACGTGAGCCCGATCCTTCGCGAGCTGCAGAAGCTGGTCTCGGCGCGCCAGGCCTCCGCGCAGCTCATCGCCGCGAGCGAGCAGTTGCAGGGCTCGGTCGCGAAGCTCCAGGACGCGATGCAGGGCGAGAGGCCGGTCGCCACGCTGCTCGCCGTGGCCGTCCTCGCGGCGCTCCTCGTCGCGGTCCTGCTGATGATGGCGGCGGTGTTCCTCGCCGACACCCGGCGCCGCGCCGCGGAGGCGGAAGCCGAGAACAAGCGCAACCAGGAGGCGATCCTCAGGCTCCTCAACGAGATGGGCGACCTCGCCGACGGCGATCTCACCATCCGCGCGCAGGTGACCGAGGACATCACGGGCGCCATCGCCGACTCGATGAACTACACGATCGACGAGCTGCGCACCCTGGTCGCGGGCGTGTCGAACGCGGCGAGCCAGGTGACGCAGAAGACCGCGCACGCGCAATCGATCTCGGCCGAGCTCCTCGGCGCCGCGGAGCGCCAGTCGCGCGAGATCGAGGAGACGACCGCGCAGGTTCTGCAGGTCTCGCGGTCGATTTCCGAGGTGTCGACCACCGCCGAGGAGGGCGCGCGGGTCGCGCAGCGCTCGCTCGCGGCCGC
>DATIZV010000013.1:0-2625 GCA_035516915.1 Usitatibacter sp. | reverse complement strand
CTCTTCCAGTGGAGCGGGAAGCTCGGCGTGGCGAGCCCGCGCTTCCCGATGCGCAGCCAGCCCGCGTGCGACCCCTCGCACCCGGCGATGGCGGTGAACCTCGACGCGTGCATCCAGTGCACACGCTGCGTACGCGCCTGCCGCGAGGTCCAGGTGAACGACGTGATCGGCTATGCCTTCCGCGGGCGCGACTCGAAGATCGTCTTCGACATGGACGACCCGATGGGCGAGTCCACCTGCGTCGCGTGCGGCGAGTGCGTGCAGGCGTGCCCCACGGGCGCGCTCGCGCCCGCGAAGAACGCGTATGCGGTGGTGATCGACAAGAAGGTCGACTCGGTCTGCCCGTACTGCGGCGTCGGCTGCCAGCTCACCTACAACGTCGCCGACAACCGCATCGTGCGCGTGGAGGGCCGCGACGGTCCGGCGAACCACGCCCGCCTGTGCGTGAAGGGCCGCTTCGGCTTCGACTACGTGCAACACCCCCATCGCCTCACCCAGCCCTTGATCCGCAAGGCGGGCGTCCCGAAGACCGCGGAATTCACCGTCGATCCGCTGCGCTGGAGCGAGGTGTTCCGCGAGGCCACGTGGGAAGAGGCCCTCGACTTCGCCGCGGGCGGATTGAGGAAGATCCGCGACCGCGACGGGCCGCAGGCGCTCGCCGGCTTCGGCAGCGCCAAGGGCTCCAACGAGGAGGCCTACCTCTTCCAGAAGCTGGTTCGCACCGGCTTCGGCACCAACAACGTCGACCACTGCACGCGGCTGTGCCACGCGTCGTCGGTCGCCGCGCTCCTCGAGGGCGTGGGCTCGGGCGCGGTGTCGAACCAGGTCTCCGATGTCGCGAAGGCCGAGGTCGTGATCATCATCGGCTCCAATCCGACCAACAACCACCCGGTCGCCGCGACCTTCATGAAGAACGCCGCCGAGCGCGGCACGAAGCTCGTGGTGATGGATCCGCGCAGGAACGACATCGCGCGCCACGCCTGGCGCTACCTGCAGTTCAACGCGGACACCGACGTGGCCATCCTCAACGCGATGATCTACGCCATCATCGAGGAAGGCCTGGTGAACGAGGAGTTCGTGCGCCAGCGCACCGAGAACTACGAGGCCCTCAAGCAGAACTCGAGGGGCTTCAGCCCGGAGCTCATGGCGCCGATCTGCGGCATTCCCGCCGAGACGATCCGCGAGGTGGCGCGCGCCTACGCGACCTCGAAGGCCTCGATGA
Source organism: Usitatibacter sp. (assembly GCA_035516915.1). Taxonomy (GTDB): domain Bacteria; phylum Pseudomonadota; class Gammaproteobacteria; order Burkholderiales; family Usitatibacteraceae; genus Usitatibacter. The sequence goes on along the minus strand of DATIZV010000013.1, from coordinate 1,403 downwards.
TCCTCTGGGGCATGGGCATCTCGCAGCACGTGCACGGCACCGACAACGCGCGCTGCCTCATCGCGCTCTCGCTCATGACCGGCCAGGTGGGACGCCCCGGCACGGGCCTGCATCCGCTGCGCGGCCAGAACAACGTGCAGGGCGCTTCCGACGCGGGCCTGATCCCGATGATGTATCCCGATTACCAGCGTGTCGACGATCCGAAGGCGATCGAGCGCTTCGAGAAGTTCTGGGGTCGGAAGCTCGACCACAAGGCCGGCCTCACCGTCGTCGAGATCATGGACGCCGCGTACGAGGGCCGCATCAAGGGCATGTACGTCGAGGGCGAGAACCCCGCGATGTCGGATCCGAATGCGCACCACGCGCGCGAGGGGATCGCCGGGCTCGAGCACCTCGTCGTGCAGGACATCTTCCTCACGGAAACGGCCTATCTCGCCGACGTCGTGCTGCCCGCCTCGGCATGGCCGGAGAAGACCGGCACCGTGACCAACACGGACCGCATGGTGCAGCTCGGGCGCCGCGCGCTCGACATGCCGGGCGACGCGCGCCAGGACCTGTGGATCATCCAGCAGATGGCGAATCGCCTCGGTTGCGGCTGGCGCTACGAGGGACCGGAAAGCGGCGTCGCGCAGGTGTACGAGGAAATGCGCCAGGCGATGAACTCGATCACCGGCATCTCCTGGGAGCGGCTCGAGGCGCAGTCCTCGGTCACCTATCCGTGCCGCACCGAGGACGATCCCGGCCAGTCCGTCGTCTTCACCGACGCCTTCCCGACGAAGAGCGGCCGCGGCAAGTTCGTGCCCGCCGACATCATCCCGGCCGACGAGCGTCCCGACGAAGAGTATCCGTACGTGCTCATCACCGGGCGCCAGCTCGAGCACTGGCACACCGGGGCGATGACGCGCCGCGCCTCGGTGCTCGATGCGATCGAGCCGCAGGCCGTCGTCTACGTCCACCCGCTCGACCTCGACGCCATCGGCTCGAAGGCGGGCGAGGTCGTGACGGTCGCCTCGCGCCGCGGCGAGATCGCGCTCGCCGCGCGCGCCGACGACGGCACGCCGCGCGGCACGGTGTTCATCCCGTTCGCGTACTACGAGGCGGCGGCGAACATGCTCACCAATCCGGCGCTCGATCCGTTCGGCAAGATCGCCGAGCTCAAGTACTGCGCGGTGAAGCTCGCGCGGGGCGGCAGCCTCGAGCCGCTCAAGAGCTACGGCGGGGGCCAGTCTTTCCACGAGACGCCGGAAGCCTGCGACTAGGAATCCGCCTTTCCCCTGTTTCGCCCCTGCGGCCGGCTTGACGGCGCGCCTGCTGGATATTAGAGTGATATCACTCCAATATCTGGCGGGAGGCGCCATGGCCGAGTACCGCAAGCAAGGGACGTTCGAGAAGCCTGCGACGAC
>DATIZV010000012.1:0-2833 GCA_035516915.1 Usitatibacter sp. | reverse complement strand
CCGTTGCGCAAGTCGGGCTCTCGCCCCGATCGCGCGCGAGCGTCCGGATGAGGTGCATGCCCGAGCGGATGCCGGCGAGGTAGAGCGACACCTTCGTGCTCTCGTTCGGCGCATGGTTGTTCTCGTCGTACGGCGCGAGCGGCACGACGATCGAGGGCAGCCCGAGCAGCCGCGTGAACACGAAGTCCGGCGTCGTGCCGCCGAGCGAGGGCACCACCAGCGGCTCGCGGCCGAATCCCTTCGCGACCGATTCCTTCACCGCGGCGACGAAGCGATGGTCGAGCGGCGTGCGCGAGGGTGGCGTGGACTTCGTGCAGCGGATCTCGACGTTCGCATAGCCGCGCTCGGCGGCGAAGCGCCGGATCGCCGCGTACACTGCCCGCGGATCCTGGCCGCCGACGAGGCGCACGTCGACCTTGGCGAGCGCATCCTTGTAGATGATCGTCTTCTGCCCGGGTCCGGTATAGCCGGAGGCGAATCCGGAAACGTTGAACGCGGGGCGCAGCATCAGGCGCTCGTGGAAGAGGGCGTCGTCGGCGCCCGTGATGGGCTCGACGCCCACGCTCTCGCGGAATCCCGCGTGGTCGACTTTCAACGCGCGCACGGCCTCCAGGTCCGCCGCCGTCACGTTCACCTCGGCGTACGCGGCGCCCGGCACCCGCAGGCGACCCTCGCGATCGACCATCTCGGCGAGGAGGTGGATGAGGTCGAGCGTCGGATTGGGCGCCACGCCGCCGAAGTTGCCGGAATGCAGGTTCCGCTTCGCGCCCCGCGCCGCGAGCTCCAGCCCGAGGTTGCCGCGCACTCCCATGAGCAGCACCGGCTGGTCGTCGGGGAACATCGGCCCGTCGGAGTAGCAGCAGAGGTCGGCGGCGAGCCGCTCGCGGTTCGCCTCGACGAATTCCGGGAGCGGGGCGCTGCCGGTCTCCTCGTCGCCTTCGAGGATCACCTTGACGCGGATCGGAAGCTCGCCTTCGAGCTCGCGCCACAAGGCCACGGCATGGAGCATCGCGAGGTGCTGGCCCTTGTTGTCGCCCGCTCCGCGGCCCCAGACGCGGTCGCCCTCGACCACCGGCTCGAACGGCCGCGTGCGCCATCCTTCCTGTTTCTCGTCGGCCGGGTAGACGTCGTAGTGCCCGTAGAGGAGCCAGGTGAAATCGGCGTCCTCCGGGCCCGCTTGCGCGTAGACGATCGGATGGCTCGACGTGGGATGCACCTCGACCGCGAAGCCCCATGCGGCGAGGCGCTTCTGCAGGAACGCGACCTGGTCGCCGATGCCCTCGCCGGTGAGGCTCACCGAGGCGATGCGCACCGACTCGAGCAGCGTATCGACCAGCGCGCGGGACCGCCGCTCCACCGCCTGCGCGATCTGCATGTCCATCCGGGAGCTCCTCCTTGGAGGCACGGATACTACTCGAAGAACACCGTGCGCGAGCGGCGGTCCAATGCCGGGTTTCCTCGAAGGAGGCGTCGATGCGCTTCGAAGGCAAGGTGGTCATCGTGACGGGCGCGGGCTCGGGAATCGGCGCGGCCGCCGCCCGCCGCTTTTCGGAGGAGGGCGCGGCGGTGGTGCTCGTCGGCGACCATCGCAGGAACGTCGCCGCGGTGGCCGCGAAGCTGCCGCGCGAGCGCACCACGGTCCGGGTGGCGGACGTCGCGCGCCATGGCGACATCCAGGCGGTGGTGCAGGCGGCGGTGCGCGATTTCGGCCGCCTCGACGTGATGGTGAACAACGCGGGCATCTTCGCCGGGAGCACGGTCACGAAGACGAAGGTCGCGGACTGGGAGCGCGTCATGGCCGTGAATGCGGGCGGCGTCTTCAACGGCTCGCGCGCGGCGCTGCCCTACCTCCTCGAGACGCGCGGCTGCATCGTCAACACCGCCTCGGTTTCCGGACTCGGCGGCGACTGGGCCATGGCCGCGTACGACGCCTCGAAGGGCGCGATCGTGAACCTCACCCGCGCGATGGCGATGGATTACGGGCGCGACGGCGTGCGCGTGAACTCCGTATGCCCGAGCTTCACGCTCACCGGCATGACGCGCGACATGGCGAAGAGCCGCAAGCTGGTGCGCAAGTTCATGGAGCGCATGCCGCTCGGGCGCATCGCCATGCCCGAGGACATCGCGCCGGTGATCGCCTTCCTCGCGAGCGACGACGCGCGCTTCGTGACGGGCGTGAACCTCCCGGTGGACGGCGGAGTGAGCGCGTCGAACGGGCAGCCGAACATGGGCTAGGCGAACGGCGTCGCGCGGCGCGCCCGGGGCCGTCGGCCGATGGGACTGCCGAGCGCGCGCGAGCGGCCCGGAGTAGGATGCATGCAGCAGGAATCGCGCAGCATCCTCCCCCAATCCTCGCGCCGCCCGAGATGCTTCCGCAGGAGCGAATTTGGAAAAACTGATAAGAGAGCTGAAGGAACTGCAGGACCGCGAGGACCTGACGGGAAACAAGATCGTCGGCGCGGTGCTCGCCGCGGCGGTCAGGATCCGGCAACTGCTGGAGGAGCGCTCGCTCGCCTTGCAGGCGCTCGCGGCGTCCGTGGCGATGCAGCCCGGGATCGACGCCGAGAAGCTTCACGCCGATTTCCTCGAGATCGTGAAGGCGCACTTCCGCCCTGCGCGCAGCATCCCCCTGGAATTGAAGGACATGGCGGCCGCGATCGAGCTCGCGGCCGCCGAGAAGAAATAGCGCCGCCTCAGACGAACTGCTTGTTGAGCTCCTCGTAGCGCTTCTGGATCTCGGGGGGCGCGCGTCCCTCGAGCTTCTTGCCCAGCATCTCCTGGTGCAGCTTCATCTCGGCGCTCCACTGCGAGGGATCCACCGCGGTGGCGGCCT
>DATIZV010000011.1:0-5424 GCA_035516915.1 Usitatibacter sp. | reverse complement strand
GGGCGAGCCTGGAGGTGCGCGCCGACGGCGCGAAGAGCTGGCAGCTCGGCGGCGCGAAATCGCGTGCGGGCCGCGCGCCGCCGGGCGATGGCGCGTGGTCCGACATCGAGACGGTGAAGCTCTCCGACGCCGTCGTCGCCTATCGGGGATACGACGGCGCGGCCGACACCTGGCGCATCGATCGCGCGAGCGCGAGGATGGATCCGGGGCTGCGCGACGTAAGCGTGGACGCGAGCCTCGCGCGCAACGGCCACCCGCTGCGCTTGAAGGGACGCTTCGCCGATCTCTCGCGGCTCGGACGATCGGGCGCAACCTCCCAGGGGCACGTCGAGCTCGATTGGGGGAAGACGCGCTTCACGGCGGACGGGCGCATTCCGCTCGACCCCGACATGGAGCAGGCGACGTTCGACGCGAGGCTGCGCAGCGATTCGCTCGAGGACGTGCTCGCATTCTTCGGCGGGCGCGAGCGCCATACCGCGCGCCTCGACGCGCGCGCGACCGTGACCCGCTCGCGAAGCGAGGTGGACCTGCGCAACCTCGTCGTCACGGTCGGCGGGCAGACGCTCACCGGCGAGTGGCGCTTCGATCTCGGCGGCAAGCCGTCGCGCTTCACCGCGCGCCTCGCATCCGGCGATCTCGACTGGGGACGCGCGCTCCTCGACGCGGGGAACGCCAAGCCGCCGCCGGCGCCCCCGGGCGAGATGTTCGCCGTGCGCCCGCTGCCGTGGGGAATGCTCGCGGCGATGGAAGGAAAGCGCGGCGAGCTGGACCTCGCCTTCGGCCGGCTCGTGCTTCCCGACGGCATCGAGCTGCGCAACGCCTCGGGCCGCGTGGCGATCGACGGCGAGCACCTGCGGCTCGATCCGTTCGACGCGCAGGGGCTCGGCGGCCATCTGAAAGGCACGCTGCAGCTCGAAGCGGGCGGCAAGGCGGCGCAGCTCGAGCTCACGGGGGAGGGCGTCGAGCTCGAGCGCTGGTTTCGCGAACGGCATCGTCCCATCCAGTTCCGCGGCGGGCCGATGAAGATCGCCGCCTCCATCCGCGCGGCAGGAAACTCGATGAAGGACATGGCCGCCTCGATGAGCGGGCCGGTGTCGATCGCGATGGGGCGCGGCGCGTGGAACTCGAAGGTGGCCGGCGACTGGGAGGCGCGCATGGTGGACTTCGCGAAGGACGAGGACGCGATCGACTTCGAATGCGTGGGCGCCGCGCTTGCCTTCGAATCGGGCCGCGCGACGGGCACGGACATCCTCGGCGCGCGGAGCCGCGAGAGCCGCCTGCTCCTCTCGGGGACGGTGGACCTGCGCAAGGAGGACGTGGACCTCAAGGGGCGCGTGCGGCCCAGGCCGGACGCGGGCGTGGGACTCTCGGCGATCGCAGACGACATCCAGATCGCCGGTCCGCTTCACCGCATGAAGGTGCGGCTCGATCCCGGGTCGAAGCCGAAGGTGATCGCGAAGGGTGCGCTCGCGGTCGTGACGGCGGGAATCAGCGCCGTGGCGAGCGCGGCCTCGAACGCCGCGGGACCCGATCCCGATCCGTGCCGGCAGGTGTTCACGAAGCGGCATCCGCCGCGACCGTGATTCGCCTGCGCGTCGGCAGCGGCCACGAGCGAGCGCGTCGTACAATGAGGGGCGACCGTTCGCAGCCAGGCGATTTTCCCCATGTACGAAGACCTTTCCCTCTACATCAACGGCGAGTTCCTGAAGGGCGGCGGGCGCCGCGAGCAGGACGTCCTCGATCCGGCCACCGGCGAAGTGATCGGAAAGCTGCCGCACGCGACGAAGGACGACCTGGACCTCGCGCTCGTGTCCGCGCAGCAGGCGTTCCGGTCGTGGCGGAAATCCTCGCCGGTGGAGCGCAGCCGCATCCTTCGCAAGGTGGCGGAGCTCGCGCGCTCGGGGGCGCAGCAGATCGGCCGCAACATCACGCTCGACGAGGGCAAGCCGCTCGCCGAGGGCGTGGGCGAGGTGACGGTCTGCGCCGAGCACGCGGAGTGGGCCGCGGAGGAATGCCGGCGCATCTACGGCCGCGTGATCGCCCCGCGCGCCGAGGGCGTGCGCCAGTTCGTGCTGAAGGAGCCGATCGGCGTCGTCGCCGCCTTCTCGCCCTGGAACTTCCCGTTCAACCAGGCGATCCGCAAGATGGTGTCGGCGCTCGGCGCGGGCTGCACGATCATCATCAAGGGACCCGAGGACGCGCCGAGCGCGGTGGTCGCGCTCGCGCGGCTCTTCCACGAGGCGGGCCTGCCGCCCGGCTGCCTCAACGTCGTGTGGGGCGTGCCGAGCGAGATCTCGACGTATCTCATCCATTCGCCGATCGTGCGCAAGATCTCCTTCACCGGATCGGTGCCGGTCGGCAAGCAGCTCGCCGCGATGGCGGGCTCCCTCATGAAGCCGTGCACGATGGAGCTCGGCGGGCACTCGCCGGTGATCGTGTGCGATGACGCGGACGTCGAGGCGGCGGCCGACATCATGGCGGCATCCAAGTTCCGCAACGCCGGCCAGGTCTGCGTGTCGCCCACGCGCTTCTACGTGCAGGAGAAAGCGTACGACCGCTTCGTCTCGCGATTCCTGGACAAGGTCTCGAAGCTCAAGCTGGGACCGGGTCTCGAGCCGGAGACGAAGATGGGGCCGCTCGCGCACCAGCGGCGCGTGCCGGCGCTCGCGGGCTTCGTCGAGGATGCCGACGCGCGCGGCGCGAAGATCCTCGCCGGCGGGCACAAGGTCGGCGACAAGGGCAACTTCTTCGAGCCCACCATCGTCGCCGAGCCGCCCGACGATTCGAAGCTCATGACGCAGGAGCCGTTCGGCCCGATCCTGGGAGTCAAGCGCTTCAAGACGCTCGACGAGGCGATCGAGCGCGCCAACAGCCTTCCCTTCGGCCTCGCTGCGTACGCGTTCACGACCTCCACGCGCAACGCGACGAAGATCGGCGACGCGCTCGAATCGGGCATGGTGACGATCAACCACGTGGGGCTCGCGGCCGCGGAGACGCCGTTCGGCGGCGTGAAGGAGAGCGGCTACGGAAGCGAGGGCGGCGCGGAGACGTTCGACGGCTACCTCGTGACGAAATTCGTGACGCAGAAGGGTTGACGCTCCGTGGCGCAGGCGCTCCTCATCGTCGACATCCAGAACGACTACTTCCCCGGCGGACGCATGGAGCTCGCGGGAAGCCGCGAGGCCGCGGCGCAAGCCGCGAAGCTCATCGCGAGGTTCCGCGAGAAGCGCCTCCCGGTGATCCACATGCAGCACGTATCGCTGCGGCCCGGCGCCACGTTCTTCCTGCCCGATACCGAAGGCGTCGGGATCCACGAGAGCGTCGCGCCCCTCGCCGGCGAGACCGTGATCGAGAAGCACTTCCCGAACTCGTTCCGCGAGACCGCGCTCCTCGACCATCTGAAGAAGGCCGGGATCGACAAGCTCGCGATCGCCGGGATGATGACGCACATGTGCATCGACACCACCACGCGCGCCGCGGCGGACCTCGGATTCGCCTGCCAGCTCGCGCACGACGCCTGCGCGACACGCGACCTCGCGTTCGGCGGCGCGAAGGTGGCGGCGCGCGACGTGCACAACGCCTTCCTCGCCGCGCTCAACGGTCCGTTCGCGAAAGTCGTCGCGGCGGCGGACGTCGAGGCCGCGGCGGCGTAGCGGGCTTCGCCATGGCCGGGCGGCCGGAGTATCGCATCGTCCTCGTCGAGCGGCCGGCGTGGCTGCATGCCGTCGCGACCGGAGACAACGTCGCGGAGAACGCGCGGCGCTTCCTGCGCGAAGCCTACGAGGCGTGCGTTTCCCGCGGCCGCGATTGCCTGCTCCTCGAGATGAGCTTCAGCGGCGAAAGCCTTCCCACGGCGACCATCTTCGAGATCGTCACGGAGCGAAGCGCCGATGGCGCCAGGTTGCGGCGGATCGCCTATGTCGACCGCCGGCTCGGGCACGATCCCGCGAAGGCGCTCTTCGCGGAGACGGTGGCCGTGAATCGCGCGGTGAACGTGCGCCTCTTCCACGACGTGGCGGACGCCGAGCGCTGGCTCGCGCAGCCGTGACGGGCTGCTCCGCGGCGAGCTTGGCGATCTCCGCGGACGAGAGCGCGCGGTCGAAGATCGCCACGTCGGCGATGTAGCCCGCGAAGACGCTCTCGTGGCCCCGCCAGCGCCGTTGCGCCGGCGATCGCAAACCCGCGGCAAGGCATTGCGCGCGAAACCCGTCCTCCCTTCTGGCGCAGCGCAATTCGCGCGTACCATTCCCGGAGGAGCCCATGGAACGCGATCGAGATCAGGCCCCGCCGCGGGTCGTCATCCTGGGATGCGGATTCGGCGGCCTCTGGGCGGCGCAGGCGCTGCGCAGGGCGAACGCCGACGTGACGGTCCTCGACCGCACCAACTACCACCTCTTCACGCCGCTGCTCTACCAGGTCGCCACGGCCGGCCTCTCTGCGCCCGACATCGCGGCGCCGATCCGGCACATCCTCGCCGCGCAGCGGAACACGACCGTGCTGATGGGCAACGCCGCGTCGATCGACGTCGCGCGGCGCATCGTGCGCCTCGACGACGCGACCGAAGTGCCGTACGACCAGCTCATCGTCGCGCCGGGAGCGAGCCACAGCTACTTCGGGCACGACGAATGGGCGCCGTTCGCGCCGGGCCTCAAGACGCTCGACGACGCGCTCGAGATCCGCAACCGCGTGCTGCTCGCCTTCGAGCATGCCGAGCGCGAGAGCGATCCCGCGCGCCGCTCGGCGTGGCTCACCTTCGTCGTCGTGGGCGCGGGAGCCACCGGGGTCGAGCTCGCGGGAACGCTCGCCGAGATCGCGCGCCAGACGCTCGCCGGGGAATTCCGGCACTTCGACCCGAGGAACGCGCGCGTGGTCCTCGTGGAAGGCAGCGACCGGGTGCTGCCTCCGTATCCGCCCGGCCTGTCGGAGAAGGCGCGCCTGCAGCTCGAGCGGCTCGGCGTCACGGTCTGGCTCGGCAAGCTCGTGACCGGCGTCGATGCGCAGGGCGTCGTGCTGGGCGGCGAACGCATCGACGCGAAAACCGTCCTGTGGGCCGCGGGCGTCGCGAGCTCGCCGCTCGGCCGCTGCCTCGGAGTGCCGCTCGATCGCGCCGGACGCGTGATCGTCGAGCCCGACCTTTCGGTCCCGGGACATCCCGAGATCTTCGTGGCCGGCGACCTCGCGTTCGTGAAGGGTGTGCCGGGGATCGCGCCCGCCGCGAAGCAGATGGGCGCCCACGCGGCGCGCAACGTGCTCGCCCGGATCGCGGGCCGCCCGACGCTCGCCTTCCGGTATCGCGATTACGGGCAGCTCGCGACGATCGGGCGCAAGTCCGCGGTCGCCGACTTCGGCCGGGTCAAGCTTTGGGGATTCCCGGCGTGGTTCGTCTGGCTGTGGGCGCACATCTACTTCCTGATCAACTTCCGC
>DATIZV010000010.1:0-16548 GCA_035516915.1 Usitatibacter sp. | reverse complement strand
ACATGCTGCACAACACGCTGCAGACCAACGCCACGCAGATGTCGCCGGCGCGGCGCGGCGCCGGCATGGCGCTCTTCGCCTGGTCCTACTACATGGGGCAATCGGCCGGAGTGGCGCTCGCGGGCGGTGCGGCGCAAGCGTGGGGAACGACGCCTCTCATCGTCGGCGCCTGTGTGCTGATCGTTCCCGCCGGGCTCGCCTTCGCGCGCCTGCGCGCGAAGCGTCCCGCCGGCGCCGCCTAGGGGTGCGACACCTCGTGGCCGACGCAGTCGGCCCGCGCGCCCGATCCTGTCCGCACGGGGCGCGACGCCTGTCGGCGCCCTCCCACGGCAGGCCTTGCCGACGGCGCCGTTTGATAGACTCGGCGTTTACCCGCTCAAGCAAGGAGCAGACGATGTTCCGCCCGATCCTGGCCGCAGCGGCGGCGCTCTTCGCGATCACCACCCTCGCCGCGGAGCCGTATCCCAGCCGTCCCGTGAAGATCATCGTGCCGTTCGCGGCCGGCGGTCCCGCGGACGTCTACGCGCGGGTGCTTGCGGATCGTCTCGAGAAGTCGATGGGGCAGCCGTTCGTCGTCGAGGACAAGCCGGGCGGCGGCTCGCTGGTGGGCACGGAGGTGGTGCAGAGCAGCGCCCCCGACGGCTACACGCTGCTCATGATGTCGAACACGCACACCGTGAACGAGACGCTGATCCCGAAGAAGCCGTTCCAGCTGATGCGCGACTTCGTCCCGATCTCGCCGGTGAACTACTCCGACCTCATCATGGTGATCAACCCCTCGGTGCCGGCGAAGAACCTGGAGGAGTTCATCGCGCTCGCGAAGTCGAAGCCGGGCGTGCTCAACTACGCCTCGTCGGGGCCCGGGACGCCCTATCACATGGCGGGCGAGCTCTTCAAGGCGATGGCGGGTGTCAACATCGTGCACATTCCCTACAAGGGCAGCTCCGGCGCGCGCACCGCGGTGCTCGGCGGCCAGGTGCAGATGATGTTCGATGCGATCACGACGATGGCGCAGAACGTTCGCGCCGGGAAGGTCGTCGCGCTGGGCACTTCCGGCAAGGTGCGCTCCAGGGTGCTGCCGGAGGTGCCGACGATCTCGGAGGCGGGCGTGCCGGGCTACGAGTCGGTCATCTGGCTGGGCGTCATGGCGCCGAAGGGAACGCCCGCGCCCATCGTCGACCGGCTGAACGCCGAGATCCGCAAGGTCGTGAACTCGCCCGACATCGAGGCCTCGTGGGCGAAGCAGGGCGCGACCGGCATGTCGATGACCCCTGCGGAATTCGACGAGTTCCTGCGCGGCGACATCCGCAAGTGGGCGAAGATCGTGAAGATCTCCGGCGCCCGCCAGGATCGCTGAGCGCCGCATGACGACGTTGCGCTTGCTGAGCGCGGGCGCGGCGCAGGGCCTCGTCGGCACGCTGGCCCGGGCGCAGGGCATCGTCGTGGAAGGAAGCTTCGGCGCAGTGGGCGCGATGCTGGAGAAGCACCGCGCCGGCGAGCGATGCGACGTCGTGATCCTCACCCACGCGCAGATCGCAACGCTCGGCGCGCAGGGCGCGGTGGTTCCCGGGACGGCGGCGGATCTCGGAACCGTCGCGACCTCCATCGCGGTACGCACGCACGATCCGTCCCCGCGAGTCGAAGACGCCGCATCCCTGCGCGATGCGTTGCTCGCCGCCGACGCGATCTACTTCCCGGATCCCGCGAAGGCCACCGCCGGGATCCACTTCGCGAAGGTGATCGACTCGCTCGGCATCCGCGACGCGATCGACCCGCGCGTGCGCAATTTTCCCAACGGCGCGACCTCGATGCGCGAGATGGCGTCCGCGACGGGCCGCCCGATCGGCTGCACGCAGGCGACGGAGATCCTCGCGACGGCCGGCGTGAAGCTGGTCGCGCCCCTGCCGCGCGGCCTCGACCTGCAGACCGTCTACACCGCCGCGGTCGACGCGCGGGCGGCGGACCCGCGGGCCGCGCGCGAATTCGTGGAGCGCCTCCCGGGGCCCGAATCGCAGGCCGCGCGCGCGGCCGCCGGCTTCCGCGGCTACGCGATCCGCCCCGCGGCGGCGACCGATGCGCCGCCGATCCGCGCGTTGGTGCGTCGCGTGCTGGCCGAGTACGGTCTCGCGCCGGATCCCTCCGGCACCGATCGCGACCTCGAGGACCCGATCGCGAGCTACCGCGGCGCAGGAGGACAGCTCGATGCCGTCGTCGACGAATCCGGCCGCCTGGTCGGATGCTGCGGCGTGATGCCGCACGGCGACGGCTCCTGCGAGCTGCGCAAGATGTATCTCGCGCAGGACGCACGCGGGCAGGGGCTCGGCAAGCGCCTGCTCGACCGGGCGCTCGCGTTCGCGCGCGGGCGCCGCTTCCCGCGCATCGAGCTCGAGACGGCCTCGGTGCTGGAGACCGCGATCGCCCTTTACCGGGCGGCCGGCTTCCGCGTCCTCGAGCGTCGTCCCGCGGCGTGCCGCTGCGACCGCGCCTTCGCGATGGACCTCGCCTAGGGGCCGTCCCACCGGAAAGCGCCGCATGATCCGCCGAATCCTCGCGCTCGCGGCGACGCTCGCTGCGATGCCCTTCGCCGTCGCGCAGCCGATGCCCGAGCAGCCCGGCGGACCGCTCTCCTCCGCGGCGGAGCGTGTGTACGACCTCGCCAAGCCGAGGATCCTTCAGGTGCGCACGCTGCTGCAGGCGGCGGGGCGCCAGACCACGCTCGGCTCCGGCTTCGTGGTGAGCGCAGACGGCTACGCGATCACCAACTATCACGTCGTCTCGAGCTTCGCGCTCGATCCGAAGACCTACCGCCTCGAATACCTGGCGCCGGACGGAAGCAAGGGCGGCCTCGCGCTCCTCGCGATCGACGTCGCGCACGACCTCGCCGTGGTGAAGATCGACCGTTCGGGCCTGCCCTTCTTCGAGTTCGCGCCGCGCGCCCTCGACGGCACGCTCCCCAAGGGCGAGCGCATGTACGCCATGGGCAACCCTCTCGATCTCGGCTTCACGATCGTGGAAGGGACGAACAACGGGCTGGTCGACAAGAGCTACGACGAGCGCATCCATTTCTCCGGCGCGATCAATCCGGGCATGAGCGGCGGGCCCGTCACCGACTCCGACGGGCGGATCGTCGGCGTGAACGTCGCCAAGCGCCTCGACGGCGAGCAGGTGGGCTTCCTCGTTCCCGCGCGCTTCGCCGCAGCGCTGCTCGAGCGCGCGCGCCGCGGCCCGGTGCTCGTGCTCGACAAGGCGCGCGAGGAGGTCGGCCGCCAGCTCGACGCGTGGCAATCGGGCTTCTACGAGGCGCTCGCGCGCGCCGGCTTCCGCGACGCATCGTTCGGTCCCTACCGGGGCATGGAAAGCGCCGCGCCGTGGATGACGTGCTGGGCGTTCACCAACGCGGACCAGGTACCCAAGCCCCGCGCCGCGATCAACACCACGCGCTGCTCGAGCGTGACCGGCCTCTTCGTGTCCGACCGGATCCTCACCGGCCGCGTGGACGTCACGTACTCGTACCACAAGTCGATCGACCTCAACGCCTTCCAGTTCGCGCACGAGGTCTCGCAGCAGGCCGGGGCGGCGAGCTTCGATCGCGGGCGGCGCCTCACCGAGCAGGAGTGCACCGACGACTTCCTCGAGGGCCCGCCCGCAGGCCGCCCGCTGCTGCGCGCGCGCTGGTGCATGCGCGCCTACCGCGAGTTCGAGGGTCTCTACGACGTGACGGTCCTCGCGCTCACGCAGGACCGCGACCGCGAAGCGCTCCTCGCGCAGCTCGTCATGCAGGGCGTCTCCCACGCCAACGCGGTCGCGCTCGGCAAGCGCTTCCTGGAGTCGATCCGATGGGCGCGGTGATGTGGATCGAGGTGCTCTCGCGGCACGGCGAGGTCGCGGCGCGCGAGCGCATCGAGGCGCCCGAGGCGCGCATCGGGCGCGCCTTCGACAACGACGTCGTGATCGACGACCCGCACGTCGCTGCGCACCACGTGCGCATCTTCCGTGCGGACGACGGCGAGCTGGTGGCCGAGGACCTGGGCTCGGTGAACGGCCTGTATCCCGAGCACGGCGCATCGCGCGTGCAGCGCCTGCCGCTCGCGGCCGGCCCGGGGATGCGCATCGGCCGCACCATCCTGCGCGTGCACGACGCCTCGCACTCCGTCGCCCCGGAGAAGCCGCTCACGCCGCCGCGCGCCCATGCGACCTGGGCCGCGGGCCTCGGGCTCGCGGTGATCGCGCTCCTCTTCGGCATCGAGTGGATGGGCACCACCACGGAGCGCAGCACCAACGTAATGGTCCTCCCGCTCCTCGGCTTCGCGACGTTCATCGTCCTGTGGAGCGGGCTCTGGGCGCTGCTCTCGCGGCTCTTCTTCGGCCAGGCGCGCTTCGCGCTGCAGCTGCGCATCGCGCTCACCGCGTGCCTCGCGTTCCTGCTCTGGGACCAGATGGGCGAGTGGCTTTCGTACGGGCTCGCGTGGCCGCAGCTCGACGACGATGCGACCTACGGCGTGTGGGCCCTGGTCGCCGTCGCCTGCTACGGGCACCTCGTCTCGATCGGCCCGCGCCACATGCGGATCGCGATGGGCGTGATCGTCGCGCTGCTCGCGGCCGGCGCGGCGATGCAGTACGCCGGGAAGGCCGAAGCGCGGCGGGTCGCCGGGGAGCCTGCGACGCTCGGGGAGCTCAAGCCGCCGCAATTCCGGCTTCGTCCCGCGGTGACCGTGGACCGCTTCCTCGCGGACACCGGCACGGCGAAGCGCGCGGTGGACGAGGCGCGCAAGCGCGAGCCGACGCTCGGCCTCTTCAGCGAGACCGACGGCTCCGACTGAGCGCCCCTACTTCAGCGCGCCGAGCTTGCCGAGGTCGAGGCCGTTCACGCCCGACTCCAGCGTGGCGAGATCCACGCCGTGCCCCTGGGCGGAAACGAAGAACCGCTGGCCCACGACGACGTCGTACTTGGCGGTCCCGCCGTTCTTGTAGACCTCCTCGTGCACCAGGCGGTCGCCGTCCTGGCGCGTCACCTCCTTGCGCTGGTCGTCCTCGTGCTCGCCCTGCACTCCCGCCCACGCCGCGAGCCCCATGAGCCCCGCGGCGCCGCCCGAGTCCGTCACCTCGAGGTCGACCGACTTGCCCTGCGTGTCGCTGTACACGGCCTCGACCTTCGCGATCATGAAGCCCTTCACGCCGCTGCGGTCGCTGCGCGTCTCGGTGCGCGGAAGCCCCGCGAAGCGGTCGGGAACGAACGGCTTGAGCTGGTCCAGCTGCACCGGCTCCACTCCCTTGCCGCCGGAGAGCGCGGTGCCGACGGCGCCGAGCGCCGCTTCCATCTGCTTGTTGGCATCGCCGCTCTTCTGCGCCTCTTCCATGCGCTTGTTCGCCTCGTCCATCTTGCGGCTGAACTCGTCGAGCTTCGCCACGGAGCTGCGGTCGTAGGTCACGGGCCCCCTCCCCATGTGGAAGCCGCCCATCGCGCCCGCCCCGATCGTCCCGGCCGCCATGATCATCCCGCCCACCGCCCGGATCACGATCGCCACGATGATGCCGACGATCACGGCGACGGCGGTATAGCCGGCCGCCTTCTCGGAGGGTGCGCGCATCACCGCCTGCAGCCCGAGGTAGAGCAGGTAGATGGCATAGATCGCCGCGAGCAGCACGAGGATGCCGAGCAGCGGGATGATCGTGACGATGCTCATCACCCACACCGGCGTGTAGGTATAGGCCGCCACCTTGAGCGCCTGCGCGAAGCTCTTCTGCGCGCCGAAGCTCGGCGCGAGCGCGTCGATGATGAATCCCATCACGTACACCATGACGACGGCCATCACGACCTGATAGATCGCCCAGACGACGCCCCACGCCAGGCTCAAGTGCAGGCCGAACGCGCCGAGCAGCGCGCCGACGAGGCTCATGCCGATGAAGCCCGCGACCGCGGCGATCGCCGCGAGCGGCAGCACGTAACCCGCGATGAGCTGTCCGGCCGGCGTGCTTTCGCCGGCGATCACCGGCCATTCCGTCTTCGGCGTGATTATGATGTTCTTGGCTCGTTCCACGAGGCTCATGTCCGCCCTCCCTAGGCGATGAGTTGGGCGCATCTTACTGAGTGCGCGGCGGACGCGCTACTCCGGGGCGCCGGGCGCGAGGGCGGGCGGATGCGATAATGAGCCCGATGAGCGTCGCCCACGACATCGTCGAGATCCGCGACTTGCGCTTCTCCTACGGCGGCCGCGCCGTGCTGCGCGGGGTGAGCCTCGCCATCCCGCGCGGCGGCGTCGCGGCGATCCTCGGGACGAGCGGGTCCGGGAAGACGACGCTCCTGCAGCTCATGGGCGGCTCGCTCCGGGCCGCGCACGGGCGCGTGCGGGTCTGCGGCCGCGAGGTGACCGAGCTCGACCGGCACGGCCTCTACGAGCTGCGGCGCAAGATGGGCATGATGTTCCAGAAGGGCGGGCTCTTCAGCGACCTCTCGGTGTTCGAGAACGTCGCCTTCCCGATGCGCGAGCACACGCGGCTTCCCGAGAGCCTGATCCGGGACCTCGTCCTGATGAAGCTCCACGCCGTGGGGCTGCGCGGCGCGCAGTCGCTCATGCCGGGCGAGCTCTCGGGCGGGATGGCGCGGCGTGTCGCGCTCGCGCGCGCCATCGCCCTCGACCCGCAGCTCGTCATCTACGACGAGCCGTTCGCCGGCCTCGACCCGATCACGCTCAACGTGATCGTGAACCTCATCCGCACGCTCAACGGCGCGCTGGGCGCCACCTCGGTGATCGTCACCTATGACGTGCCGGAGGCGCTGCGCATCGCCGACCACCTGTACCTGCTGAACGACGGCGTGATCGTCGCCAACGGGCCGACGCGCGAGATGGTGGAGTCGCACGACCCGTTCGTGCACCAGTTCCTGCACGCCGAGCCCGACGGGCCGGTGCGCTTCCACTATCCGGCGCGCCCGCTCGCGCAAGACCTGCTCCTGTGATCCGCCGCATTGCGCGCGGACGTCCGCCCGGTTAGGCTCGGCCCCCATGATCGACGTTCCCACGCTGTGGGCGTTCCTCGCCCTGGCCGACGGGTCCCTCGCCGCCGTCGTGGGAGTCGGCCTCGGCTCGCGCCGCCACGGCGGGGCGATCGCGTGGAGCGCCGCGCTCGCCGTTCGCGCCCTCGCCTTCCTCCTCTTCATCTCGAACCTCGAGCCGCGCGCCGGCACGCTCGCCGTCGCCGCCGGGCTCCTCGCGCTGTCGATGACGCTGCAGGCGACGGCGCTCGCCTCGCTCGATCGGCGGTCCCTGCCGGTGTGGGTGCACACCGCGGCGATCGCGGCGGTCGCGGTTCCCACCGCGCTCGTCGCCTCGGATCCCGCCTCCTCGCTGCTCTTCGGCGGCCTCGTCATGGGCACGCTCCTCGCCGGCGACACGGTGCTCGCATGGGGGCCGCGCGGCTCGCGCAGCTTCGCGCGCGGCGTGCTCGCCGCGTGCTTCGCGGCCGCCTCGCTGGCGTTCGTCGTGCGCGGCGTGGCGGGTGCCGTCTCCGCCGACCCGATGCTCGCGTTCGTCGCGCCCAGCTCCTCGCAGGCGCTCACCTACCTCGTCGCCGCGACGTGCGCGATCGCGAGCTCCTTCGCCTTCGTCCTGCTGCACGAGGAGCGCGCGCAGGCGCAGGCGCTGCGCCTCGCGACGCTCGATCCGCTCACCGGCGCCTACAACCGCCGCACCTTCCACGAGATCGCCGAGCGGGAGATGTCGCGCGCGCGCCGCGCCGGCCAGCCACTCTCGATCATCATGCTCGACATCGATCACTTCCGCGCGATGAACGAGAAGCACGGCCACCGCGCCGGCGACCTCGTGCTGCAGGCGCTCGCGGAGACGCTGCGCAGGGCGCTGCGCAAGGAGGACATGCTGGTGCGCTACGGCGGGGAGGAGTTCCTCGTGCTGCTCCCCGACGTGCCCGGACCCGGCGCGGTGATCGTCGCGGGCCGGCTGCGCAAGGCGGTCGCGGGCGACGAGCTCAAGGCGGGCGACCTGCGCCTGCCCGTGACCGTGAGCGCCGGCGTCGCGGCGCGCCTCGACGAAGGTCCCGAAAGCGTCGATACGCTGGTCGCCCGCGCCGAGGAAGCGCTCGCCCTCGCCAAGCGGCGCGGACGCAACCGCGTGGTCGCACTCTCGCTCGGACGCTCCATCGCAGCGTGAGCCCGGAGCAAGCGCCGCGGCTGCTCTACGTGGCCGATCCGATGTGCTCGTGGTGCTACGGCTTCGGGCCCGAGCTTTCGCGGCTGCTCGAGCGCCGGCCCGGCCTCGCCCTCGATCTCGTGATGGGCGGATTGCGCGCGTACAACCGCGAGCCGATGAGCGCCGCTTTCCGCGAGATGCTGCGCGGCCACTGGCGGCACGTCGCGCAAGTGAGCGGGCTGCCCTTCTCCGAGGCGATCTTCGCCAAAGAAGCGTTCGTCTACGACACCGAGCCGGCATGCCGGGCGGTGGTCACCGCGCGAGCCCTCGACGCCACGCGCGCGTTCGGCCTGATGAAGGATCTGCAGTCCTCCTTCTACCGCGACGGCCTCGACGTGACGCGCGCGGAGCCCCTCGCGGATGCCGCCGCGCGTTGCGGCTACGACCGCGCATCGTTCCTCTCCGCCTTCGATTCGGAATCCATGCGCCAAGCGACGCGCGCGGATTTCGCACGGGCCCAGTCGCTCGGCGTCACCGGCTTCCCGACGCTCGCCGCGTCTTTCGACGGCGGGCTCTACCTGGTCGCCTCGGGCTATGCGGCCGCCGGCGTCCTCGAGGACCGGCTCGCCGAGATCGAGCGGCGCCTCGCGACCGGGCCTTCGACCCAGGCGCGAGATGCGCGCTAGCTTCGCTCGCGCGAGGGCAGCGCGCCTCGCCTGCGCGGCGCTCCTCGCGCTCGCCGCGACCGCCTCCGCGGCCGGGCAGGATCGCCCGGAGGCCGCGCGCGGCGAGGATTTCGACGCGATGTGGCGGGCCGTCGATTCCCGGTATGCCTACTTCGACGATGGCGGCGCGGCGTGGAGCCGGGCGCGCGCGACCTGGCGTCCGCGCGCGGCTCGCGCACGGACCGGGCGCGCGTTCGTCGCGGCCCTCGAGGGCGCGCTCGCGACGCTCGGCGACGACCACGTGAGCGTCTCGCGGCGCAGCCACGAATCGGCGCGCCGCATTCCCGCGGAGACCGACCTGTGGGCGAGCTGGAAGGATGGCGCCGCGGTGATCGAGGCGGTCCGCACCTACAGCGACGCCGACCTCGCCGGCGTGCATCCCGGCGAGGTCGTGGCGCGAGTCGGAGGCGAGCCGATCGCGGACGCGGTGCGCGATCGGGTCAGCGTGAGCGCGACACCGGCGGAACGCGACCGCGCGCTTCGCGCGCTCCTCGCCGGGCCGCGCTTCGGGACGTTGCGCCTCACGCTGCGCGACGCGGGGCGCACCCGCGACGTCTCCATCGCGCGCGCCGCCGCTTCCGCGCCCGGCCCCACATCCGTCGTCCCGCATCGCATGGGCGAGGCGCGCGACATCGGCTACCTGCGGCTGAAGGGCGCGACGAGCGACGCGATGCTGCTCTCCCAACTCGACGCCTCCATCACCATGCTGCGCGGTACGCGCGGACTGATCGTGGACCTGCGCGAATCGTCCGGCCCGGCTTCACGCGAGACGACGGCGGCGATCCTCGCGCGCTTCGCCAGCCCCGGAACACCCTGGCAGCTGCGCGAATCGCGCGGCGGCGCACGCGTCGCGGACCTCGTGCCCGCAGGCCACCGCTCGCCGCCGTACGACGCGCCGATCGTGGTCCTGGCGGATCGCTGGACCGAGGGCGAGGGCGAGGCGCTTGCCGCCGGCTTGCACGAAGCGGCGCACGCGCGGATCGCCGGGACTCCGAGCGCCGGCCTGCGCGGCGACCTCGGCTCCGTCGTGCTTCCGCACAGCCGCATCGTGGTGCGCTTTCCCGTGGAGCGCACGTTCCTCCTCGACGGCAGGCCGCGCGAATCGCTGCGCCCGGAGATTCCCGTCGACCTCGCCGCGCCGTCGGGCGGCCCGGGCGATCCGGTCCTCTACCAGGCGCTCAAGGCCTTCGAGACCGCGAGGCCCGCGCGCTAGCCCGTGCGCGCTTTCTCCTGCACGCGCTTGTCGAAGCGCTCGACGTTCACGACCACGCGCTCGTGGGTGCCTTCGCCGATGAGCTCCTTCTCGTCCTCGGCGCGCACCCTGAAGTGCACCGTGCGCCCCTCGACGCGGGTGACCTCGGCGGTGGCCCGTACCTTCATGCCCACCGGCGTCGCCGCGATGTGAGTGATGTCGAGATGCGTGCCGAGGCTTTGGTGATGCTCGGGCAGCGATTGCTCCACCGCCGCGAGCGCCGCCGCCTCGATGAGATTGATCATCACCGGCGTGGCGAGGACGCGGATGCGCCCGCTGCCGACGCGCGGCGCGGTGTGCTGCTCGCCGACGACCATTTCGGCGCTGCCGGTGAGCCCGGCGGGGAGGTCGAGAGTGATGGCCATGCCGCAATT
The DNA here is from genome assembly GCA_035516915.1 of Usitatibacter sp. Taxonomy (GTDB): domain Bacteria; phylum Pseudomonadota; class Gammaproteobacteria; order Burkholderiales; family Usitatibacteraceae; genus Usitatibacter. The sequence goes on along the minus strand of DATIZV010000010.1, from coordinate 6,056 downwards.
ATCGTTCCAACCGCGTCTTTGCGTTCGAGCCGCGTCGACGCCTCCTGATTCCTCTCGGGTAGGACGTTTCCGGCGGCTCGCGCCAGGGCCGTCCGACTCGAATTCCGGCGCGGGCAGGCCGAACTCGGTCGGGCGACGCGCATCTATGCCTGTGAGGGGGATGCGATGATCGATACCACGCTGTCTTCGTTCGAGCGCGACGTCATCGAGGCCTCGATGGAGGTCCCGGTGCTGGTCGATTTCTGGGCGCCGTGGTGCGTCCCTTGCAAGCAGCTCGGGCCGATGCTCGAGCGCCTCGAGCGCGAGTACGGCGGGCGCTTCCGCCTGGTGAACGTGAACTCCGACACGAACCCGGAGCTGGTGAGCTCGTTCAACCTGCAGTCGATCCCGTTCTCGGTGGCGTTCGTGGACGGCAATGCCGTCGCGCAGTTCTCCGGCGCGCAGCCCGAGCCCATCGTGCGCGCCTTCCTCGACCGGCTGATCCCCGATCCCTCCGAGATCGAGCATCGCGCCGCGCGCGAGGCGCTCGCGCAGGGCCAGCCCGAGCTCGCCGAGGGCTACCTGAAGAACGCGATCGCGCTCGACCCGGCGAACGACGCGGCGCGCCTCGACATCACCGCGATCCTCCTCGACCGCGGCGACGTGCGCACCGCGCGCACGCACTTCGAGGCGCTCTCGTCGAACGCCCGCCAGCTCTCCACGCACGCGCCGCTCGCCGCTCGTCTCCAGGCCGCGCAGCTCGCCGAGGCGCTGCCGCCGCCGGAGACGCTCGCGCGGCGCATCCGCATCGATTCCAACGACCTCGACGCGCGCATGGAGCTCGCCGACCTGCACATCGCGCGCAGCCAGTTTCGTCCCGCGCTCGAGCAGCTGCTTGAAGTCGTGGCGCGCGACCGCAACTATGGAGAAGACGGCGCGAGGTTGAAGATGCTGGCCGTGTTCGACATGGCGGCCGCCGATCCCGACCTCGTCACCGAATATCGCGGCAGGCTCTCGAGCCTGCTGTTCTGATCCGCACCCGACGCGGCCGTCCGGGACCGTCTCTCGACCGACCCGGGGCGCCTTTACTCCTTTGGGGGCGCAGGGAAGCGACCGCGTCGAAGGGCGGAACGGTTGGAGCGGCGCCTTCGGGTGCCGCATCCGGCCCTCCGCTATGATGGCCGCATGGCCGGCCACTCCGTCACCCTCGCCACCGCGCGCCTCGAGCGCGACGCGAGCGGCACGCCGTACTCCGCGCAATACGGGGACGTCTATCACTCGGCGCAGGGCGGCCTCGAGCAGGCGCGCCACGTGTTCCTCGCGGGGAACGGCCTGCCCGAGCGATGGCGCGGACGTCCGGGCTTCACGATCGTCGAGACCGGATTCGGCATCGGGCTCAACTTCCTCGCGACCTGGGAGGCGTGGCGCGCCGACGCGGCGCGCTCGAGGCGGCTGCACTTCGTATCGATCGAGAACCACCCGTTCGCGCGCGATGCGCTCGCGACCGCGCTGGAACCCTTTCATGCCGTCGCGCCGCTCGCGCGCGGGCTCCTCGCGGTTTGGCCGCCCGCGCTCGCGGGGTTCCACCGCCTGCACTTCGATGCCGGCCGCGTGATCCTCACGCTGCTGCTGGGAGACGCGCTGGAGCTGCTCCCGCAGCTCGTCGCTCGCGCCGACGCGCTCTACCTCGACGGCTTCGCGCCCGCCCGCAATCCGCGCATCTGGACGCCGCAGGTGGTGCGCGAGCTCGCCCGCGTCGCGCGGCCCGGCGCGACCCTCGCCACGTGGACGGTCGCGGGCGGCGTGCGTGCCGTGCTCGCCGATGCCGGGTTCCGCGTCGAGAAGCGCGCGGGTTTCGCGGCGAAGCGCGAGATGCTGCACGGCGTGCGCGAGGGCGCCGGGGAATCCTCCGTCGCCCCGGCGACGCGCCGCGCGCTGATCGTCGGCGGAAGCCTCGCCGGAACGCTCGCGGCCGAGCGTCTCGCTTCGCGCGATTGGGACGTCGAGGTGATCGAAGAGCGCGTCGCGCACGCGGCGCCGGCGGTGGCCCTCGTGCGCCCGATCGCGAACCTTCGCGACGCGCTCAACGCCCGCATCTCGCGCGGCGCGTTCCTCTATGCGCTGCAGCATTTCCGCGCCCTGCAGCACGACGGCTACCACCTCGCGTGGGACCGCCTCGGCGTCCTGCAGCTCGCCGAGGACGACGAGGAGTCGGAGCGCTTCCGCGCGATCGCCGTTTCCCAGGCGTATCCGCCCGAGTTCCTCGAGTTCGTCGATGCGAAGCGCGCGAGCGAGATCGCGCGCCGCCCGGTTCGCGGCGCGGGCTGGTGGTTTCCGGGGGGTGCGACGGTCTCGCCCTCGAGCTTCGGCATGGCGAGCTTCGCTCGCGCCGGCAAGCGCATGCACCGGCGCACGGGTGCGCGGGTGGAGCGGCTCGAACGCGAGGGTGCGGCATGGCGCGCGCTCGACCGGGACCAGCGCGTGCTCGCCGAGGCGCCGTTCGTCGTGCTCGCGAACGCATCGGACGCCGCGCGACTGCTGCCCGAAGCCCGACTGCGCCTCGCACGGGTGCGGGGGCAGCTTTCCTATCTCCCGCCCGCGCCCGCCCGGGACCTCGGCATCGTGGTGAGCGGCGGCGGCTACGTCGCCCCGCGCTTCGACGGCGGCCACGTGGTGGGTGCCACGTACCGGCACGACGACGCCGACGCGTCCGTGCGCCCGCAGGACCACGCGTGGAACCTGGAGCGCCTGGAGTCGATGCTCCCCGGGTTCGCCGCGGGCGTCGACCCCTCCGCCCTCGACGGATGGACCGGCTTCCGCACCACGGTGCCCGACCGGCTTCCGATTGCCGGCGCGAGCTCCGTGGAGGGCGTCCACGTGCTGACCGGGCTGGGATCCCGCGGCCTGTTGTGGGGACCGCTCGCCGCGGAAACGCTCGCGAGCGCGCTCGAGGACGAACCGCTGCCGATGGCGCGCGACCATGCGGGAGCGATCTCGCCGCGCCGCTTCCTCTCCTGACGTGCGCCCCGACCTCACCTCGCTCTCGCTCTTCATCCGCATCGCGGAGACGCGCAGCATCACCAAGGCGGCCGCGGCGAGCCACATCGCGCTCGCCGCCGCGAGCCGGCGCGTCGCCCAGCTCGAGGACGAGCTCGGCGTCTCGCTCCTGCACCGCACCGCGCGCGGGGTCGAGCTCACGCCCGCCGGCGAGGCGCTGCTCTTCCACGCGCGCCAGATGATGGACCGCATGGACCAGATGCGCGCCGAGATCTCCGAGTACACGATGGGCGCGAAGGGAGTGGTGCGCATGCAGGCGAACGCTTCGGCGCTCGCGCAGTACCTGCCCGAGGATCTCGCCGCCTTCGCGGCGGCGCACCCGGCGATCAAGGTCGCGCTCGGGGAAGAACGCAGCTCCGCGATCGTCGCGGCAGTGCTCGCGGGCCACACCGACGTCGGCATCGTCATGGAAGGCGCGGAAGGCGCGGGCGCGCTGCAGCTCTTCGACTACCGCGCCGACACGCTGGTCTGCGCGCTGCCCGTGAAGCATCCGCTTCGCGCGAGGAGCATCGCCTTCGACGACCTGCTCGAGCACGATTTCGTGGGCCTGGAGAGCAACACCGTCATCTCGCGCCTCTGCAGCCACCAGGCCGCCCTCGCCGAAAAGCCGCTGCGGCTGCGCATCCAGGTGAAGAGCTTCGACGTCGTCGCGCGGCTCATCCAGGCGGGGCTCGGGATCGGCGTGCTGCCCGAGGCCGCGGTGAACGTCTACGCGCGTTCCATGGGCCTGCGCTACATCCGGCTCACCGATGCGTGGGCGCAGCGGCGCATGTTCGTGGGCGCCCGCCAGTACTCGATGCTTCCCGCCGCGGCGCGCCAGCTCGTCGACCACCTGGTCGGCACGCGCAGCCCGAAGCCGATCTCGGAGCCTCCGCCCGCGGCGTGACGCCGGTGCGGCGACCCTTCGCAGAATGCGAAGGCTTGCTTGCCCACATTCCAATGGTGCGCTGCGCAATACGCGTGGTCTGATGCGGTCAGAGAAGTACCTTCCAACCCGTTTCCCCTTGAGCCAACCAGGAGAAAAGGATGACCCGAGACCTCGAAGTGCAGCGTATCCGCAAGGACTGGACGGAGAACCCCCGCTGGAAAGGCGTCCGGCGCGGGTACACGCCGGAGGACGTCTACCGCCTTCGCGGCAGCGTCCAGGTGGAGCACACGCTCGCGCGCCGCGGCGCCGAGAAGCTGTGGCGGATGATGCAGGAGCGGCCCTTCGTGAACTCGCTGGGCGCCCTCACGGGCAACCAGGCGATGCAGCAGGTGCGCGCCGGCGTGCCCGCGATCTATCTCTCCGGCTGGCAGGTCGCGGCCGACGCGAACGACAGCCTCGCCATGTACCCGGACCAGTCGCTCTACGCGACCACCAGCGTCCCGACGGTGGTGAGGCGCATCAACGCGGCCCTGCAGCGCTGCGACCAGATCGACCACGCGGAGGGCAAGCACGACGTCGACTGGTTCGCGCCGATCGTCGCGGACGCGGAGGCCGGCTTCGGCGGCGTGCTGAACGCCTTCGAGCTCATGAAGGCGATGATCGAGGCGGGCGCCGCGGGCGTGCACTTCGAGGACCAGCTCGCAGCCGTGAAGAAGTGCGGCCATATGGGCGGCAAGGTGCTCGTTCCCACGCAGGAGGCCGTGCAGAAGCTCGTCGCCGCGCGCCTCGCCGCGGACGTGATGGGCGTGCCCACGATCCTCCTCGCGCGCACCGACGCCGAGGCCGCCGACCTCATCACCTCCGACGTCGACGAGAACGACAAGCCGTTCCTCACCGGCGAGCGCACCAGCGAAGGCTTCTACCGAACGCGCAAGGGATTCGACCAGGCGCTCTCGCGCGGCATCGCCTACGCCGAGTACGCCGACCTCGTGTGGTGCGAGACCGGCACGCCCGACCTCGACTTCGCGCGCCGCTTCGCCGAGGGCGTCAAGGCGAAGTACCCGGACCGGATGCTCGCCTACAACTGCTCGCCGTCGTTCAACTGGAAGAAGAACCTCGACGACGCGACGATCGCCAAGTTCCAGCGCGAGCTGGGCGCGATGGGCTACAAGTTCCAGTTCATCACCCTCGCCGGCTTCCACGCGCTCAACTACGGCATGTTCGACCTCGCGTACGGCTACGCGCGCGAGAACATGAGCGCGTTCGTGAAGCTGCAGCAGGCCGAATTCGCCGCGGCGGAGAAGGGCTTCACCGCGGTCAAGCACCAGCGCGAAGTGGGCACCGGCTACTTCGACGAGGTGACGCAGGTGATCCAGGCGGGCAAGTCGTCGACCACGGCGCTCGCGGGATCGACCGAGGACGAGCAGTTCTTCGTTGAGCCCACGCCGATCCGGCCCGAGCAGGTGGCCGCGGCGGACTAGAGAGACCACAACCATGAAACGAGACGAGTTCGAGATCCCCGGCATCCAGCTGCCGCCGGAGCAGCCCAACCTCTTCGACCGCATCCTCACGCCGCCCGCGCTCGGGTTCGTCGCGCACCTGCATCGGTACTTCGAGGCGCGCCGCCGCGAGCTGATGCGCCTGCGCGCGGAACGGCAGGCACGGCTGGACGCCGGCGAGACCTTCGGCTTCCTGCCCGAGACGCGCGCGATCCGCGAGGGCCATTGGACCGTCGCGCCGATCCCCGCCGACCTGCAGGACCGGCGCGTCGAGATCACCGGGCCGACCGAGCGCAAGATGGTGATCAACGCGCTCAACTCGGGCGCGTCGACGTTCATGGCGGACTTCGAGGATTCGCTCACGCCCACGTGGGAGAACGTCGTGCGCGGCCAGATCAACCTGCGCCAGGCGATCGACCGCACCATCGGCTTCAAGAGCGCCGAGGGCAAGGTCTACGAGCTGAACGACAGGACGGCGACCCTGATCGTGCGCCCGCGCGGCTGGCACCTGCTCGAGCACCACATGCTCGTGGACGGCGAGCCGGTGGCGGGCGCCTTCTTCGACTTCGGCCTCTTCATGTTCCACAACGCCGAGAAGCTGGTGGCGAACGGCAGCGGCCCGTACTTCTACCTGCCGAAGATCGAGAGCCACC
>DATIZV010000009.1:0-7259 GCA_035516915.1 Usitatibacter sp. | reverse complement strand
TGCCCTTGCGATGCAGGACCATCACCGCGAGCTCGTGGCCGTCGCCGCGCTCGACGCGCAATCCCACCGCTCCCGATCCCTGGAGTCGGCGCATCTTCTTCGCGACCAGATCGAAGTCGGGATCGGCGCCGCGCTGCCGGTTGCCGCCGCCGAAGCGGTTGTTCACGCCGTTCGCCGAGCTCACCATCATGCGCATCACCGAGTCCGCCGCCCAGCCCGACTGGATGAGCGAGACGACGACGGCCGGCTGCATCGGCGTCATCATGCTGCGCGTGAAGCGCTCGCCGAGCAGCGGGTTGTAGGTGATGGTCGGCTTGTCCGCATAGTGCGCGAAGCCGCCGAGCGTGGAGACGGTGGCTCCGCCGCCCGAGGGCCACGTCGCGCCGCCCGTCACCTGACCCTCCACGGTGTACGAGTTGATGATCGAGGCGACGTCGAGGAACATCGGCGTGTCGCCGTAGCGCAGCTTCACCATGTTGAGGAGCATCGCGCGCTTCCAGGACGTGGTGATCGCCCCGTCGTAGTCGATGCGGTCGCGCGCGATGGTCGATGGACCGAGGCTCGCGCAGCCGGCGAGCACCATCACGAGCGCCATGACGGAGCTTGCGCGCGTCGCGCTCATCCTGCCGCCGTTTGCGCCGCGGGCGACGGCTCGCCGGTGGCGCGCTTGCCGGAGCGCCGTTCATAGGCCTCCACCGCCGTCTGCACGTTGAAGAACATCCGCTCGCGCCCGAGCTTCCTGCCGAGCGCCGTCTCGCGCACGATCTCGAGCACGTGCCGGTTGAGCCCGGCGATCCACAGCGCCGCGCCCTTCTGCGCGAGCTTCTCCTCGCCCGCGGCGAGCATGGTGAGCGCGGTGTACTCGATGTCGCTCACGGCGCTGAAATCGAGCAGCACCACCGCGGGCTCCGTCTCCTCGTACATCGCCCACAGCTTGTCGCCCATGCGCTCCGCGTTCGCGAAGTACATGCGCCCCTCGGGGCGCAGGATCAGCAGGGCCGGCCAGGTCTCGTCCGTCGGATGCTCCTCGGAGCGCGCGCGGAAGACGTGCGTGCCGCGCTTGCGTCCCATCTCGTAGACCGGCGGATTGTTCGCCTGGTGCACGAGCGCGAGGAGCGAGGCGATCACGGCCACCACGATGCCGCGCAGGGTTCCCAGCACGAGCACCCCCGCGAACGCGATGAGCGCCCAGCGGAACTCGGTGGTGCGCACGGCGCGGATCGCACGAAACTCGCTCACCTTGACGAGCCCGGCCGAATACGCGAGCACGACCGCCGCGAGCGCGGCGCGCGGCATGAGCGCGATGACGGGACCGAGGAAGGCGAGCGCCGCCGCCGCGAAGGCCGCGGTGACGAGCGCGGCCACCTGGGTGCGCGCGCCCGCGGTGCGGTTCACGGCGGTCTGCGTCGTGCCGCCGCCGCAGGGCATCGCGCCGAAGAAGCCGCCGGCGATGTTCGCGACACCCGTCGCCAGGAGCTCGCGGTTCGCCATCGGCCGCGGCTCGCCGGGCTGCACGAACGCGCGCGCCGAAGCGATCGATTCCGTGAAGCTCATGAGCGCGATTCCGACGGCTGCGAGCCACAGGTCGTCGGCGAGGCCGAAGCGCGGCATCGAGAATGGCGGCAACCCGCCGCGCGCCTCGCCCACCGTCTCCACGCCGGCGCCCTGCAGGCCGAAGAATCCGCAGGCGGCGATCGCGCCCGCGATGCCGATCAACGCGGCGGGCGCCGAGGGCGCCCAGCGCCGCAGGCCGAACACGATCGCGATCACCGCGATGCCGATGACGAGCGTCGGCACCGAGAGCGCCGGCGCCTGTGCGGCGATCGCGAGCACGTCGCGGAAGAACCCTGCCTTCGCGATGTGCACGCCGAGGATCTTCGGCACCTGGTCGACGATGATCACGCACCCGATGCCGGCCTTGAATCCGGTGAGCACGGGCTGCGAGATGAAGTTCGCGAGGAAGCCGAGGCGCGCGACCGAGGCGAGCACGAGCATGGCGCCCGCGAGCACGGCGAGCGTGGATGCGATCGCCATCGCCTCGGCGGGCGAGGCGCCGGAGGCGACGCGCGCCGTCGCGGCCGCCACCAGCACGGAGAGCGTGCTGGTGGTGCTCACGCTCAGGGGACGCGAGGTTCCAAGGAGCGCGTACGCGACCATCGGCAGCAGCGCCGTGCACAATCCCGCCTGCACCGGCAACCCCGCGATCGTCGCGTGGGCCATGGCGATCGGGACCACCACCGCGGCCGCCGTGATCCCGGCAAAGACGTCGTGCCGGAGCGAGTCGCGGCCGTACCCCCGCAACCAGTCCGGAATGACGGCCCCCGCACCCTCGCGCGCGAGGGACCGTTCCATCGACGGCTCCGGGCGCTTCAGGCTCCTACTTCTTCGCCATGGCCTCCGGCTCGAGCGAGATCGCGAGCGCCTCGGTGTAGATGGCTTCCACCTGGTCGCCCTTCTTCACGAGCTTCACCTGCTCCGGATCCTGCAGGTGGAGATCGGTGATCTCGCCCTTGTCGTTCCTCACGGAGACGATCATCTTCTGCTCGTCGACGTCGACGACGTCGGCCACGGCCCGCACTTCACGCTTCGCGACGCCGCCCGGCTTCTCGCCCGGCGCCGCCCGCTCGAGCGAGGCGCTCTCGGTGCGCCCGACGATGTCCTTGCCGTTCTTCTTCAGCTCGATGGTGAACGCCTCGAGGTACTTCACGCTGAGCTTGTCGCCCGCCTTGATCTGGTCGAAGTTGCGCACCTCGTCGCCCGCGACGAAGCTGCGCATCTCCCCGTTCGGAAGCTTGAGCGTCACGGTGCGCGTGGCGGCATCGACCGACTCGACGGTGGCGCTCACCTGCACGACCTGCATCGCGGCGCCCTTGCCGGGCGCCGTGCCGATCGCCCCGGTGACCATGGGCTGCTCTGCGAACGCGACGGGAGAAAGCGCCGCGGCGACGGCGATCGCGAGGATGGCGAGGGGACGCATGGGATCTCCGATCAATGATGGAATTTCGACTCCGCCAGATTGCGCGCTCTTCACCGCGCGCTCCATGGCACCTTGGTGCCGCTCATTTCGCCTCGGGAACGTACTTGTACGGATACTCGGGCGCGCGGTAGCCGTGGCCCTTCTGCCGCTTCGGCAGCACGATCTTCTCGGCCCGGGTCTTCTCGTGCGGGATCATGCGCACGATATGCGAGAGCGTGTTCAGGCGCGCGCGCTTCTTGTCGTCGGAAGGCACGACGTACCACGGCGCCCACGCGGTGTCGGTCTCCTGGAACATCTCGTCGCGCGCGCGCGAGTAGTCGTACCAGCGGCTGTACGACTTGAGGTCCATGGGCGAGAGCTTCCAGATCTTGCGCCCGTCGTCGATGCGGTCCTGCAACCGCCGCGTCTGTTCCTCGGGGCTTACTTCGAGCCAGTACTTGAGCAGCAGGATGCCCGAATGCACCATCGCCTTCTCCACCGCCGGCGCCATGCGCAGGAAGTCCTTGACCTGCTCTTCCTTCGCGAAGCCCATCACGCGCTCGACGCCGGCGCGGTTGTACCAGCTGCGGTCGAAGATCACGACCTCGCCTCCGGCCGGCAAGTACTGGATGTAGCGTTGGATGTAGAGCTGCGTCTTCTCGCGCTCGGTGGGAGCCGGAAGCGCCACGACGCGGAAGATCCGCGGGCTCACTCGCTCGGTGAGCGCCTTGATCGTCCCGCCCTTGCCCGCGCCGTCGCGCCCCTCGAAGAGGATGCAGACCTTGAGCCCCTTCTTCTGCACCCAGAGCTGGATCTGCACGAGCTCCTCGTGGAGCTTGCGCAGCCGCGCGTCGTATTCCTTCCGGCCCAGCTTCTCCGGCTTGCCGGGTTTGCCCGTGCCCTCCGGCCTCGAGGCCCTCGCGATCTTCGCGGCGGCCTTCGGATTTCCGTTGCCGCCCTTCTTCTTGGCGCGTTTCCCTTCCTTCATGTCGACTCTCCTAGAGGAGCTTCTCGGCCTCGGCGAGGCGGTTGTCGGTTCGAAGCTCGGCGCGCGGGAAGCGGGCGAGGAGCACGGCGAAGGGCCCGCGGTTCACGAGCTTCAGGATCGCCACCTTCGGCACGATGGCTTGCGGCGAAGCGGCGTCCACGACGAAATTCATGGAATCGATCGCGAGCGTGCTCGCTTCGATCGTGAGGTACTCGTCGCTCCTTTCGAGCGCGCGCCGCATCTCTTCGAGCAGGCCCGGGAGGAGCGTCCTCGAGGCGGCGGCTTCCAGGTCGCTCACGGTGCGCTCGAGCTCCTTCTCGATCTCCGCGCGCGGCGCGGCGCCGCCCGCGAGGCCCGCGAAGCCCGCGCCCTTGCTCTCGGCGAGCCGGAGCTGCGCCTGGAGGAGCGCGCGCTCCTTCTCGAGCTCGTGCTTCTCGGCGCGCATCGCGCCGATGCGCTCCAGCGCACGCAGCGCCAAGTATTCCAGCGCCCGCATCGCGAGCTCCGCGCGCACCGTGGCCTCGTCGCCGCCGGGCGCGAGGATCTGCGGCTCGGTGAAGCTCACGGTGGTGCGCGCCACTTCCGCCTGCACCGTGTCGCCCTGCAGCGCGCTCGCGAGCACGCGCCGCTCGCGCTTCTCGAGGGCGAGCATGCCGACGCAGTCCGAGCCGGGATGCGCCTCGAACCAGGCTCGTGTGCCGGGATCGTTGCTGAAAGCGAGCGGCACGTCGGCCGCCTTCGCGAAGAGCGAGCGCACCGTGTCGTCGCGTGACCACGAACCCGCTCCCGCCTCCACCGGACCGGGGATCCGCGCCACGGCTTCGCGCATGCGATCGCGCGCGGCGAGCACCGGTCCACGCAGCGCCTCGCGATAGCCCTTCACGTAGGAGAGCCTGCGGTCCGTCGCCGCGACTAGGCGGTCGATGAGCGGATCGGCTTGCGCCGATCCCGCGCCCGACGACGATCCGAGCCAACGCTCGAGGAAGCCCACTGCGATCCTCAGGGTGGGGGCGACCCGAAATCGCCGCCGAGGGCGAGGTACAGGTTCACGCGTTGGATGAGCCGCTCGGACTGCACGCGCGCGAGCGAGGTGCGCGCCGCCTGGAGCGCGAGCTGCTGCTGCTGCACGCCGCGCAGGTCACCGGAGCCCACGTCGTAGCGCACGCGGGCGAAACCGAGCGCGCGCCGGTTGGCGTCGACGGCACGCGTGAGCACCTCCGCGCGGCGCTCGAGGTTGTACGAAGCGGAAAGGGCGCCCTCGACCTCGTCGAAGGCGCCGGCACCGATGCGCCCGTACTCGGCGATCGCCGCTTTCTGCTCCGCGGTGCGGACGTCGACCTGCGCCTCGAGCGATCCGCCCGTGAAGACGGGCGCGAGCAGCGTCGCGCCCGCGCTCCACACCGGGTTGTCGCGCTCCTTCAGCACGAAGAGCTCGCTCGACACGCTGCTCACGCCGGCGGTGAGCGAGATGCGCGGAAGCCGCGCGGCCTTCGCCTCCTCGGTGCGATAGAACGCGGCCGCCACACGCCGCTCCGCCGCGCGCACGTCGAGGCGGCGCTCGAGCAGTTGCGAGGGCAATCCCGCGGGAACCCGACCGGGCATCGCGGGAAGATCGTTGCCGGGATCCACGCTCGCCGACGGATAGCGGCCCGCGAGGATCTCGATCGCGCGCAGCGCGTTCGCGCGGGCGAGCTCGGCCTGCAGCTCGAGATCGCGGTAGCCGAGCTCGCTCGCCTCGGCCTCGGTCACATCGTACTCGTCGCCGTTTCCGACCTGCAGCCGGTCGCGCGCCAGGTCCGCGAGCGACTTGGAAGAGGCGATCATCTCGCGGGCGATCGCGCCCTGCACCGACGCTTCGCGCGCGAGGAACCAGCTCTTCGCGACCAGCGCCGCGATGGATTGGCGCGCGTACATGGCGTCGAGCGCAGCCGACTCGTACTGCGCGCTTGCCGCCGCCCTTCCGGCCCGCACGCGTCCCCAAAGGTCCAGCTCCCAGCTCGCGAAGAGGCCGAACGCCTCGAGGCCGCTGTTGTCGCCGCTCATCTTTCCGCCGCCGCGTCCGGCGAGGTTCACCTGCGGATAGAGCGCCGCGCCCGCCGCACGCGCGCTCGCCTCCGCCGCTTCCACGCGCGCAGCCGCGACCTTCAGGTCGGGGTTGTACGCGATCGCTTCCGCGACCAGCGCATCGAGCGCCGGATCGTGGAACGACGCGAGCCAGCCGTCGGGCGCCGCCTCCTGCGCGACATCCGCGGCGGCCCAGCGGCCGGGAACGTGCACGTTCGGCATCGCCTGCGCGCGAAGCTCTTGCGGATCGGGCGGCGGCGCGAGCACGCAGCCCGCGGCCGCGGCGAGCGCGCCGCACACGGCGAGCCGGAGGAGCGCGGGACGGTCCATCAGTGCAGCTTCAGGATCAGGTAGTTGAGCTTGGTGCCGACACGCAGGATGATCTTGCGCAGGATCTGGATCGCCTCGACGTGGTCGGTGTAGATCGCGGCGGCTCCGCGTGCGCCGGCGGCGAAGAACACGTCGCGGAACTTGGGGTCCACCGTGAGCTTCACCGGGAAGCGGCCGGGGGGTGGATTGAGGACGGTGTTGGGAAGGCCCACGCTGTTCACCACTTGTCCCTGGCCCTGCGCCCAGATGATGGAGTCCACCTTGGCCTTGATGATCTCCCCGGGCAGCGTCTCGAGCGCGATCTCCGCCTCGTCGCCGGGCTTCACCATCTGCAGCTCGTTCTGGTCGTACAGCGCGACCACCGTGAAATCGTTCTCCACGAAGGTGAGCGCCGGCGTGTTCGCGAGCACGGAGACGAGCGCGCCGGGCCGCAGCTGGACGTTGATCGGCGTTCCGTCGGCCGGCGCATAGACCGTCGTCTGCGCGAGGTCCCACTTCGCCTGCTCGAGCTGCGCGCGGACCTGCGCGATCTGCGCCCATTCGCCGTCGGACTTGGCGCCCATCTTCTGCCGGATCTGACGCTCGCCGGCGAGCGCCTGGGCGAGAGCGCCGCGCGACTGGGCCTCCGCGCTGCGGGCGCCGTCGAGGGCGCCTTGCGCGTTGCGCAGGTTGGTCTCGGCCTGCTCGAGATCGAAGCGGTTGCCGGCGCCCCTCGCGACCAGCTCGCGGTTCTGCGCGACGCGCTTCTCGGCGAGATCCAGATCCGCGCTCGCCTGGACCACGCGTGTCCCCGCCTGGTCGATGGCCGAGCGCGACTGGGCGACCTGGGCCTCGGCGCCGGAAAGCTGCTCTTCCAGCTCCTTGCTGCTGCCGACCGTGTTGGCGAGCTGCGCCTGCAGGGCGTTCACCTGCAGCTGGTAC
>DATIZV010000008.1:0-9241 GCA_035516915.1 Usitatibacter sp. | reverse complement strand
GGATTCGCGACCGACTTCGCGATCGACTGCTTCCTGCTTCCCTCGCCCTACGCGCTGTCGTTCGGCGGCTTCGTGAACCTCAACACCTCCGGCTGGTTCGCCGCGGGCGGCGTCGTCTCGAGCGCGTTCAACACCGTGTTCAAGCCGAAGCCGGGCGCGGGCGGCGCGGTGCCCGAGGACATGAGCAGCACGTCGCTCTTCGGCGGCGGGCTGATCGCGGGCGACGCGCTCGCCGCGCTGGCGATCGGCATCGTGGGGCTGCTCTCGACGGTGCTGGGCCGCTAGCGCGCGGGCGCTTCCGCCGCGCGGCTCAGGCGAAGCGCAGGTTGGCCGGCGTCACCGGATTGCCCGGCTGGCCCGGATCCGCGGGCGGATGCGGGTTCGCGGGGAAGATCGGCGTCGCGGGATTCGCGGGGTTCTGCGGTAGCGTGTCGGGGGACGATGGCGCCTCCGGGGTGCCAGTGGCGTTGCCCTGCGGGTCGCTCCCTTGCGCGTCGTTGCCCTGCGCGCCGTTGCCGGGCATGCCATTCGATGCGTCGCCGCCGCGATTGCCCGGAAGCCGCTTCATGCGTCGGTCGAGCTGCAGCCCGGGCGCCGGCTGGTCCCTCGGCGAGACCCCGCTGTGCGCGTCGCTTTGCGCGTCGTTGCCCTGGACGCTCGGCGCCGGCTGCTGCGTTCCTTGCGCCGTCGCGCCGCCGTCGGCGGGAGCTTGAGCCCACGCGGCGCCCGAGGCGGCAATCGCTACCGACGACAATGCCGCGAGCGGCCATGTCTTACCCATCGCTGTCTCCTGTCGCGCCATCGGGCGCTTCGGAGAGTTGCGATGGCAAACGGTGTGCCGGGCTCGTCTCGTCGAGCCCGGGCCCGGCAGGCGCTCAGCCGACGAAGCCGGTGGGAACCGGAACCTCGCCCAGCGCATTCCTCAGGATCGCCCAATGCATCGCCTCGTCGCCCAGGATGCTCGCCGCCGCCTTCGAGAGGTCGCGCTCGTGGAACATCGGCACCGCCTCCACGTAAGCGTGCACCGCGCCCTTCTCGAGGGACGCCGCGAAGGCGAGCACGTCCGCCTCGCTCTTGAGCTTCGCGGTCGGGAAATCGTAGTGGCCCTTCGCCTCGACGGGGTTGCCGCCGAGTTTCCGGATGGTGCTCGCGAGGACATCGGAATGCGCCCTGTGGTGACCCTGGAACACGAGCGCGAGGTCCTTCACCTGCGGCTGCAGCAGGCCGCTGTCGGCGCCCACCTGATAGGCGGCGACCGCCTCGTGCTCGGCTCCGAGCGCCGCGTTGAGGATCTTCACGTCGCCCTCGTGGCCGCCGCCCTTGCCCTTGGCGAGCGCCTCACGGCCGGAAAGGAGCGCGACCGCGGTGCCGCTCAGGAGGAGGCCCGAGGAGGATCGGAGAAAGCGCCGGCGGGAAGCGGGAAGCGGCGGGTCGTTCGCGAAAGCGAAGAAGGACATGGGGACCTCTTTGGTGAGTGGGAAAGTGGGAATGCTCAGCCCGCTTCTCGCAGCCGGGCCAGGACGCGTTCGGTGATGCGGTCGCAGCGCTCGCCCGCGAAGTGAAAAGCGTCGTCGAGCGCGAGGTCGAGCGCGCGCGAGAGCGATTCGCGCAGGAGGCTCCTCGCGCGGAAGAAGCGCGTGCGCACTGTGGCCTCCGGAATGCCGAGCACGGCGGCCGTTTCCTCCACCGACAGCTCCTCGACCGCGCGCAGCACGAACACCGCGCGGAACGCGTCGGGGAGCGCGTCGATCTTCGCTTCCATGATGCGGCGCGACTCGGCGCGCAGCGTCTCCTGCTCGGGTGTGGCGGCGTTCACGTCCATGACGTTGTCGTCTGCCTCCATTCCTTCGGCGAGGTCTCCGGCGAGCGGGATCACCTGGGCGGCGCGGCGCGAGCGACGCAGCCTCGCCAGCGCCTCGTTCACCGTGATCCGCACGAGCCAGGTCGAGAGCTTCGCGTCGGCCCGGAACGCATCGATGCCGCGGATCGCCTTGAGGTAGGCGTCCTGGACCGCGTCCTCGGCCTCCGCGTCGTCGCGCAGGATCGCGCGCGCGGTGCGGAAGAGCGTCTGGTTGTGCCGCTTGGTGAGGAGCCGGATCGCCGCTTCCTCGCCGCCCGCGACACGGCGTGCGAGCTCGGCGTCGCCGATCGCCGGATCGACATGGGAGCTGCGGGCCGCCTCGGTCATGGTTCGCCTCCCCGGGGTTCGCCGCATTCGATGGAGCGCGGGATCCGCGCGTTCCCGCCTAGCCGGAATTCCTCAGCCCGGCCGCCAGCCCGTTGATCGAGATGTGGATTCCGCGGCGCACGCGGTCGTCGGTGGCGCCGGCGCGGTGGCGCTTGAGGAGCTCGACCTGCAGGTGGTTCAGGGGGTCGAGGTAGGGAAACCGGTTGCGGATGGAGCGCGCGAGCGACGCGTTGCCCTCGAGGAAGCGGCCGGCGCCGGTGATGGCGAAAAGCGTCCGCACGGTGCGCTCGAACTCCTCCCGGATGCGCGCGAAGATGGCATCGGCGAGGGCCGCGTCGGCGAGGAGGTCCTTGTAGCGCGCGGCGACGGAGAGGTCCGCCTTCGCGAGCAGCATGTCCATGTTGGAGAGCATCGCGCGAAAGAACGGCCATTCGCGGCCCATGCTCGCGAGGAGCGCGAGGCCGCGCTCGCCGTGGCGGGCGAGATAGGCGTCCACCGCCGCGCCGAAGCCGTACCAGCCGGGGAGCATCACGCGGCATTGCGCCCAGGAGAACACCCACGGGATCGCGCGCAGGTCCTCGATGCGCTGCGAATTGGTGCGCGAGGCCGGGCGCGATCCGATGTTGAGCTCGCGGATCTCGTTGATCGGCGTGGTGGCGCCGAAGTACTCGGCGAAGCCCGGCGTCGCGTAGACCAGGTCGCGGTACGCGCGCATCGCCCCGGCCGAGAGCTCGTCCATGGCCGCGTGGAAATCCTCGCGCTCGCCGTGCGCCTCGTCGAAGGTCGCGCGCACCGTCGCGGCGAACAACGCCTCCAGGTTGCGCAGCCCGATGTCGCGGTTGGCGTACTTCGCGGCGATCACCTCGCCCTGCTCGGTGAGGCGCAGCTCCGCCTGCACGCTTCCCGGCGGCTGCGCGAGGATCGCGTCGTAGCTCGGCCCCCCGCCGCGCCCGACGGTGCCGCCGCGCCCGTGGAAGAAGCGCAGGCGCACGCCCGCCTCGCGGAACACGTCGACCAGCGCGAGCTCGGCCTTGTAGAGCTCCCAGCTCGACGTCACGTAGCCGCCGTCCTTGTTGCTGTCCGAATAGCCGAGCATCACTTCCTGCGCGTCGCCGAGCGAGCGCACCAGGGAGCGCGCGGCGGGAATCGCGAACCATGCGCGCATCGTGGCGGGCGAGCGCTGGAGGTCGGCGATGGTCTCGAAGAGCGGCACGATCTGCAGGCGCGAGGTCGGCCGCGCGCCGGGGGTGACGAGGCCGGCCTCCTTGAGCAGCACGGCCACCTCGAGGAGGTCGGACACGCTGTCGGTCTTCGAGATGATGTACTGGCGAATCGCGTCGTCCCCGAAGCGCGAGAGCGCCGTGGCGGCCGCCTCGAAGATCGCGAGCTCGCCGCGCGCAAGCTCGGAGTAGCTCGCGAAGGCGCTGCGCAGCGGGCGCGGCGAGGCGAGCTCGGCGAGGAGCAGGCGCTGGCGCTCGGCCTCGTCGAGCCCGAGGTAATCGCCGGTGACGCCGGCTTCGCGCAGGAGCTCCGCGACGACCGCCTCGTGCACGTCCGAGTTCTGCCGCAGGTCGAGCGTGGCGAGGTGGAAGCCGAACACGGACACCGCCTTGCGCAGCGCGCGAAGGCGCCCGTCGGCGAGCAGGCCGTTGCCGCCTTCGCGCAGGCTCGCGTCGATGGTGCCCAGGTCCGCGGCGAGCTCGACGGGGCCGGCGTACGGCTCGCCCGCGCCGACGGCGGCGCGGTGCGGAACTCGCAGGCCGAGCGCCGCGACGGTGGCGTCGAGGCGCGCGTAGATGCCGCTGATCGCGCGGCGGTAGGGCTCGTCGTGCCGATGCCGCGAGCGGTCCGGCGAGCGCTCGGCGAGCTCCTCGAGCGCCGGCGAGATGCGCGTGAGCAGCCCCGAGAGCGGCAGCTCGGCGCCGAGCGCGTGCGTGCCGTCGAGGTAATGCTCGAAGATCACCTCGGCCTGGCGCCGGAACGCGTGCTCGAGCATCTCGGCGGTGACGAAGGGATTGCCGTCGCGGTCGCCGCCCACCCAGCTTACCACCCCCATCAGCGCCGCCATCTCGGGGCGCGGTCCGTCGCCGGGAAGCGCCGCGACCGCGTCCTCGACCTCGGCGACCAGCGCCGGCACCGCGTCGATGAACGTGTAATGGAAATAGGCGATCGCGTTCTCGATCTCGTCGGGCACGCCGAGCTTCACCGCCCGCAGCATGCGCGTCTGCCAGAGCGCGCCGACGCGCCGGCGCATCTCGAGCACGGCGTCGTTCACCTCGGAGGGCAGCGCGTCCGCGGAATCGGCGCGCGCGAGCGCCGCCGCGATGGCGATCTGGCCGTCGAGCGTGCTCTTGCGCTGCACCTCGGTCGGGTGGGCGGTAAGCACCGGGTACACGCGGATCCCGGCGAGCCGCACGCGCGCCCCCTCGCGGCGCAGCCCGCGCGCGGCCGCGTCGGCGAACAGGCCGCGCAGCGTCGAGGGCAGCGGCGCGGCGCCCTCGCGGCGGTTGTCGCGATGGCGGCGGATGTGGTGGCGGTCCTCGGCGATGTTCGCGAGCACCGAGAAATAGCTGAACGCGCGCACCACGACCATCGCCTCGTCGCTCGTGAGCGCGTCGAGCGCGCGTGCGAGCGCCTCGCGCGAGGCGGTGTCCTCGAGGCGGCGGCTCGCGACGGCGAGCCGGCGGATCTCCTCGATGCGCCCGAAGGTCGCCTCGCCCTCGTAAGTGCGGATGGTGTCGCCGAGGAGGCGGCCGAGCAGCCGGACGTCCTCGGCGAGCCGCGCATCCTTGTCGTGGCGATCGTTCATTCCCGCGAGCTTACCGCATCCACTTCGCCCGGCCGAAGGCCGTCGCTTCTGCTCGTCGAGGAAGGCGGCGCGTTTCGCCGCCGGCACTGCGCACCGCGAAAAAAAACCGGCGCCCGGAGGCGCCGGAAATTCCCTAGCGAGGAGAGTCCTTCAACGTACCTGTTCGATCTCGACGGCTGCGGCGACCGGCGACGAGGGCATCGCCTCGACGCCGAGGAGCGTGCCCTCGTGCAGGAACCAGGCGCGGCGGTTCCAGCCCGGCGGCATGGGCGCCGCGGAGCCGTCCGCTTCGACGCTCACGTGGAGCGGGACGCCGAAGCACTCGAAGGATTCCTGCGCCCGTGCGCTGTCGTCTGCCATGACGCAGTGTCGTCGTTTTCCCGACCACCTGCGTGTCAGACGGCACCGTTCCGGTTGTAGGACGGCGCCGCATCGCGCAGGTGCGCGCCGATGCGGGCGATCACGTCGCGCCGCGCCCGCCATTGCGAGAACGTGTGATCCGCCTCCGCGATGATCAGCAGGCGGATGCGCCCGCCGCGCAGCGCCCGCTTCGCGGTGAGGCGCGCGCCGGCGAGGAGGATGTCGCGGCCGGGATCTCCCTCGGAGACGAAGAGCGTCAGCCTGCGGCCCATCGCGAAGAGCTTGCGCAAGTCCCGCGAAAGCCGCGGCGCACGCTCCGGCACGAACGCCTCGAGGAAGGCGTCGAGCCATGCGCGCGCCTGGGTGCGTCCCTGCGAGGCGAGCACCTCGGCGAGGCGCCCGAAGTCCACGTCGCCGCGCGCGAGCTTCAGCCACCTGCGCCAGTCGCGCATCGAGCGGCGGTACTGCACCATGTCCTCGAACTTGCGCGAGGTATCGAGGCTCATGCCCTCGACCCAGTAGAACTGCATCGGGTTCACCATGACGATCTCCTCGATGGGCTCGTCGGCGAGCTCGAGGCCGGCGTGGAACGCGGCATGCGCGCCCGAGCACAGGCCCAGCGCGACGAAGCGGCGGTAGCCGTGGCGGCGCCGCAGGAAGTCGATCGCGGCCCGGCCGTCGGCGACCGCGTGGCGGGGATACGGATAGTTCTCGCGCGCGGGCCGGCGGTTCACGCTGTCGCCGAGGCTTTCGAGGTCGAAGCGCAGGCAGGCAAAGCCGAGGGCCGCGAGATGCCGCGCGAGCTCCACGTAGAGGCGGTTCGGGCCGACGTGGTGCGCGGCGCCCGCGTTGAAGAGCACGACCGCGGGGCGCGCGACCGACTCGTCCGCGCGCGCGAGCACGCCGAAGAGATGCTCGTCCTCGCCGAAACGGCAAAGGCGCTCCTCGAGGCGGGTGATGTCGCCTGCGCCCGTGGGGAACGAAACCCCGATCGAATCGCGCACGTCCGCATCGCTCGCCGCCGCGCAGGTTCGCGGCATGCGCGCCGGCGGCCCCGCACCCTCCGCGAGCCATGAGACGATGAGATCGAGCGCGGCGTCGGGAACCACGGTGAACTGGTGCTCGGCCATCATGCCCGGCCATCCCGGCGCGCGGCGCTGCTCGTTCATGATGCCCTGGGCCGAGAGCCGATCGTGGAGCGACGCGTCGCTCGCCGCATGTGGGCTTGCGGGAATCGTGACGGCGCAATTCGACGCGGCGGCGGTGAGCGTCGTCGTCCGCCCGGATCATTTCGCGAAATCGGCGGCGACGATCGCGTAGGACGTCACTCGCACGTCGCGAAAGGCGCGCGCCGGGCGCGCCGGCGATTCGCGCGCCCGGGGAATCGCGAGCACGGGTAGCGGATCTAGTAGCGGATGATGGGATCGTCCGCCATCTCGTCCGTGCGATCCGCGTTCGTGCGCGGCGCGATGCCGATGATCCGCGGCTGCTCGCCGCTCGCGCGGCGGCGTTCATCCTGGCGCTCCGCGTTGATCGTCGCCTGGTCGAGGAGCGGCGTGCCGCTCGTGCCCGCGGAGAGGCCCGGCGAGAGCGCGACCGCCGTGCCGCCGCCGTAGTAGCCGCCGCCGATCACCTCCGCGGGGACTTCCGCCGCGACCGTGCCAGCGGCAGTGCTCACGCCGGCAGTGGCATTCGGGTTCGTGGTGACCCACTCACCGATCGAGGAAGGCACCAGTGCCGGCGACGCGGCCATCGAGCCCGGCGCGCTCGATACGCTCGCGGCCGCCTGCGCGAGCGGCGTCGCGAAAGCGAGCAAAGCGGAAATCAGGAAGCTCAAGGCGGGCGGCTTGCGCATGGCGAGTCTCCTCTCGGGGTCGTTTCGAGATTCGATCGGCCGCCCGGCAATGCGTTTGCCAGCGGCCATGCGCCGTTCGGATTCCCGCGCGCTCCCCGGCGCTTGCACCGGGGAGAACGCGAAAGCCGCGCTAGTCGTCGAGCTCGCCGGGCCAGTCGTCGAGCTGCAGGCCGGGCGCGTCGTCTTCGCTCGACCAGCGGGCGTTGCGCCAGGGCTCGTAGTCCGCGACCGGGATTCCGTCCTCGTCGACCTCGAGGATGGGGGGAAGCTTGCTCCTGCGGGGTTCCACTCGGGCCTTCGGCTTCATGGCGGGTCTTTCGTCACAAGTGAATCTGGACCGAATCTAGACCGTCGCGGCCGAAGCCGCCAGCCGGAAACCCGCATCCGCCGGTAGGACATTTCCCCCATCGCGCGTCGGCGTGCGCGCACAGCGCACTCAGTGCGGGACGCGGAAGCGCGAGATCGTCCAGTGCTTCACGAAATCCTCCGGCTCGTCGCTCGAGAGCCGCGCGGGCGGCGGGCTCGTGAGGGGCAGCGCGAGGTTCGTCACGTACATCCAGCCGTTCACCACGACGAGGCTCGCCGGGAACAGCAGGCCGTGCGGCGTGCCGCCGGCGTCCACGCCGAGGAACTCGCCCGCCTTCACGGCGATGCGGCCGTTCGAGTCGAGCGCGACCACCTGGTCGGCCTGGTTCGTCGCGACCCAGAGCGTGCCGTCGTTCATGAGCAGGCCGTCCGCGCCGAACAGGCTGATCGAGTACACGCTGACCGGGTGGCTGGCCGTGGTCATGTCCATCGCGAGCACGCGATGGTCGCCGGTGTTCGCGATGTACATCGTGCCCTCGTCCGGCGAAAGGGCGAGGCCGTTCGCTCCGAAGGGCGGCGTTCCCGCCGTGGCGAGCAGCGGATCGTGCGAGACCATGAGGATCGTGCACGGCGAGCACGTCGCCGCGTTCGGCACCTCGAAGATCGCGCCCTGGAACGAATCGGAGATGTAGGCGTTGCCGTCGTGATCGAACACCATCCCGTTGGGCGCCTGCTTGCCGGTCGAGCCGAACGTCACGGTGTCGCTGCTTGTGTCGGGATTGGCCTCGCTGCGCGAGCCGGGACTGCCGACCACGGGAAGCGTCGCGAGCGTGACCGGCACGGTCGACGCCGTGAAATTCGCGTCGACGCGCTGCAGGCTTCCCGCGCCGAAGTTGAGGATGTACACCTTGCCGGCGCGGTACTCGAGGCCGAGGAGCGGCGTCCCGCCGAAGTCGAGGATCGCGCTCACGTTGCCGTTGCGGTCGAGGCGCACGAGCTTGTTGGAGACCGGGCCGAAATCGAAGGTCGCGACGAAGATGTCGCCGGTCGCAGGATTGGCCGCGATGCCTTCCGGGAAGCGGACGTTGTCCGGCAGCGTGGCGAAGCGCTCGACGTCGACGAAGGAGATCCCGGCGGCGGGAGGCGTGGGGGGCGTGGGGGACGTGGCGAAGGCGCCGAGTGCGGCAAGCGAAACGAAGCCCGCGGCAGCACGGGCGGTCCATTTGCGGCTCATGGATTCCTCCTCGGGACGTGGCACGGCGGAGCGGGCCATCGTCTGCCGGTCCGCGCGCGAAGTCAACCGAGCGCGATGATGGCGGCGGCGAGGGTTGCGACGGCGAGCACCGCGAGCTGCGCGGCGAGGACGGCGTCGACGCGGCGCACGAGCACGTTGCGTGGCTTGGGCGTCACGTCGGCGTGCGTACGGGCGAGCTCGCCCTCGGCGGAAAGCACCGGCAGGCGCAGGAGCGACTGCGAGGAATCGAAGCGCGGCGAGGCGCGCAGCTCGATCGACTCGTCGCGCATCGCGAGCGGGCGCACGTCGGCCGCGGCCGCGCTCGCGAGCGCTCCGAGCGGCAACGTCGTCGAATCGCGACCGGCGGCGCGCGCTTCCTCCGCCGCGCGCACGTCGGGAACGGCCGCCCACAGGTCGCGCGCGAGGTCCGCCGCCGAGCCGTAGCGCTCGTCCGGCTTCTTCTTGAGCGCGCGCGCGACGATGAGGTCC
>DATIZV010000007.1:0-5881 GCA_035516915.1 Usitatibacter sp. | reverse complement strand
GGGAAGCTCGGCCAGCAGCTCGGGCAGAGCGTGGTGGTCGAGAATCGCGCCGGCGCGAACGCGATCATCGGCAGCGAGTACGTGGCGAAGGCCGCCCCGGACGGCTACACGCTGCTCGCCGCGAGCAACGGCGACACGGTGAACGTGAGCCTGTACAAGCACCTGCCCTTCGACATGGTGCGCGACCTCGTTCCGGTCGCGAGCGTCGCCTCGATGCCCAACGTGATCGCGGTCCACCCGTCGCAGCCGATGCGCACGCTCGGCGAGCTCATCGCGGCGGCGAAGAAGGACCCGGACTCGCTCGCCTACGGGCACGCGGGCGTGGGCTCCTCGCAGAACCTTTCCGGCGAGCTCCTGAAGATCATGGCGGGCGTGAAGATGCGGCCCATCGCCTACAAGGGCGGCGGACCGGCGGTCACCGACGCGCTCGGCAACCACGTGCCGGTCGTGATCGCGGGGCTGCCCGCCATCGCGCAGTTCGTGAAGAGCGGCCAGATGCGCGCTCTCGCGGTCACCAGCGCGAAGAGGTCCCCCGAGCTTCCCGACGTGCCGACCGTAGCCGAGCAGGGATATCCGGGCTACGACCAGGTGTTCTGGGTGGCGCTCGAGGCGCCGCGCGGCACGCCGGAGGCGATCGTCGCGAAGCTCAACAAGGCCGTGAACGAGGTGCTCGCTTCCCCGGACGTCGTGCACGCGCTCGCGCAGCAGGGCGCCGAGCCCACCGGCGGAAGCGCCGATGAGCTCGCGAAGTTCATCCAGAGCGAGATCGACTCCGCGGCCAAGGTGATCCGCATGGCGCACATCCAGGCGAACGGGTAGCGGGCGCGCGATGGCGGTCGACCGCAACCACGTCATCGCCTCGGCGGCGGGCACCCTCGAGGTGCTCGAGGCGCTGGGCGCCGCGCCCGGGCCGGCGGCCCTGGGCCACGTCGTGGCCGCCACCGGACGGCCCAAGGGCACCGTCCATCGCATGCTCTCGACGCTGGTGCACACGGGCTTCGTGCGCCAGGACGCGCAATCGGCCCGCTACTCGCTCACGCTCAAGGCCTGGCGCATCGGCTCGGCGGCGATCCGCGACCTCGACCTCGTGAAGCTCGCGCTTCCGGTGCTCGACGCGCTGGTGCAGGATGCGGCCGAGACCGTGCACCTCGCCGTGCTCGATCCTTCCGGCACCGCCGTGTACGTCGCGCGCGTGGAGAGCCCGCAGTCGATCCGCGTGCAGACGCGGCTCGGGCAGACCAACCCGTCGTGGTGCACCGCGACCGGACGCGCGATGCTCGCCTTCCATCCGGACATCGCCGACCTCGTGCTCGCGCAGCCCCTTGCGCGGCGCACGCCGAAGACCGTCACGGACCGGCGCAAGATCCGCGAGCGGCTCGCCGAGGTGCGAACCCGCGGCTATGCGGTGACGCTCGCCGAGAACCATCCGGAGATGGGCGGCGTCGCGGCGCCCGTGCGCGACCACACCGGCGCCGTGGTGGCCGCCTGCGGCATCGGCGTGCCGGCGTTCCGCATGGACGCCGCGCTCATCCAGCGCGAGATCCCGCTGGTCCTGCGCGCGGCGGCGCGGATCTCGGCCGCGCTCGGCTACACCGAACAATCCTCGAGGAGCCCCGCCCATGCGGCATGAAGCATGCGACATCCTGGTCCTGGGCGGCGGCGGCGCCGCGCTCTACGCCGCGATCCGTGCGCACGACGCCGATCCGCGGCTTCGCATCGCCGTGGCGAGCAAGGGCCTCTACGGCAAGAGCGGCTGCACGCGCATGGTGCAGGGCGGCTACAACGTCGTGCTCGATCCCCGCGACTCCTTCGACAAGCACTACGACGACACGCTGCGCGGCGGCGGGCTCATCAACCAGCAGGAGCTCGCCTGGGTGCTCGTCACGCAGGCGCCCGAGCGCATCATCGAGCTCGAGAACCGCTTCGGCTGCTACTTCGACCGCAACGAGGACGGCACGATCCACCAGCGCGCGCTCGCGGGGCAGTCGTTCAACCGCACGGTGCACCGCGGCGACCTCACCGGCATCGAGCTGATGAGCCGCCTCTCCGAGCAGGTTCTGCTGCGCGACGTGCGCCTCATGAACGAGGTGCGCGGCGTGGAGCTGCTGTTCGACGAGCATCGCGAGCGGGTGTGCGGCGCGCTGCTCCTCGACGTCAACGCCGGCGAGCTGGTGCGCATGTCGGCACGCGCGGTGCTGCTCGCCACGGGCGGCGCGGCGCCGCTCTACCGCATCACGCCCGCCGCGCTCGAGAAGACCGGCGACGGCCTCGCGATGGGCCTGCGCGCCGGCGCCGAGCTCGTCGACATGGAGATGATGCAGTTCCATCCCACCGGCCTCATCGCCGGCGACTCGGTGATGACCGGGGTCGTCCTCGAGGAGGGATTGCGCGGCGCGGGCGGCCACCTCCTCAACGGCGCCGGCGAGCGCTTCATGGCGCGCTACGACCCGGCGAAGATGGAGCGCTCCACGCGCGACCGCGTCTCGCGCTCGAGCTTCATGGAGATGCGCGCCGGCCGCGGCACGCCGGAGGGCGGAGTGCACCTCGACGTGCGCCACCTGGGGCGCGATTTCCTGCTCAAGTCCTCGCCCGGGATGTACAAGCGCTGCCTCTCGATCGGCATCGACATGGCGAAGCAGCCGATTCCCGTCACGCCGACCGCGCACTTCCAGATGGGCGGGCTGCGCATCGACACCGAGTGCCGCACGAGCATCCCCGGCCTCTACGCCGCGGGCGAGGATGCGGGCGGCGTGCACGGCGCGAATCGACTGGGCGGAAACGGCGTCGCCGAGTCGATCGTGTTCGGCGCCGTCGCGGGCGATGCGATGGCTCGCCACCTCGAAGGTGCCGCACGGGTGGAGCCGGCCCAGGGAGAAGCGCAACGCCTCGCCGCGCGCCTCGACGCACGCGAAGGCCGTGCGAATCCGTTCCGCCTGCGCCGCGAGCTCGGGCGGGTGGCGTGGGATCGCCTGGGCATCATCCGCAGCGCCGAATCGCTCGCGGCCGCGGGGTCAGACCTCGACCGCATCGAGGAGGCCCTCGCCGACGTGCCCGTCGCGCGCGACCTTGCGGGCGACGCGATGCTGAACGAGCGCCTGAACGTCGAGAACCTCGTCGCGGTGGCGCGCCTCATCCGCGTGTCGGCGACGCTGCGCGAGGAGAGCCGCGGCAGCCATTACCGCGAGGATTTTCCCGCGACGAGCGTCGAGGGCCTGTGCAACATCTTCCTCTCCCGCGGCGAGGACGGTTCCATCCGCTCCCAGCGCCGACCCGTGCGCTTCACGCGCCGCAGGCCCGAGGAGCTGCAGGGCGACACCGTCATCCCGACCGAGAAGGCCGCGGCGACGTCCGGCTTCACCACCGAGATCTGAGGGCCGCTCCATGCCGCAGAAACCGTTTCGCAACATCGTCCTCGAGGTGGCGCGCAGCGATCCCGGCAAGGCCGCGCGCTTCGAGGTGCCGGTCGCTTCGCCCACCAGCCGCGTGCTCGATGCGCTGCTCCACGTACGCGAGCACCTCGACCCCACGCTCGGCTTCCGCTACTCGTGCCGCGCGGGCATGTGCGGCTCGTGCGCGGTGATCGTGAACGGCCGCGAGATGCTGGCGTGCCAGGCGACGATCGCCGACCTGGGCGGCGACGTGGTGCGCGTGGCGCCGCTTCGCGCGCTGCCCGTGCTGCGCGACCTGGTGAGCGACCTGGCGCCGTTCTTCGCGTCGTTCAAGCGCGTCGAGGGGGGGCTGCGCCCGAAGGAGCCGGGGCGCAGCACGCCGCGCACGATGCCGCCGGGCGAGCGCGATCGCGCGATGATCGAGCGCCACAACGGCTGCCTCACCTGCGGCGCGTGCCACTCCGCGACCGGGACGATCGCCGGGCACGCGGGCCCCGCCGAGGTGAACCGCGCGATGATGCTCGCCCTCGACGAGCGCGATGCGCGCGGCAAGGTGCGCCTCGGCCAGGTCGCGGCCGACGCCCGCGCGCTTCGTTCCCGCGCCTCTCCTGACCTCGACCGCATCTGCCCCGCGGAGATCCCGCTTCTCGAGGCGATCGAGGCGGTCGACGCGATGGCCCGGGCCGCGGGCGAATGAACCAGGCGCTGCAGGACGTGCGCTTCGCCGGAGCCGAGCTCACCGTGGGCGCCGTGCCGCGGCAATACGCGCGCATCGAGCCGCGCAAGTGCGCGCTCTACGACGACGAGCGTTCGATCACCTACGGCGAGCTCGAGGCGCAGGTCGATGCGCTGGCGCGCTCGCTGGTGGCGCTCGCCGTGCAGCGCGGCGACGTGGTGTGCGCCTACCTTCCGAACTGCATCGATTACGTGGTCGTCGTGCTCGCCGTGGCGCGCTCGGGCGCGATCTTCTCGCCGATCAATCCGCGCTACAAGGCGTTCGAGGTGTCGGCGATCCTGCGGCAGGCGAGGCCGCGCGTGGTCGTGACGACGCGCGCCGCCGATGCGATCGTGAGCGAGGCGGCGCTCTCCATCGGACTCCAGGGGTTCACGCGCGTGCTCGTCGATGCCGCTTCCGACGAGGGCGCGGCGCGCGCGTTGCGGCCCTTGCTCGCCGCGCGCGCCGGCATCGAGCTTCCGCAGGTCGCCGAGACCGATTTCTTCAGCCTCATGTTCACCTCCGGCACGACCGGCGAGCCGAAGGGCGCGCTCGCCACGCATCGCGGCCGCATGGTCTGGGTGCTGAACGCGACCGTGCAGTACGGGCTCGACGAGCGCGACCGCTATCTCGGCACCATGCCGCAGGTTCATTCGGCGGGGCTCACCTTCACGCTCATGCACCTCTACGCCGGCGCGACGGTGCGCATCCTGCCGCACTTCGACGCGGACCGGTTCCTGGAGATCGTCGAGCGCGAAGGCATCACCTCGGCGCTCTCGGTTCCCACGATGCTCACCATGATCGTCGAGGCGATCGAGCGCGGCGCCGTGAAGCGCTCGACGGAGAGCCTGAAGCGCCTGGTGACCTGCGGCTCGCCGCTGCCGGTCGCCACCAAGCGGCGCGTGATCGAGAGGATCACGCCGCAGCTCTACGACTACTACGGCTCGACGGAGTCGAACAGCATGACGGTGCTGCGCCCGCGCGACCAGCTGCGCAAGCCCGAATCGGTCGGGCAGCCGTTCCGCAACGTCGAGATCAGGATCGCCGATGCGGACGGCGGCGCGTGCGCGCCGGGCGTGGTGGGCGAGGTGTGGTGCGCGAACCCCTCGGTGATGAGCGCCTATCGCGACCGGCCCGAGGAGACGAAGCGCGCGTTCACCGGGCGCTGGTTCCATACCGGCGACCTCGGCTACCTCGACGAGGAGGGCTTCCTGCACCTGGTGAGCCGCCTCTCGGACGTGGTGATCAGCGGCGGCGTGAACATCTATCCCGCCGAGATCGAGCAGGTGCTGATGCTGCATCCCTCGATCCTCGACGCCGCCGTGGTCGGCGTCCCCGATCGCAAGTGGGGCGAGACGGTGAAGGCGTTCCTGGTGGTGCGTCCCGGCGAATCGCTCGACCTCGAGGCGGTGCAGCGGCATTGCTGCCGGCATCTCGCCGATTTCAAGAAGCCGCGCAGCGTGCAATTCCTCGCGGCGCTGCCGAAGAACGCCGGCGGCAAGACGATCAAGACCGAGCTCAAGGGACGCGACCATGGCCGATAACGACGCCCGCGTGGACCTGCGCATCGAGGATCGCGTGGCGGTCCTCACGCTCACCGATCCCGCGCGCCGCAACGCGATGAGCCTCGCGCTGCGCGAGCAATGCATCGCGCGGCTGCGCGAGCTGGAAGCGGGCGGCGCGGCCGACGCGGTGGTGATCACCGGCGCGGGCGACAAGGCCTTCTCCGCCGGTGCCGACATCGGCGAGGTCGCGCAGCGCACCGTGGCGGGCGAGC
>DATIZV010000006.1:0-32035 GCA_035516915.1 Usitatibacter sp. | reverse complement strand
CACCGAGGAGCGCGCGAGGGCGCTCGCGGCGCGCTTCGCCAGCCGCGGGAAGATCGAAGCGTGCGCGCTCGAGCGCATCCCGCGCCTCGATTTCGACCTCGTCGTGAACGCGACTTCCGCCTCGACGCTCGGCGAGCCCCTCGCGCTCGCCGACGATTCGATGCTGCGTCCCGGCGTCGTCGCCTACGACATGGCCTACGGCGCCGCGGCGCGGCCGTTCCTGCAGCGTGCACACGCACGGGGCGCGCGCGCCTGCGACGGGCTCGGCATGCTGGTCGAGCAGGCCGCCGAGTCCTACCGGCTATGGCGCGGCCGGCGCCCCGCGACGCGCGAGGTGATCGCGGAGCTGCGCGCGGGTCGGGCGTGAGGCGCCGCGCACGCTTCGCCGGATGGCTTGCGGCCGCGGCGGCGGGCGCGTTCCTGGCGCTCCAGCTTTCCTACCTCGCCCGCGTCTGGTGGTGGAACGACCACGACCCGGCGACGACCGCGTTCATGCGCGAGAGCCTCGAGGAGCTGCGCCGCGCCAATCCCCGTGCGCGCCTCGAGCACGCCTGGGTTCCGTATTCGCGCATCTGCGCGAGCCTCAAGCGCGCAGTGGTGGTGGCGGAGGACTCGCGCTTCGTCGACCACGATGGATTCGACTGGGAGGCGATCGAGAAGGCGCGCGAGAAGAACCTGAGGCGCGGGCGCATCGTCGCGGGCGGCTCGACCATCTCGCAGCAGCTCGCGAAGAACCTGTTCCTGTCCGCCTCGCGGACCCCGTGGCGCAAGGGCGAGGAGGCGCTGATCACCGTGATGATCGAGCACGTGATGGACAAGCGGCGCATCCTCGAGCTCTACCTCAACGTGATCGAGTGGGGCGAAGGCGTCTTCGGCGCGGAAGCGGCGGCGCGGCACTATTTCGGCGTGAGCGCGGCCGCGCTCTCCGCGGAGGAATCCGCGCGCCTCGCCGCGATGATCCCGAACCCGCGCTTCTACGACCGTCATCGCAGCACGCGCTGGCTCGAGCGGCACACGCAGACGATCCTCGCGCGCATGCCGCAGGCGGAGCTGCCGTGAGCGCCGCGCGGCGGGGCCTGCCGTAGCGGTGGCGCGGCTCTTCTTCGCCGTCTGGCCGGGCGAGGCGGCGCCGGCGCTCGCGCGGCTCGCCTCCGAGCTCGCGATCGTCGCCGAGGCGAGGCCCGTGCCGGTGGAGAAGATCCACATCACGCTCGCGTTTCTCGGCGAGGTGGACGAGCAAAGGATCGAGCTCGCGCGAGACGCGGCGCGCGGCCTCTCCTTCGGCCATTTCTCGTTCCGCCTCGACCGCGTCGGCTGGTTCCGCGCGGCGCGAGTCGCCTGGGCGGGAAGCGCCCGGATTCCCGCGCCGCTCGCTGCGCTGCAAGCCGCGCTCGCCGCGCGTCTGGGCGCCGCGCGCTTCACGCTGGAGGAGCGGCCGTTCGCGCCGCACGCGACGCTCGCGCGCCGCACGCGCCGCCCGGTTCCGCCCGCGGCGATCGAGCCGATCGAATGGCGGGTCGAGACCTTCACGCTGGTCCGCTCGGAGGCCGGCAGCGGGCGATATCGGATCCTGGAGGAGTATCGCGCCGGCTGAGGCGCAAAGGCGACCCGCTTGCGAGGCGCTACCCGGCCGTGCTGCCTGCCGCTCGCGCGGCACCGGTCGGGTCGCGCCTCGTATTCGGGTCCAGCCGTCTTGCCTTCGGAAGCTCGAGGCTCCCGGTCAGCTCATCGGCTTGATCAGCGGCGTGATGACCGGAGTGACCGCCGGGGCCATGGGCCTGGCGGGCGCTGCCGGCATCGCGGGCTTGGCCCGCTTCGCCGCCTTTCTCTTCTTCGCTGGCTTCTTCTTGGCCGCCTTGCGGGCGGACTTGCGTTTGGCCGCTTTCTTCTTCGACGATTTCTTCTTCGTCGACTTCTTCTTCGCTTTCTTGGCTACGCGCTTTTTCGACGAGCGCTTCTTCGACGACTTCTTCTTGGCTTTCTTGGAGGACTTCTTCTTCGCGGCTTTTTTCTTCGCAGCCATGCTTGACTCCTTTCAATGTTGACCGATTGTCTGACGTGCGTGCCGCCCGGCGGGCGGCCCTTTCGCACTACCAAGCGTTCGGATTCGCATCGAACGAGATTGGTGAGCCGATTCTAGACGCAAGTCCGTGAAATCCACGCATGTCAAGCCTGACTATTTGATCGGACTCGTGTGGTTTTGGTATCGTCTCGATACCAAAACCATGCGCTTCGCACGAATTGGACGCCGCGCGCGCCGATTCAGCGTTCGGGAAGCCGGTGCTCGAGCGCGTAGAGCGATTCCGTCGTCTCGCGCGCGCGGATCTCGACCGCCGCGCCACGGTCGACGAGCACCTCGCAGGGCCGAGGGCGCGAATTGTAGTTGGAGCTCATCGCCATTCCGTACGCGCCGGCGGCGAGGATCGCGAGCAGCTCCCCGGGCGCCACCGCGAGGTCGCGGTCGAGGCCCAGCACGTCGGACGATTCGCACACGGGACCGACCACGTCGTAGCGCGAGGCGGGCCGGCCGGGCGCCTCGCGCACCGGCACGATCTCGTGCCACGACTCGTAGAGCGCCGGGCGCAGCAGCTCGCTCATCGAGGCGTCGACGATCGCGAAGCGCTTCGCCTTGTCGAGCTTCAGGTACTCGACGCGCGTGAGGAGGATGCCGGCGGCGCCCACGATCGCGCGGCCGGGCTCGACGAGCACCTGGATGCGCCGGCCCGCGAGTCGCTGCGCGAGGCGCCGGCAATAGGCGCGGACATCGGGTGCCTGTTCCTCCGGGCGGTAACGGATTCCGAGGCCGCCGCCGAGGTCGAGGTGCTCGATCGGGAAGCCTTGCGCGGCGAGCGCGTCCGCGAGCTCCAGCACGCGCTCGAGCGCCTCCGCGAGCGGGGCGGTCTCCAGGATCTGCGATCCGATATGGCAGCCGATGCCCGTGACGCGAAGGTGCGCAAGTCGCCCGGCGAGGCGGTACGCGGCGAGCGCACGCGCATGCGGAATGCCGAACTTGTTTCCCGCCATTCCCGTGGAGACGTAGGGATGGGTACGCGCGTCCACGTCGGGGTTGACGCGCAGCGCGACGCTCGCGCGCCGGCCGGCCGCCGCGGCGACGGCATCCAGGCGCTCGAGCTCGGCCTCGCTCTCGACATTGAAGCACTTGATGCCCGCTTCGAGCGCCGCGCGCATCTCCGCTTCCGATTTGCCGACTCCGGAGAAGATCACCCGCTCGGCGCGCCCGCCCGCCGCCAGGACGCGCGCGAGCTCGCCGCCCGAGACGATGTCGAAGCCCGCCCCGAGGCGGGCGAGCAGGTCGAGGATCGCGAGGTTCGAGTTCGCCTTCACCGCGTAGCACACGAGGTGGTCGAGCCCGGCGAGCCCCTCGTCGAAGTCGCGGAACGCGGACTCGATCGCGGCGCGCGAATACACGTAGCACGGCGTGCCGAAGCGCCGCGCGATCTCCTCGAGCGAGGCGCCCTCGAGGCGCAACTCGCCCTCGACGCGCTGCAGCGCGTTCATGGCGAGGAAGGCGGCGCGGCGGGGGCCGGCGGCGGAACGGCGGGCGGCGTCTGGGGAGGGAGCCGGAGCGGCCCCTTCTGCCCGCACGCGGCGAGGGCGAGAAGGGCGGCGAGGAGCGCGGCGGCGCGTATCATGGCGGGGATTATGAACGAATCGGAATTCCACCGCGCCGTCGATGCCGTGCTCGAGCGCATCGAGTCGGATCTCGCGCGCCACGAGGCGCTCGACGTCGACCTCGAGGGCGGCGTGCTCGCGATCGAGTGTCCCGGCGCGAGCCGCATCATCGTGAACCGCCAGACGCCGAACCGCGAGATCTGGGTCGCCGCGCGCTCCGGGGGCTTCCACTTCGCGTCGCGCGAGGGCGCGTGGCGCGACACGAGGAGCGGCGAGGAATTGTTCGCTTCGCTCGCGCGCCTGATCGAGGCTCAGTCGGGCGAGCGCGTGCGCTGGAGCTGATCCGGCGCGTCGCAAAGCGACGAAATCGGGCACTGCCGGCCGCTTTCGGCGGGTTGGTTTCGAGCCGATACGAAAAATCGGCGCATCAAATCCTTGACTTTTCCGTATCGACCCGATACTAATGGGCGGAAGCGGACGTCATCCGCGGTCCGGAGGCGCGACTGGACAAGAACCCGATCGTCCTTCTCGAGCTGGTCGAGCGGCTCGGCAACCTGATGCGCACGGAGCTGCGCCGCGCCGGCGGCGACGAATCCCTCCAGCCGGTGCACCTGCAGTCCCTCATCTACCTCAGCAAGGCGAACCGCTATTCCAACACGCCGCAGGCGCTCGCGGAATACCTCGGCCTCACCAAGGGCACCGTCTCGCAGACGCTGCTCCTCCTCGACCGGCGCGGCCTCATCGAGCGCTTCGAGGACGACGTCGACCGGCGCGTCGTGCGCCTGAGGCTCTCGCCCGCGGGCGAGAGCCTGCTCTACGAGGCCCAGCCCACGCTCGCCTGGCAGAACGCCACCCGCAACATCAGCCCGAACCGCATCCGCAACGCGGTCTCGGCGCTGCGCGAGGCGCTCACGACGCTGCAGGAGGACAACGAGGGCGCTCCCTTCGGCGTGTGCCACAACTGCAGCTGGTGCCAGAAGCTCTCGCAGCGCATCTTTCGCTGCGGACGGATGGGCGACCGCCTCTCGGGGCCCGAAACGCGCAAGATCTGCCGCATCTTCGAGGCGAAGAAGACCGAGGAGGCGGCGTAGCCGCGGGAAACGGTCAGAGCCGCTTCTTCGCGCGCTCGATCGCGGCGCGCACCGCTTCCGGCGCGGTTCCGCCGATGTGGCTGCGCGATGCGACCGAGCCTTCCGCCGTGAGCACCCGCGCGACGTCTTCGCCGATGAGGGGCGAGAAGCGGGCGAGCTCCGCGGGCGGCACCCGCGAAAGGTCCTTCCCGGCCGCCTCGGCCGCCCGCACTGCGCGCGACACCACGTCGTGGGCGTCCCGGAACGGCATTCCCTTGCGCACGAGGTAGTCGGCGAGGTCGGTCGCGGTCGCGTGGCCCTCGGCGAGCGCCTCGCGCATTCGTTCGGGCCGCGCCTCGAGGCCGCCCAGCAGCTCGGCGAGGATCGCGAGCACGTCGCGCAGCGTATCCGCGGCGTCGAAGAGCGGCTCCTTGTCCTCCTGGTTGTCCTTGTTGTAGGCGAGCGGCTGCCCCTTGAGGAGCGTGAGGAGGGCCACGAGCGCGCCGTACACGCGCCCGGTCTTGCCGCGCATGAGCTCCGGCACGTCCGGGTTCTTCTTCTGCGGCATGATCGAGGAGCCGGTGCAGAACCGGTCGGGAATCGCGACGAAGCCGAAGCGCGGGCTGGTCCAGATCACCAGCTCCTCGGCGAGGCGCGAGACGTGCGCCATGGCGAGCGCCGCGGCGGCCACGAATTCGACCGCGAAATCGCGGTCCGAGACCGCATCGAGCGAGTTCTCGCACACCCCGTCGAAGCCGAGCTCGCGCGCGACCCATTCCCGGTCGATGGGGTAGCTCGTGCCGGCGAGCGCGGAGGCTCCGAGCGGCAGGAAGTTGGCGCGGCGCCGGCAATCGGCGAGGCGTTCGGCGTCGCGCGTGAACATCTCGAAATACGCCATGAGGTGGTGGCCGAAGGTCACCGGCTGCGCCACCTGCAGGTGCGTGAAGCCCGGCATCAGCGTCGCGGCGTTGCGCTCGGCCTGGCCGAGGAGGCGCTCGCGTACGCGGCGCAGCAGCGCGAGGACGAGGTCGATCTCGTTGCGCAGCCACAGGCGGAGGTCGGTCGCGACCTGGTCGTTGCGCGAGCGCGCGGTGTGCAGGCGCTTGCCGGCGTCCCCGACGAGCTCCGTGAGCCGGTGCTCGATGTTGAGGTGCACGTCCTCGTGCTCGATCGACCAGGAAAAGGTGCCCGAGCGCACCTCCTCGAGGATGCGCGCCATCCCGCGCTCGATCGCGGCGAGGTCCTCGGCGGACAGGATCGCGCGCCGCGCGAGCATGCGCGCGTGCGCGAGCGAGCCCTGGACGTCGAATTCCGCGAGCCGCCGGTCGAAATCGACGGAAGCGTTGAAGCGCTTCGTGAGCTCGTCGATGGGCTCGCCGAATCGGCCCGACCATGCCTTGCCGGCGCTCGCCTTCCCGGCGGGCTTCTCGTCTTGTTGCATGGAAACGGCGGCGATGGCCAAATGGGGAACGTGGCGAGTATAAATCAGACGGCTGCAGGGATCCGGCTGCCCAACTTCTGCAACCTGGGCATCATGCTGCGCTCGCTGGTCGTGGTGAACCTGCTGCTCGCCGCCGCCGCCGTGATGCGCGCGCCGCGGCTCGCGGCGGCCCCCTTCGAGTTCGTCCTCCTCGCCGCGTTCACCGAGCCCGTGCTGATCGCGAGCCTGTTCGCGCTGTGCGGCGCACGGCGCTTGCTGCACGCGCTCGGCTACCCGCGGTCGATCGCGGCGGTCGCGGCCTTCGAGCTGGCGGTTTCCTGGGCCGCGTGGCGCGGCGTCGGAAGCCTGTTCCCGGACTACGCCGGCGTCCCCTTCCCGCGCATCGGCGCGCTGGTGCTCTTCGCCACCGGGGTGACGCTCGCCTACTTCGACCTGCGCGCGCGGGCGCTCGTCCCGGCGATCGCCGATGCGCGCATCCAGGCGCTGCAGGCCCGCATCCGTCCGCACTTCCTCTACAACAGCATCAACGCGGTGATCTCGCTCATCCGCTCGGAGCCGCGGCGCGCCGAGCGCGCGCTCGAGGACATGGCGGATCTCTTCCGGGTGCTGATGTCCGAGAACCGGACGCTCGCGCCGATCTCCGAGGAGGTGGAGCTCGCGCGCCAGTACCTCGCGATCGAGAGCCTGCGCCTGGGCGAGCGGCTGCGCGTTTCCTGGCGCATCGACGCGATGCCGGGCGACGCGCTGGTGCCGCCGCTCGTCCTGCAGCCCCTGGTGGAGAACGCCGTGTACCACGGCATCGAGCCCTCCCCCGAGGGCGGCGAGGTGTCGATCGAGGTGCGGCGCGACGGCCCGCAGCTCGTCATGACGCTCGTCAACCCGGTTCCCGCCGGGAGCCGCAGCCCGGCCGGCAACCGCATGGCGATCGCCAACATCCGCGAGCGCCTGCAGCTGCACTTCGACGCGGAAGCGAGCATGAAGTCCGAGGTGGACGAGGGGTCCTACCGCGTCACGATCCGCATGCCCTATCTCACGGGGGCCGCATGACGCTCGCGCAGAACGACGTGCCGCGCATCCTCATCGCAGACGACGAGGCGCCGGCGCGCCAGCGGCTGCGCGACCTGCTCGACGAGTGCCGCGAACGCTTCCCGCTCACGATCGTCGACGAGGCGCGCAACGGCCGCGAGGTGCTCGACGTCCTCAACCGCGAGAAGGTGGACATCGTGCTGCTCGACATCCGCATGCCGGAGATCGACGGCATGGAGGCCGCCCGGCACATCGCCGGAATGGCCAACCCGCCGGCCATCATCTTCACCACCGCGTTCGACAGCTACGCGATCAAGGCCTTCGAGGTGAACGCGATCGACTACCTGCTCAAGCCGATCCGCCTGGAGCGACTGCTCGCCGCGCTCAACAAGGCGCGGGCGGCCGCGCCGCCCAGCCGCGAGGCGCTCGACGCCGCGGCGAACCAGCCGCGCCGCCACCTCTCCGTGCACGAGCGCGGCAAGATCCACCTGGTGCCGGTCGCCGAGATCCTCTACCTGCGCGCCGAGCTCAAGTACGTCACGGTGCGCACCGTCGAGCGCGAGTATCTCGTCGAGGAGTCGCTCACGCGGCTCGAGGAGGAGTTCGGGGAAGCGTTCGTGCGCGTGCACCGCAACTGCCTCGTCGCCCGCCATGCGGTCGCGGGGTTCGCGCGCAACGCCGAGGAGAGCGAATCCGGATGGGCGGTGGTAATCAAGGGAACCGGCGAGAAGCTGCCGGTGAGCCGCCGGCAGCATCACGTCGTGAAGCAGTTTCGGTGAAACCGGGGACAGACCACATTTTCCAATGCGCGAAATGACAGGCGCTTCCTCGCATTTCGCCCTTTGGAAAATGTGGTCTGTCCCCGGTTTCACTCCCAATACGGCGGGTCGCCGAACGTCCGGCGCAGGAAATCGATGAAGAACTTCACCTTCGCCGGAAGGAGGCGCCGCTCCGCGTAGACCGCGTAGACGTTGTTGCCGGGCATCGCGTGCTCGTCGAGCGCCGTGACGAGCCGGCCGCGCTTCACCTCCTCGCTCACCTCCCACGCCGAGCGCCATGCGAGGCCTTCGCCGGCGATCGCCCAGCGGGTGAGCACCTCGCCGTCGTTGCACTGCAGGTTTCCCGAGACCTTCACCGTGACCGGCCGTCCCTTGTCGAAGAAGCTCCATGCATCCGCGGCGCCGTCCTCGGTGCTGGTGACCAGGCAGTTGTGCCGTGCGAGGTCCGCCAGCCCCCTCGGGCGGCCGGCACGCTTGAAGTAGGCGGGCGAGCCGCACACGACGCGGTGGTTGCGCGCGAGCTTCGCCGCGATGAGATCGGCGCTCTTCATGTCGGCGATGCGGATCGCCAGGTCGAAGCGCTCGTTCTTGAGGTCCACGAGCCGCTCGGACAGGTGCAGCGTGATCGCGAGGCGCGGATGCTCGGCGATGAACGCCGGCAGGTGCGGCGCGATGTGCTTGCGTCCGAATGCCGTGGGCGCGGTGACGATGAGCCGGCCCGAAGCGCTCTTCGCGCCGACGCTGAGGCTCTCCTCGGCGGCGCGCAGCTCCTCGAGGACGCGGTGGCAATCGTCGTAGAACGTCGTTCCCTCGGGGGTGAGGGTGACCTTGCGCGTCGAACGCTTGAAGAGCTTCACCCCGAGGCGCTCCTCCAGCTGGTCGATGCGCCGCCCGACCATCGCCGGCGTGATGCCTTCCTCGCGCGCGGCGGCCGAGAGGCTGCCGCGCTGCGCTACTTCCACGAAGGTGGTGAGCTCCTTGAATCGATCCATATCGCGGCCGCGAGTATAAGGCGATTGACCGGATAACGGTATTGCGCCGACCCGGGTGGCGGAATCGGGTGCCTGCCGAAGGGCGAGGCGAACGCGCTGGTGAAACGCCGGGAGCGCTAGTTGGGCCGCATCCCGCCGCGCATTCCGGCGCGGCGCGGATGCCAACGATGGAACCCCACCGGTACGCCGGCCCAAACGACGTCGGGCACCTCGTCCGCCGCGGGCATCGGCGCCGGCTGCATCGCTTGCGCGATCGTCTCCCGGCTCCAGCGCTCGCGCTCCGCTTCGAGGCGCTGGTCGAGGGCAGCCTCCCGGGCGAAGAGCCGGTCGCGTTCGGCGCTATCCACGGCCGGATAGCTCGCGGGCACGTCGACCACCTTCGTGCTTTCGCGCGCGGCGCACGGGTCCTGCTGGTAGGTCACATCTCCCGAGGGCGAAGTGCAGCGGTAGATCTGCGCCTGCGCGGGATACGCGGCGAGCGCCAGCAGCGCTGCGAGGGTCGCGAGGGCGGCTCGTTCCATGGCGCCATTATGCGCCGCCGGGGGCGTTCGGTCGGGCGAGGCCGGCGTCGGCGGCCTGGCGGTCCGCGTGGTAGCTGGAGCGCACCATCGGGCCGCACGCGGCGTTGACGAAACCCATGCTCGATGCCGCCTCCCCGAACCGGAGGAACTCGTCCGGATGCGCGTAGCGCGCGACGGGAAGGTGATGCCTCGAGGGCTGCAGGTACTGGCCGATGGTGAGCATGTCCACGCCGTGCGCGCGCAGGTCGCGCATCACCTCGAGGATCTCCTCGTGGGTCTCGCCGAGGCCGACCATCAGCCCCGACTTCGTCGGGACCGCCGGATGCGCCGCCTTGAAGTCGGCGAGCAGGCGCAGCGAATGCGCGTAGTCGGATCCGGGGCGCGCCTCACGGTAGAGACGCGGCACGGTCTCGAGGTTGTGGTTCATCACGTCCGGCGGCGCCTCGGCGAGGATCGCGAGCGCGCGCTCGAGGCGTCCGCGGAAATCCGGCGTGAGGATCTCGATGCGCGTGGCGGGCGAAAGCGCGCGCACCTGGAGAATGCATTCGACGAAATGCGCGGCGCCGCCGTCCTTGAGGTCGTCGCGATCGACGCTCGTCACGACCACGTACGCGAGCTTCATCGCCGCGATGGTCTCGGCGAGATGGCGCGGCTCCTCGGGATCGGGCGGGCGCGGGCGGCCGTGCGCGACGTCGCAGAACGGGCAGCGGCGCGTGCAGAGGTCGCCGAGGATCATGAACGTGGCGGTGCCGTGGCCGAAGCACTCGCCGATGTTCGGGCACGACGCTTCCTCGCACACGGTGTGCAGGCTCGCCTCGCGCAGGATGCGCTTGATCTCGTGGAAGCGCTCGCCGCCGCCGGCGCGCACGCGGATCCATTCGGGCTTGCGAAGCGGCTCGCCCCGCTCGGCCACCCTGATCGGAATGCGGGCGGTCTTGAGCGCGCGTTTCTGCTGCAGCTTCAGGTCGGGATCAGGCATCGCTCGAGCGAGTCGGAAAGCTTTTGCTGCACTGCATCGATGCTATCACGGACCCCGAGGTCCGCCATTTGCGTGCAGGCAAGACCCGGATAGCCGCAGGGATCGATGCGCGAAAAGGGCTCCAGGTCGAGGCTCGCATTGAGGGCGAGGCCGTGATAAGTGCAGCCGCGCGCGACGCGCAGCCCCACCGCGGCGATCTTCGCGCCGCGGACATAGACGCCGGGCATCCCCGCGCGGCGCTCGCCCGCGATGCCGTAGCCGGCGAGGACGTCGATCGCCGCCTGCTCGAGCCGGCGTACCAGCTCCTTCACGCCGAGCGAGCGGCGCCTGAGGTCCACCATGGCGTAGGCCACCACCTGGCCCGGCCCGTGGTAGGTCACCTGGCCCCCGCGATCGGTCTGCACGACCGGAACCGCGCCGGGCGCGAGGACGTGCTCGCGGCGGCCGGCGAGGCCGAGCGTGAAGACGGGGGGATGCTCGAGGAGCCAGAGCTCGTCCTCGACCGAGGCGTCGCGGCGCTCCGTGAGCGAGCGCATCGCGCGCCACGTGGGCTCGTAGGCCACGCGGCCGAGGCGGCGGATCCTCACAGCACCATCATCACCATCGGATGCCTGGAAAGCTCCGAGTAGAGCGCGTCGAGCTGCTCCCGCGAGCGCGCGTTGATCACCACCGTGAGCGACAGGTAGCGCGCGTTCTTCGAAGGGCGCATCTCCATCGTCTCGGGACGGAAATCGTGCGCATGGCGCATGACGATCTCGGAGACCAGCTGCGCGAAGCCGTCCTCGCGGCGCCCCATCACCTTCATCGGGAAGACGCACGGGAAGGTGAGGAGCGAAGGCGGGTTCTCGGGCGGGCTGTTCATGGGCGGATTCATGAACTCCAGGTGGTGCCGCGCGTGCTCCGGTTCAAGCCGCCACGCGCCGCCCCGCCGCGAGCGTCTTCTTGTAGTCCTGGTAGAGCGCGTGCATGCGGCGGAAGACCGGGCCGGGCTTCCCGTTTCCGACGGGCTCGCCGTCGATCGTCGTGACGGCGAGGACTTCCTTCGTCGAGGAGGAGAGCCAGACCTCGTCCGCCGCACGCAGCTCGGCCTCGGAGACCGCGCGGATCTCGAGCTCGATCTTTCCCTCGTCCGCGAGGCGCGTGAGGAGATCGTAGGTGATGCCGAGCAGGATCAGGTTGTCGCGCGGCGGCGCGGCGACCACGCCCCGCTTCACGACGAAGACGTTGGACGACGAGGCCTCGGTGACGAAGCCGTCGCGGATGAGGATCGTCTCCGCGGCACCCGCGTCCGCCGAAATCTGGCGCGCGAGCACGTTGCCGAGGAGCGACGTGGACTTGATGTGGCACTTCTGCCAGCGGAAGTCGGGCGCGGTGACGCACGCGACGCCGTTCTCGACCGCCTCGCGCGGCGGGGTGGAGAGCGGCTGGCACATCATGAAGACGGTCGGCGCGAGGCCCCTCGGGATCACGTGGTCGCGCCGGGCCGGCGCGCCGCGCGTCACCTGGACGTACACCGATTGGTTGCCGGGATGGTGGGCGAGGAGCGCGCGGGTGAGCTCGATCCAGCCCTCCACGGTGTGCGGGTTCTCGAGCCGGATCTCGTCCATCGAGCGCTGCAGCCGCTCGAAGTGCTCGCGCGCGCGCAAGGGCACGCCGTCGTACACGGGGATCACCTCGTAGACGCCGTCGCCGAAGATGAAGCCGCGGTCCAGCGGCGAGATGTGGATGCGGTCGAGCGGCATCAGCTCGCCGTTGAAGTGGGCGATGGGAGAAGTCATGGCGAGGATCGGACCATCAGTTTGAGGGTGTCCCAGCCGCGGGACAGGAAGCCGGATACCGGCACGCCCTCGAGGGCGACGACCGGGAATTGCGCGAGCGGCGCATTGTCGCGCATGAGCTTCATTATCCCCGCTTTCTCCCCCGCGGCAAGCGGAGCGACGAACGGCTGGCGCGTGACGAGAACCGCGCGGATCCCGTCGAACCGGCCGCTCGGCAGCGTGAGCCAGACGTCGTGCGCGAAGCCGAGGGCGACGCGCGATTTCGTTCCCTTGTAGATGCGCGGCTCGGCGACCGGTTTGCCCTTCGCGTACACGCGGCGCGTCTCGTACGCCTGGTAGCCGAAGTTGAGGAGCTTCTGGCTCTCCGAGGTGCGCAGGCCGTCGGTCCGCGCGCCGAGGACCACGGCGACGAGCCGGCGCTCGCCGCGCCTGGCCGAAGCGACCAGGCAGTAGCCCGCGGCATCGGTCTCGCCGGCCTTCACGCCGTCCACGGCGGGATCGCTCCAGAGCAGGCGGTTGCGGTTGGCTTGCCGCAGCCCGTTGTAGGCGAATTCCTTCTGCCCATACAGCGGATAGCGGTCGGGAAAGTCGCGGATCAACGCGAGCGCGAGCTTCGCGAGGTCGCGCGCGGTCGAGTAGTGGTCCGGACCGGGCGCGCCGGTCGGGTTCGCGAAATGCGTGTCGGCGAGCCCCAGCCGCTGCGCCTCGCGGTTCATGCGCTCCACGAAGCGCTCCTCGCTTCCGGCGATCGCCTGGGCGAGCGCGATGGCGGCGTCGTTGCCGGAGTCCACGATCAGCCCCTGCAGCAGCTCGTGGATCGTCACCGGCTTGCCCGCCTCGAGGAACATGCGCGCGCCGGCGGCGTTCGCCGCGCTCGCCGAGGGCGCGATCGGGCGGTCCTCGTCGATCTCGTGGTCGCGAAGCGCCGCGAAGACCACGTAGGAGGTCATGAGCTTGGTGAGCGAGGCCGGATCGAAGCGCTCGTCCGCGTCGCGCGCCGCGAGGGTTTGCCCGCTCAACGCGTC
The DNA here is from genome assembly GCA_035516915.1 of Usitatibacter sp. Lineage (GTDB taxonomy): Bacteria > Pseudomonadota > Gammaproteobacteria > Burkholderiales > Usitatibacteraceae > Usitatibacter. The sequence continues at coordinate 18,791 of DATIZV010000006.1, read as the reverse complement.
GACGAGCACATAGGCGCGCGCGGCGATCGGCGGCGGATCCACGGTTTCTGCGGGGGCACCTGCGCGCGCGGCGAGGGCCGCGCACGAAAGGAGCACGGCGAGGAGTGCCTTCATTGCGGATTCCGGAGATTGCGAATGGCTCAGCGGTCGACGACGGCCGGCGCGTAACCGGCCGATTGGCGGACCTTCGCGGCGATCGCCTCGGCTTCCTCGCGATTGCGATAGGGCCCGAGCCGCACGCGGCTGAGTCCCGCGCCTTGCACGATGCGAATCGGCTCGAGGATCCAGGGCAGGTCGTGCGCCGCCTTGTCGCGGAACACCTCGGCCGCTTCGCGCGTGGAAAATGCGCCGAGCTGCACCCAGAGGGAGCCGGGGTCTTGCGCGGCGGCCGGCGTGCGGACGGCGGGAACGGACGGCGCCGCGGCGACCACGTCCTTCGCCTCAGCCCGGGTCGTCGCCGGGATCGGCGCTTCGTTCGCCGGGCCCGGGTGCGCTTGCGTCTCGCCGGCCCGCGTCTCGCTCGCTCGCGGCTCGACCGCCGGCGAGGCCTTGTCGCGATCCTCCTTCGGCGCCTCGAAGACGCGCTCCACCTCGACCATGCCGCTTCCCTTCGCGGCGAGGCCGATCTTCGCGGCGGCGGCGTAGGAGAGGTCGATGATGCGGTTGGAGTAGAACGGCCCGCGGTCGTTGATGCGCACGATCACCGACTTGCCGTTCGCGAGGTTGGTCACCTTGGCGTAGCTCGGGATCGGCAGCGTCTTGTGCGCCGCCGTCATCTTGAACATGTCGTAGGGCTCGCCGGACGCGGTCTTCTGGCCCTGGAACTTGCGCCCGTACCACGACGCGAGGCCGCGCTGGCGGAACGGCTGGCGGTCCGCGATCGGCACGTAGGTCGTCCCGAAGACGGTGTAGGGACGGTTCGCGAAGGCGTTGTACGGCTCGTCGTGCGGCACCGCGTCGGCGACCCGGTCCAGGCCGTCGGGCACCTTGTCCGGCGGGCCGTCGTCGGAGTAGTACGGATGGCGCTTCGCCGTCGTCGCGCAGCCCGCGGCGGCGATCGCCAGCACGAGGAGCACGATCGCGAGCCTCAACTCGACACCAGCTGCTTGTGGGTCGAGATCGACATCAGGATGCCGAATCCCGCGAGCACGGAAAGGAGCGCCGTGCCGCCGTAGCTGATCATCGGCAACGGCACGCCGACCACCGGCAGGATGCCGCTCACCATGCCCATGTTCACGAACGCGTAGGTGAAGAACGTGAGCGTGATCGCGCCCGACGTGAGCCGCGCGAACACGGTCGAGGCGTTGGCCGCGATCATCATCCCGCGCGCGATGATGAGGACGTAGAGCACGATGAGGATGACGTTGCCGATGAGCCCGAACTCCTCGCCGAACACCGCGAGGATGAAGTCGGTGGAGCGCTCGGGCACGAAGTCGAGCTGGGCCTGCGTGCCGTTGAGCCAGCCCTTGCCGAGGATGCCGCCGGAGCCGATCGCGATGGTCGACTGGATGATGTGGTAGCCGGCGCCGAGCGGATCCTGCGTCGGGTCGAGGAGCGTGAGGATGCGCTGGCGCTGGTAGTCGTGCAGCATCGGCCAGATGAAGGGCACCGCCGCGGCGCCGGCCACGAGGATCGAGAGCAGCACGCGCCACGAGAGCCCGGCGAGGAAGATCACGAAGAAGCCGGAGGCGAAGACGAGCAGCGCCGTGCCGAGGTCCGGCTCGCGCGCGATGAGCGCGACCGGAACGGCGAGCATCACGCCGGCGAGCGCGAAGTCGCGCAGGCGCACGCCCTCCTCGTGGCGGTGGAAGTACCAGGCGAGCGCCAGCGGCACCGCGATCTTCATCACCTCGGAGGGCTGCAGCGTGGTGAAGCCGAGGTTCAGCCAGCGTCGCGCGCCGTTGCGCACCTCGCCGAAGAGCGCGACGCCGACCAGGAGGGCGAGCCCCGCCACGTACGCCGGGAACGCGAGGCGCATGAGCGTCTGCGGGTGGACCTGCGCGAAGAGCCAGAGAGCGACGAGCGCGAACGCGAGGTTGCGCGACTGGCTGAGGACGCGGTCGAAGGATCCGCCTCCCGAAGCGGAATAGACGACCGTGAGCCCGAGGGCCACGGTGAGCGCGATGGCCGCCATGAGCGGTCCGTCGATGCGCCGCGCGAGGAAATCGAAGGCGCGGTTAATCATGTTCCTCCTCTTCCTGGATGCTGCCCGTCTCCGGCGGCGGCGGCAGGGACTTGATGACGGGCTTCCTGCCCGTGAGGTAGTAGTCGAAGACCGCGCGCGCGATCGGTCCCGCGGTGCTTCCGCCGTGCTCGCCGTTCTCCACGAGGATCGCGAGCGCGAGCCTGGGATTGTCGGCGGGCGCGAAGGCGATGAGAAGGGCGTGGTCCCAGTGCTCGCGCTTCATGCGCTTCTCGTCGTAGCGCTCGCCCTGCTTCATTGCCACCACCTGCGCGGTGCCCGTCTTCGCCGCGATGGAGTAGCTCGCTCCCGCGCCGGTCTGCGCCGCCGTTCCCCCGGGCTTCGTCACGTCCTCCATCGCGCTGCGGATGATCGCGAGGTTCGCCGCGCTCACGATGGGCGCCCGGCTGCCGGCGGGCGGCACGTACGGATGGTCCTCGTGGGTCTTCGCGTCCTGGATCGCCTTGAGCAGGTGCGGGTGCACCGGGATGCCGCCGTTCGCGAGCATTGCGGTCGCCGCCGCGAGCTGCATCGGCGTGGCGAGCATGTACCCCTGGCCGATGCCCACGCTCACCGTGTCGCCCGCGTACCACTTCTGCCCGAAGCGCTGCATCTTCCATTGCGGCGAGGGCGCGAGGCCGGGAAGCTCGCCCTCGATGTCGATGCCGGTCCTCGTCCCGAAGCCGAAGCGCGAGAGGTAGTCGTGGATCGCGTCGATGCCGAGCTCGTTGGCGAGCCCGTAGAAGTACGTGTCGCACGACTCCACGATCGCCTTGTGCATGTCGACCCTGCCGTGGCCGCCCTTCTTCCAGTCGCGGTAGCGGTGCGAGACGCCCGGCAGCGTGAAGTAGCCGGGATCGAAGATCGTGTACGAGGGCGAGCGCTTGTGGCTCTCGAGCGCCGCGAGCGCCATGAAGGGCTTGATGGTCGAGCCCGGCGGGTACTGGCCGCGCAGCGCCCGGTCGTTGAGCGGCTTGTCCGGCGAGTTGTTGAGCGCGTCCCAGTTCTGCGGGTCGATGCCGTCCACGAAGAGGTTGGGATCGAAATCGGGCTTCGAGACCAGCGCCAGGACGTCGCCGTTGCGCGGGTCGATCGCGACCAGCGCTCCCTTGTAGTCGCCGAACGCCTCCTCGGCGATCTTCTGCAGCTCCAGGTCGATCGTGATGACGACGTTGTCGCCCGACTGCGGCTCGGTGCGGGAGAGCGAGCGGATCGGGCGTCCGCCGGCGTCGATCTCCACCTGCTCGCTGCCGGTCACGCCGTGCAGCTCCTTCTCGTAGGCGCCCTCGATGCCGAGCTTGCCGATGTGGTCGCTGCCCTTGTAGTTCGCGGCGAGCCCCGCCTGGTCGATGCGCTCCAGGTCGGCGTCGTTGATGCGCCCGATGTACCCGATCGCGTGCGAGGCGATCTCCCCCTCGGGATAGGAGCGGAAGAGCCGCGCCTTGATCTCGAAGCCGGGAAAGCGGAAGCGGTTCACCGCGAAGCGCGCCACCTCCTCCTCGGTGAGCCGGGTGCGGATCGGCAGGCTCTCGAAGTTCTTGCTCTCCTCCTCGAGCTTGCGGAAGCGGCGCCGGTCGCGCGGCGAGACCTCGATCACCTTGGACAGCGCGTCGATCGCCTCCTCCACGTTCGGCACCTTGCTCGGCGTGATCTCGAGCGTGTAGGCGGAGTAGTTGGCGGCGAGCACGCGGCCATTGCGGTCGAGGATCAGGCCGCGGCTCGGCACGACGGGGACGACCGAGATGCGGTTCTGCTCCGCGAGCGTGTGGTAGTACTGCTGCTGCACCACCTGCAGCCAGACGAAGCGCGCCACGAGCACGCCGAAGGCGACGAGGATCGCGAGCCCCGCCACGAGCATGCGGTTGCGGAAGATGGTGAGCTCGCGGCGCGGGTCGCGCAGCGCTTGCCCCACCATCATGGCGGCGCCTCGCGTCGCCGGCGCAGCGCCGCAGAGTCGAGGATCCAGGCCGCCGGCGCCCACAGGAGCGCCGTGAGCACCGGCGAGGCGAAGTAGGCGAAGCCGGGGAAGTCCGCGCCGAGCAGCAGGTTGAGCAGCAGCATCACGCAGCTCGCGACCATGGTGAGCCCGAGCACGTGCAGCGACTGCTCGGGGAGGTGGAAGGAGAGGATCCGCACGCGCAGCACCTGCGCGCCGTAGACCGCGACCACGTAGGCGAAGGCGTGCTCGCCGAGGAGGACCGAGTCGCTCACGTCCATCAGGAGGCCGATCGCGAAGGCGGCGCCCTGCCCGACGGCGCGCGGCTCGCGCAGCGTCCAGAACACGAGCAGGAGCAGGACCAGGTCGGGACGCGCGAGGAGCCAGGTGCCCGACCAGGGCAGCACCTCGAAGAGGAAGGCGACCAGGAACGAGCCGAAGATGAGCCCCGCGCTCGCGGGACCCTTCATCACGTCGCGCGCGACCGGTGTGAGGTCAGCGGGGCGCAGCGCCGCCTCCTTGCCGCCGGGGCGCGTGCGCCGGGCGTTCCTTCACGGGCTTGCGCACTTCCTCCTCGAGCGTTTCGGGGCGCGGCGGCGGCGGTGCGAGGGGGAGCAGGAGCACGAAGCGATAGTTGTCGACCGCGGCCAGGGGATGGGCCACGATGCGCGCGAAGGCATAGGCGGAGTTCTTCTCCACGCTCGACACCTTGGCCACCATGAGCCCGGGCGGATAGGTGCCGTCGATGCCCGAGGTCACGAAGACGTCGCCCTGGCGCACGTCGGCCGACACCGGCATGAACGGAATGTCGATCGATCCGTCCTTGCCCGATCCCACGGCGATCGCGCGCAGGCCGTTCCTCACCAGCATCACCGGCACGGATTGCCCCTTCTCCGTGACCAGCGTGACCTCGCTCGTGAACGTGCCGACGCTCGTCACCTGGCCCACGACGCCGGTGCCGTCGATCACCGGCATGCCGGCCTTGATCCCCTGCGTGAGCCCCTTGTCGACGACGATCTTGCGCGTGAACGGATTGCGCGCGGTGTAGAGCACCTCGGCGACGACGCCGTGGTCGGCGTAGCGGCCGTGGCCGGGTGCCATCGCGAGCAGGTGCTCCTCCTCGGCGCGCAGCATCGTCGCCTCCTGGGCGGCCGCCGACTGCTCGAGGAGCTCCGCGCGAAGATCGCGGTTCTCGCGCAGCAGCTCGCCCTGCGTGGTGAAGAAGTCCGCGGCGCGCGCGAGCGCCTGCGACGGCATCTCGGCCACCTGCTGCAGCGGCTGCGCGAGCACGTTGAGCGAGAGCCGCAGCGTCGCGAGCGCGTGGAAGCGGTGGTCCGCGATCATCACGGCGAAGGCGGCGAGCGTGAAGAAGGTGAGCCGCGCGAGCGGCGATGGCCCGCGATGGAAGAACGCAGGCGGCTCGCGGATCAACGGAAGCGAAGAAGCCCGCCGCTCAGTGAATCGCGAGGGGCGGGTTTCTCGAGGTGCACGGCGTCAGTCGCGGGCGCAGACGCGGCGGCCGGAGCGGGAGCCGTGGGGAGGAACGGGGACTTCAGTCATTCGTGAAGACCGTGCCAAGCTTGTGGTCATGGCTCGAGGGCCGGACTCCAGGAAAGGCCGCGGCGTCAGTCATTCGTGAAGACCGTGCCAAGCTTGTCCATTTCCTCCAGGGCGCGGCCGGAACCTCGGACGACGCAGGTGAGGGGGTCGTCGGCCACGATCACCGGAAGGCCGGTCTCCTCCATGAGCAGGCGGTCGAGCTCGCGCAGCAGCGCGCCCCCGCCCGTGAGCACCATGCCCTTCTCCGCGATGTCGGCGCCGAGCTCGGGCGGGGTCTGCTCGAGCGCGCTCTTCACGGCGGAGACGATGGAGTTCAGCGGATCGGTGAGGGCCTCCAGGATCTCGTTCGAGGAGATGGTGAACGAGCGCGGGATTCCCTCGGCGAGGTTGCGGCCCTTCACCTCCATCTCGCGCACTTCGCTCCCCGGGAACGCGGAGCCGATCTGCTTCTTGATCTGCTCGGCGGTGGATTCTCCGATCAGCATGCCGTAGTTGCGGCGGATGTAGTTGATGATCGCCTCGTCGAACTTGTCGCCGCCGACGCGCACCGAGGCCGAGTACACGATCCCGCCGAGCGAGATCACGCCCACCTCCGTCGTGCCGCCGCCGATGTCGACGACCATCGAGCCGGTCGCATCCGCGATCGGAAGGTCCGCGCCGATCGCCGCCGCCATCGGCTCCTCGATCAGGAACACCTGCGAAGCGCCGGCGCCGATCGCGCTCTCCTTGATCGCGCGGCGCTCGACCTGCGTCGATCCGTACGGCACGCAGATCACGATGCGCGGGCTGGGGCGGAACCACTGGTTGTCGTGGATCTTCTTGATGAAGTACTTGAGCATCTGCTCGGTGATCGTGAAGTCCGCGATCACGCCGTCCTTCATCGGACGGATCGCCGTGATGTTGCCGGGCGTGCGTCCGAGCATCTGCTTCGCGGCGAGGCCTACCGCCTGGATGGTCTTCTTGCCGTTGGGCCCGCCTTCCTGGCGAATCGCGACCACCGACGGTTCGTCGAGCACGATTCCCTTGCCGCGCACGTAGATCAGCGTGTTGGCGGTGCCGAGATCGATCGCGAGGTCCGTGGAGAAATACTTGGAAACGAAGGAAAACATCTTGATCCGTAAAGGGTTTCGAGACGCTGCGTGCCGCCGGCCGAAGCGGGCCTCTATAATAGCCCGATTTCGCGCCGAATTAAGGCCTTAGAGAGAGTTTCGAATGCTGTCCCGAGATCAGGTCCTGAGCATCGCCCGGCTGGCCCGCCTCGAGGTGGGCGAGGCGGAGGCCGAGGCCCTGCGCGACGAGCTGAACCGCATCCTCGGCCTGGTCGGGCGCATGTCCTCGGTCGACACTCGCGACGTCGCGCCGATGTCCCATCCCGAGGATGCCGCCCAGCGCCTGCGCGAGGACCGCGTCACCGAGGAGGATCGTCGCGAATCGTTCCAGGCGGCCGCCCCGCAGGTCGAGGACGGCCTCTACCTGGTCCCGAAGGTCATCGAGTAGCCGCGCGGGAATCGCGATGCATCGAGCGTCCCTCGCCGAGCTCGGTCGAGAGCTCGCCGCGAAACGGATTTCGGCGGTGGAGCTCGCGCGCGCGTTCCTCGCGCGCATCGAGCGCTTCAACGCGCGCCTCAACGCCTTCATCACGGTCGACGCGGAGAAGACGCTCGACCTCGCGCGCGCGGCCGACCAGCGCATCGCCCGCGGCGAGGCGCGGCCGCTCACCGGCATCCCGGTCGCGCACAAGGATCTCTTCTGCGCGAAGGGCTGGCGCACCACCTGCGGGTCGAAGATGCTCGCGGACTGGGTCGCTCCGTACGATGCGCACGTGGTCGAGCGCTTCGCCGCCGAGGGAGCGGTGATCCTCGGCAAGACCAACATGGACGAGTTCGCCATGGGCTCGTCGAACGAGACGTCGCACTTCGGGCCGGTGCGCAACCCGTGGAACGCGGACATGGTGCCCGGCGGAAGCTCCGGCGGATCGGGCGCGGCGATCGCCGCTTCGCTCGCTCCCGCGGCCACGGGCACCGACACCGGAGGCTCGATTCGCCAGCCGGCGTCGTTCACCGGGATCTGCGGGCTGCGGCCCACCTACGGACGCGTCTCCCGCCACGGGATGGTGGCCTTCGCCTCGTCGCTGGACCAGGCGGGGCCGATGGCGCGCAGCGCCGCCGACCTCGCCGTGCTGCTCGGCGCGATGGCCGGGTTCGATCCGCGCGACTCCACGTGCATGGACCGGCCGACGGACGACTATGCGAACGCGCTCGGGCGCGGCGTGAAGGGACTGCGCATCGGCCTGCCGCGCGAGTACTTCACGAAGGACCTCGCGCACGACGTGGCCGCCCCGATCCTCGCCGCGGTCGAGGCGCTGAAGAGGCTGGGCGCGACCCCCGTCGAGGTGACGCTGCCCACCCAGCACCTCTCGGTGCCCGTGTACTACGTGATCGCGCCGGCCGAGGCCTCCTCCAACCTGGCGCGTTACGACGGAGTGCGCTACGGCTACCGCGCGCCGCAATACGCGGACCTCAACGACATGTACGCGAAGACGCGCGCGCAGGGCTTCGGCGCGGAGGTGAAGCGGCGCATCATGATCGGCACCTACGTGCTCTCCCACGGCTACTACGACGCGTATTACCTCCAGGCGCAGCGCATCCGGCGCCTCATCGCGCGCGACTTCACGGAGGCCTTCGCGAAGTGCGACCTGATCGCGGGTCCCGCCGCGCCTTCGGTCGCCTATGCGCTGGGCGCGAAGAAGGACGACCCGGTGCAGATGTACCTCGACGACCTCTACACGATCCCGATCAACCTCGCGGGGCTTCCCGGGATGTCGATCCCCTGCGGCTTCGGCGCGGGCGGCCTTCCCGTGGGATTGCAGATCGTCGGCAACTATTGGGACGAGGCGCGCATGCTCGCCGTCGCGCACGCGTATCAGCAAGCGACCGACTGGCATACCCGGGTCCCTCCGGGGTTCGACTAAGGCGGGGAACGCAGATGAACGCAGATGCAACGCAGATGAACGCAGATAAGGCAGCGCCAGTGTTTCGTGCCAATTTCGCGCGACGCCTCCATGTGCAGGAAACCATCCCTTCCTGCAGTTCATCTGCGTTCATCTGCGTCGCATCTGCGTTCATCCGCGTTTCGAAGATTCTCGCTCGCAACGGGCACCGCCAATGACCTGGGAAATCGTCATCGGGCTGGAGACCCACGCGCAGCTCACCACCGCGTCGAAGATCTTCTCGGGCGCGTCGACCGCGTTCGGCGCGCCGCCCAACACGCAGGCGAGCGCGGTGGACCTCGCGCTCCCGGGAACGCTCCCGGTGTTGAACCGCGGCGCGGTGGAACGCGCGATCCGCTTCGGGCTCGCCGTGGGCGGCACGGTCGCCGCGCGCAGCATCTTCGCGCGCAAGAACTATTTCTACCCCGACCTCCCGAAGGGCTACCAGATCAGCCAATACGAGCAGCCCGTCGTCTCGGGGGGCGCGATCGCCATCGTGCTGGGCGAGAGCGAGAAGCGCGTGCGGCTCGTGCGCGCGCACCTCGAGGAGGACGCGGGAAAATCGCTGCACGAGGATTTCCACGGCGCGAGCGGCATCGACCTGAACCGCGCCGGCACGCCGCTCCTCGAGATCGTCTCCGAGCCCGACATGCGCTCGGCCGCGGAGGCGGTCGCCTATGCGAAGGCCCTGCATGCGCTGGTGCGCTGGATCGGCATCTGCGACGGCAACATGCAGGAGGGCTCCTTCCGCTGCGACGCCAACGTCTCGGTGCGCCGCCCGGGCGCGCCGCTCGGCACGCGCTGCGAGATCAAGAACCTCAACTCCTTCCGCTTCCTCGAGAAGGCGATCGAGTTCGAGGCGCGCCGCCAGGCGGAGCTCCTCGAGGACGGGGGCACGGTGCTGCAGGAGACGCGGCTCTTCGATCCGGAGCGCGGCGAGACGCGGCCGATGCGAACCAAGGAGCAGGCCGAGGACTACCGCTATTTCCCGGACCCCGACCTGCTGCCGCTCGAGATCGCGCCGTCGTGGATCGAGGAAGTCCGGCGGTCGATGCCGGCATTGCCCGCGGAGCTGCGCGCGCGATACGAGAAGGACCACGGGCTCACGGCTTACGCGGCGAGCCTCGCCACCGAGAGCCGGGAGAAGGCGGCGTTCTTCGAGCACGCGGTCGCTGCGGGGCTCGATGCGCGTTTGTCCGCGAACTGGATCACCGGAGAGCTCGCGGGCCTGCTGAACGACAAGGGCGCGGATTTCGGCGATTCGCCGATCGGCGCGGACGGTCTCGTCGCACTGCTGCGGCGCGTCCAGGATGGCACCGTGTCCGCCAAGGCGGCGAAGTCGGTGCTGCAGGCGATGGCCGACGGCGAGGGCGAGCCGGATGCGATCATCGCGAAGCGCGGCCTCACCCAGATCTCCGACGCCGGCGCGCTCGAAGCGGCGGTGGACCGTGTGCTCGCCGATCACGGCAAGCTCGTCGACGACTACCGCGCCGGCAAGGAGAAGGCGTTCAACGCGCTCGTGGGCCAGGTGATGAAGGCGACGCAGGGCAAGGCCAACCCGGCGCAGGCGGGCGAAATTTTGCGGCGCAAGCTCGCCGGCTAGGAGCCGGTGCGGCGTCGCGCGGGCGCCGGGTCGGCCTGCGTCGGGCTCGCACCGGGCGGCGGAAGCGAGCCGCCGGCGGCCTTGAGCGCGAGCCAGCGCTTCTTGTCGTTTTCGTAGCGCAGGCGCAGGTCGTCGATCTCCTTGTGGTAGCGCACGAGGGCGTCGGTGAGCATCTTCTTCTCGTCGTGCACCTGCTGGAGGTTCGCGACGAGCCAGGCGGGCGCCTGCGCCTCCTTGCCTTCCTGCGCCGGGCGCGCGTACGTCTTCATCTGCTCGTCGATCTGCTGCTTGCGCACGTCGAGCTCCTTCAGCCGCTCCTGCGCCGCCTTGATGCGGCCGCTCACGGGCTCGATGTTGCGGTCGCGCGCCATGTCGAACTCGGCGGGGCTGTCGTAGGTGTTCAGGAGCGCGAGGTCCTTGCGCCTCTGCTCCGCGGCGGCGAGCGCCTCCTTCTTGCGTTGCACCTCCTCCTCGTGGCGCAGCTCGAGCTGCTGCGGCGTGGGCGTCGGATCGATGCGGCGGATGACGTTGCCCGAGGGCGTCTCCTCGTAGATCGGCACGTTGCCGCAGCCCGAGGGCGGCGTATCGCCGAAGCGGGTGTGGCCCTGCTCGTCCACGCATTTGTAGACCGCGGCGGCGAACGGCGCGTGCAGCGCGATCAGCAGCAGCCCCAGCGTCCTTTTCATTTTCTTCGGCCTCCCGTGCGCGGGATTCGCTACGCGGGCGCGATGCCGTAGCGCCCGCGGTATGCCTCGATACGTTCGACGTTCGCGCGCTCCCCCGCACGCGCGCGCAGCGTCGCGAGCACGTCCTCGAGCGTGGCGATGGCGGTCACGGGCACGCCGAAATCGCGCGTCACTTCCTGGCTCGCCGAGAGGCTGCCCTGGCCGCGTTCCTGACGGTCGAGAGCAATTAGCACGCCAGCGGGGGTGGCGCCGGCCGCGCGGATGATCTCGATCGCCTCGCGCTTCGAGGCGCCGTCGGTGATCACGTCGTCCACGATGAGGGCGCGCCCCGCGAGCGGCCCTCCGACGATGCTGCCTCCCTCCCCGTGGTCCTTCGCCTCCTTGCGATTGAAGCAAAACGGCACATTGTGACCGAGCCCGGCAAGGGCGACGGCGGTCGCGGAGGCGAGGGTGATGCCCTTGTAGGCCGGCCCGAACAGGACGTCGAAGCCGATGCCGGAGGCGAGCGCCGCACGCGCGTAGTAGCGCGCGAGCTCGCCCAGCCTTTCGCCGTCGCTGAACAGCCCGGCGTTGAAGAAGTACGGCGATTGCCGTCCCGCCTTGGTGCGGAACTCGCCGAAGCACAGCACCCCGGCGCGGATCGCGAACTCGACGAACTCGCGGCGGAAGGCTTCGCGATCGGAGGTGGGCACGGGAGCGGCAGCCGCGTTCATCGTCGTGGCCCAGAGGTTACCATCGCGGGTCGACATGCGCATCATCACCCTCAACGTGAACGGCCTGCGCTCGGCGGCGAGCAAGGGCTTCGCGCCCTGGATGCGCCGGCAGCGGCCCGACGTCGTGTGCCTGCAGGAGATCAAGGCGCAGGAGGCGGACCTGCCGCGTGCCCTCCTCGCGCCCCGCGGGCTGCACGCCTTCTTCCACCCGGCGCAGAAGCGCGGCTACAGCGGCGTCGCGATCTACTCGGCGCGCGAGCCCGACAACGTCACGCTCGGGCTCGGCATCGCCGACGTCGACGCGCAGGGCCGCTTCCTCCAGGCCGACTTCGGCAAGCTGAGCGTGGCCTCCCTCTACCTGCCCTCGGGCTCGAGCGGCGAGGAAGCGCAGGCGCGCAAGTTCTCCTTCATGGAGCGGTTCCTCCCGAAGCTCGCGGCGATGCGCGCGTGCGGACGCGAGTTCGTGCTGTGCGGCGACTGGAACATCGCGCACAAGGAGATCGACATCAGGAACGCGCGCGCCAACCGCAAGCATTCCGGCTTCCTCCCGGAGGAATGCGAATGGCTCACCGGCGTCTTCGAGGCGCACGGCTTCGTGGACGTCTTCCGGCGCCTCGACCCGCGGCCGGAGCGCTACACCTGGTGGTCGAATCGCGGCCGCGCGTGGGCGAAGAACGTCGGCTGGCGGATCGACTACCAGATCGCCACGCCCGGCATCGCGGCGACGGCGCGCGCGTGCGACATCTACGTCCGCAAGCGCTTTTCCGATCACGCGCCGCTCACGATCGACTACGAATACGAGCTGTGAGCGGTACGGCGCAAATCCCCGGAACGCAGATGAAGGCCGATGAAACGCACGTGAACGCCGATGCCTGAGGGCCGCCTTGCTGCGAATCGCTGACCTCACGCTGCGGCGCGGGGCGAAGGTGGTGCTCGAGCACGCGTCGATGAACGTGCATCCCGGCCAGAAGGTCGGGCTCGTGGGTGCGAACGGCAGCGGCAAGTCGAGCCTGGTGGCGCTGATCCGCGGCGAGCTCCACGCCGACGCCGGCGCGCTCGACCTGCCGCCGCGCTGGGTGCTCGCGCACGTCGCGCAGGAGACGCCGGCGCTCGAGCGCGGCGCGCTCGATTTCGTCATGGACGGCGACGCGGAGCTGCGCGAGCTGGAGGAGGCGATCGCCGCGGCGCACCAGGACCACGCCCCGGGCGAGCGCATCGCGGAGCTGCACGCGCGCTTCGAGGAGATCGGCGGCTACCGGGCACGTGCGCGCGCGCAGACGCTCCTCGCCGGGCTGGGCTTTCGCGAGGAGCAGCACGAACGGCCGGTCGCGCGCTTCTCCGGCGGCTGGCGCATGCGCCTCAACCTCGCGCGCGCGCTCATGTGCCGCTCCGACCTGCTGCTCCTCGACGAGCCGACCAACCACCTCGACCTCGACGCGGTGCTGTGGCTCGAGGATTGGCTCGCCGCCTTCCCCGGCGCGGTGATCCTCGTCACGCACGACCGCGAGTTCCTCGACGCGGTGGCCGAGGTCGTCGTGCACCTGGTGGAGCGGCGCCTCGACGCCTACCCCGGCAACTACAGCGCGTTCGAGCGGCAGCGCGCGGCGCGGCTCGCCGAGCAGCAGGCGGCGCACGAGAAGCAGCAGCGGGCCGTCGCGCACCTCGAGGCGTTCGTCGCGCGCTTCCGCGCCAAGGCCACCAAGGCGAGCCAGGCGCAGAGCCGGCTGCGGGCGCTCGAAAGGCTCGAACGCATCGCCGCCGCGCACGTGGACGCACCGTTCTCGTTCCGCTTCCGGGCGCCGGTGGAGAAGCCGCGCCAGCTCCTGCGGCTCGAGGAGGCCGCCGTCGGCTACGAGGGACGCGCCGTGCTTTCCGGCGTCGAGTGGAGCGTTCTCCCCGGCGATGCGGTCGGCCTCCTCGGCCCCAACGGCGCGGGAAAATCCACGCTCCTCAAGTCGATCACCGGCGAGCTCCCGCTCGTTTCCGGGACGCTGCATCGCGCGCAGGGGCTTCGCGTCGGCTACTTCGCCCAGCACCAGGTCGACCAGCTGCGCGGCGCCGAGAGCGCTCTCGCGCATCTCGCGCGCCTCGCGCCCGCGGAGCGCGAGCAGTCGCTGCGCGATTTCCTCGGCGGCTTCGATTTCCGCGGCGAGCAGGTGGCGCAGCCGGTCGCGAGCCTCTCCGGCGGCGAGAAGGCGCGGCTCGCCCTCGCGCTCCTCGTCTGGCAGCGGCCCAACCTGCTGCTCCTCGACGAGCCCACCAACCATCTCGACATCGAGATGCGCGAGGCGCTCGCCGAGGCGCTCGTCGATTTCGAGGGCGCGCTCGTGATCGTCGCCCACGACCGGCACCTGCTCGCCTGCGCCACCGATCAATGGCTGCTGGTGGCCGACGGCGCGCTGCGGCCGTTCGAGGGAACGCTCGACGACTACCGCGAATGGGCGCGGGATTATCACGCGCGGCGTGCGGGAGCAGGTGCCGCGCAGGACGCTTCGCCCCCCAGCCGGCGCGAGGAGCGCCGGATCGAGGCCGAGCGGCGCCAGCGCGAGGCGCGGGTGCGGCGTCCGTTCGAGGAACGCATCGCGCGCATCGAGGCGGAGCTCGAGGCGCTGCGCCGCGAGTCGGCCGGGACGGACGCGTGGCTCGCTTCGTCCGAGGCGTACCAGGCGATCCATCGCGAGCGCCTGCAGGAGGCGCTCAGGCGCCGCGCCGAGGCGGGCACGCGCATCGCGTCCCTCGAGGAAGACTGGCTCGAGGCGCACGCGCGCCTCGAGCGGGCCCTCCAGGAATCGCGCGAGGCCTGAGCGCGGCGCCGCGGCCGCGCGGGGTTCAGCCCGAAGGCCGCGACGTCGCGAGCACCGCGACGGGCGCGGCGCCGAGGAGCTCCCCCAGGGCGATGCCGCCGCGCTCGAGCGTCAGGGTGCGGCCCGTCACGACGTCGCGCATCCTCGCATCGGGGCCGAGGAAGGGGACGTCGACCCGCGTGTCGGCCCACACGCGCGCGCCGCAGGGAAGCGCTCCGGGCTCCAGCCCGAGGCCCGCGACCAGCCGCGGCACGACGGTGACCACCGATTGCCTGCCGTGCCGGCGCGCGAAGGCGATCGCGTGACGCGCATGCGTGCCGCTCGTATGGAGCGGCACGTAGCCCGCTTCGCGGAAGAGCGGCTCGCACTCGTGGCGAAGCCGCAGCAGGCGCCACATCAGGTAGAGCTTCGCGCGGCCGTCGATCGATGCGGTGAACACCTCGCGCAGCGCGGCCGCGTCCGGCGCATCGGGAAGCGAGGAGAGGCGCTCGAGGAGCGAGCGGCGCACGCCGTAGTCCACGGGACGGCGGTTGTCGGGATCGACGAGCGAAAGGTCGAGGATCTCGTTGCCCTGGTAGCAGTCCGGGACGCCGGGCGAGGTGTATTTCACCGTGACCATCGCGAGGCTGTTCAGGAAGCCGAGCCACGCCACGGCCTGCGCCGTCGCGCGCAGGTCTTCGAGGAACACGTTCCCGGGACGCGGGTCGAGGAGCGCGGTGACGAACGCGGTGGTCGCCGCCTCGTATTCCTCGTTCACGCGTGCCCAGCTGGTGCGCGTCTTCGCCTCGCGCGCGGCCTTGCGCATGTACGCCGCGATGCGATCGCGGTACGCCTCCAGCGCCGCCGCGTCGGGAGCGCCGGGCGGGAAGCTCCCGAGCAGCACCTGGTAGAGGAGGTACTCGTCGTTCCTCGAGGGCGCGGGCAGGTCCTCGACCGCCGCCTTGCGCGCGGCGTTCATGCGGTGCCAGCGCCTGAGCCTCAGGCGCCAGCCGGCCGCGAGCTCCGAGAGCACGTCGATGCGCGCGCGCACGTCCTCCGAGCGCTTGTTGTCGTGCGTCGAGGTCGCGAGCATCGTGTGCGGCCAATGCTTGGCGCGATGCGCGCTCGCGCGGTGGAACTTGGCGGGCGGGAAGCCGAACTCGTTCGGGTCGCCCCCCACGTCGTTCAGCGAGACGAGCCGGTTGTAGCGGTAGAACGCGGTGTCCTCGACGCCCTTCGCCATGGCGGGCGCCGAGACCTGCTGGAATTTCCGCGCGAACTGCCGCAGGGAAGCCGCGAGCGCGGGCGAGCGCACCGGCAGCTCGCAGGTGAGCGCGTCGCGGATGAAGTCGAACACGTCCACGTCGGGCGCGCGGCTCTCGGAGCGGGCGCGCGCCACCGCCCAGTCGATGTAGCGCCGGTCGTCGGGATGCACGTGGTCATCGACGTAGGTGCGGTACACGGGGAAGGCCGCGAGCACCTCCGTGAGGCCATCGCGCAGCGTGTTGAACGTGAAGTCGCGCGTGTTGCGGTCGGCGCGCGCGATGCGCGCGAGGCGGCTGGTGAGCACCGTGAGCTCGCTCGCGAGCGCGGTGCGCAGGATCTGGCGCTTCGCGCGGCGCGCCACCTCGTCGAAGCCGCTCTCGTCGCCGACGAACTGGTGGTAGGTCCGGGTGAGGCGCGCCTCGGAGCCGGGATCGACGAACAGGCCGTTCACGACGTTCGCGAAGCGGTAGCCCGTGGTGCCGTGCACCGCCCAGCTCTCCGGCACGTTCTCGAACGGGGCGACGATCTTCTCCACCACGACGTAGGGCGGCCGCCTGCAGCTCTCGAAGAGGCGCGCGAAATACGCCTTCGGATCGTAGAGCCCGTCGGGATGGTCGATGCGCAGCGCGTCGACGAGCCCGTCGTTCACGAGCGCGAGCACCAGGCGGTGCGTCGCCTCGAAGACCGCATCGTTCTCCTGGCGCAGGGCCGCGAGGTCGTTGATGTCGAAGAAGCGGCGGTAGTTGATGTCGTCGGAGGCGACCCGCCAGTAGGCGACGCGGAACGCCTGCGCTTCGAGCATCTCGTGCAGCGCGTCGAAGCTGCCGGGGTCGTCGGCATGGCCGTTGAGCGAGTCGACGGCGTGCTCGATCGCCTGCGAGACCGCGGCGCTCGCGCGCGCGAGCGAAGCGAGCCGCCCCTTCAGCACTTCCTTCTGCAGGTTCCTTTCGTCGGCGAGCGGGCGCCGGCGCTCGTCGCGGCGCGGCAGCTTCGCGAGCCCGGCCACGATCGAGCGCAGCGCCTGCGCCTGGTGCGCGGCCGCGGGCCCGGCGGCGTCGAGCTCCTGCAGCGCGGCGCCGAGGATGCGCGGGTACTCGCGCGGGTCGATGGGCAGCCGGTGCGCGTGGTAATGCACGGCGAAGGTGCCGGCGTGCGCGTCGAACCGGAGCGCGAGCCGCCCCGCGGCGAGCTCGACGCCGTAGTGGTCGCCGAGGATCGGCAGCAGCACGCGGTTCGCGAGGTACTCGGCGGGCGGGCGCCAGTCGACGTCGAAGAAATCGGCGAGCGTGGAGGCGGGCCCGTTCTCGAGGAGGTCCTGCCACCATGCGTTGTCGGCCGCGAGCACGCCCATGTGGTTCGGAACGATGTCCATCATGAGCGCCATGCCGTGCTCGCGCAGCCGCGCGACGAGCGCCTCCAGGTCCGCGCGGGTGCCGATCTCGGGATTGAGCGCGTCGTGGTCGACGATGTCGTAGCCGTGCGTGCTGCCGGGACGCGCGCGCAGGAAGGGCGAGCAGTAGACGTGGCTCGCGCCCAGCTTGGCGAGATAGGGCACGAGCGCGGTCGCGTCGCGGAACGTGAATCCGCCGTGCAGCTGCAGGCGATACGTCGCGAGGGGAATGCGCGCCTTCTCGAGGCCCGCGGGCCGCTCGCGGCGCGCGCGCGTCCGGCCGCGGATCGAAGCGAGGGTGCGCGCCATGCGGCGCACGCGCGGGTCGTGCGCCCAGGCTTCCACGGCGAGGGGCAGCTTGCGGCGCCAGTTGGGGTGCTGGTCCACCGTGCCGGGAAGGTTCGCCTGCTCGGCGAGCTGCAGCACGTCCTCCATCTGCACCACCATCACCGCCGCGGGCGTGCGCGCGGCGAAGGCCTGGAGGCCGACCGCGATCTCGTCGGTGAGCGCTGCGTCGGGACTCGCGTCCTCGCCAACGAGGCCCTCGCGCCGCAGCGCCGCCACCAGCGCCGCGCGCGAACGGCGGCGCTCCTCGCGCTCCTTCGCGGCCGAAGCCTCGTCGAGGAGCCCGGCCCTCGCGCGCGTCGCGAGGTCCTCGTCGCGCCACCACCCGGCGAAGGTGG
This sequence comes from Usitatibacter sp., assembly GCA_035516915.1. Classification (GTDB taxonomy): domain Bacteria; phylum Pseudomonadota; class Gammaproteobacteria; order Burkholderiales; family Usitatibacteraceae; genus Usitatibacter. The sequence continues at coordinate 1,000 of DATIZV010000006.1, read as the reverse complement.
GAAGGTCGTGCGTCGACCATGCGACCAGCGCCCGGCGCGGATATTCGGCGGGCGGCCTGAAGTCCTCGCCGCGGCGCTCGAAGAGCACCAGGCGATAGGAGAAGGCCTCGTTCGCGTCGAGCGCGCGGCGCAGCTCGTCGGCGACGGTGCCGAGGTCCTCGCCGATCACGAGGCAGCGGCCGCGGTGGCTTTCGAGGGCGAGGATGCCGAGCAGGTCGTCGAGCGGATAGCGCACGTAGGCGCCCTCGGCGGGATCGCAGCCCGCGGGCACCCACCACAGCCGCGCGAGGCCCATGACGTGGTCGATGCGCAGCGCCCCGGCGCGCAGCATGTTGGCGCGCAGGGTCGCGATGAACGGCGCGTACGCGGCGTCGGCGAGGCGCCACGGCACCACCGGCGGCAATCCCCAGTCTTGCCCGCGGCGGGCGAACGCATCGGGCGGCGCGCCGACGCTCGCGCCCAGGGCGTAGAGGCGCTGGTTCGCCCAGGCCTCCGAGCCGTCGGGTCCGATCGAGATCGCGAGGTCGGCGTAGAGGCCCACCGCCATGCCGAGGTCGCGGCAGGTCTCCTGTACCCGCGCGAGCTGCAGGTCCGCCTGCCATTGCAGGTACTCGTGCAGCGCCACGCGCTGCGAGTTCTCGCGCCCGAAGCGGCGCACCGCCTCGGCGGCGGGATCGCGGTGCTCCTCGGGCCACTCGCGCCACGCCGCGCCGTGGATCTCGGCGAGCGCCTCGTGCAGCGCGTGGTGGCGCAACGCCGGTCCGCGGCTCGCGCGGAACTGCGCGAAGAGCCGCGCGCGCGGCGTGCCGGGCTCGAGATGGCGGCGCGCGAAATGCGCGTACAGCGTCTCGAGCACCGCGCGCTTCGCGGCGGCCACCGCGGCGTAGTCGACGTGCTCGTACGCGCGGAGCCTCTCGCATTCGGCGCGCCATCGCGTGGTGAAGGTCGCGTCGGCCGCGGCGATCTCCGCGAAATCGTCGATCGCCTCGACGTCGAGATA
>DATIZV010000005.1:0-15989 GCA_035516915.1 Usitatibacter sp. | reverse complement strand
TCACCTGGCCGCCGTTGCCGAGCACGGTGACGTTGGAGCCGGAGCCGCCCGCGGCATCGCCGCCGGTGCCCGCGACCGGAGTGCTGTTGCCGAGCGCCGCGGCGCTCGGGCTGAAGGTGATCTGGTCGATCGTCGCGCCCGTCGTGCCGACGCGGAACGAGAGGAACCGCGGGATCACGATCGAGAAGTCCAGGTGCGCGGTGGTGCTCAACGCGCCGGCGCCGGTTACCGTGGTGGATTCCGCATTCGCGGGAAGCGCCGCGGAGAGCGTGGCTCCGACGGACAATGCGAGCGCGGCTTTGAGCAGCTTGTTCGTATTCATGTCGTCACTCCCTTTTCAGTTCGGTCCAAGGGGCTCGTGCCCCAACCTGTAACGCTGACCATTTGATGCTTCCGCGCCTTCGAAAGCTGTGAGGTCCTCCACAGAAAGGGACTGTTTTCACTCGGTTTTTCACCGAAAAGCGTTTCAGGGGTAACCGGCTTGTAACGCGCCGCCGCTCGTCCGCCGAAAGCGACCGTTGGTACGAAGAGGAAGGAGAGCGGGGTCGTCCGGCGAAGCCGCCTTCTCGAAGCCTTCGAAAGCGCCGGATGAGGCGACACGCGCGCCATGCGCTCGCTCAGCGGTCGATGAACGAGCGTCGCCGTCCCACGACGGCATGCGCCGCCACCTTACGGCGCGACAGGAAACTTCTTACCGATTCGTCGATTCCAACCCGCTCCCGTCACACGAAGGAGGCCCGGCGTGGAACGTCGCGAACTCACCATCACCAACCGGCTGGGCCTGCACGCCCGCGCTGCGGCGAAGCTGGTGTCGCTGTGCTCGAGATACACGTCGCGGGTGGTGCTGCTCGCGAACGGCCGGCGCGCGGAGGGGCGGCAGTTCATCGCGCTGCTGCTGCTCTCCGCGGCCATGGGAGCGCAGATCGCGATCGAGGTGAGCGGTCCCGACGAGCATCAGGCGATCGTCGCCGTGACGCGGCTCATCGGAAGCGGCTTCGACGAAGCGTGATCGCCGGCGGGCGCGACGGCCGGCGCGCAGCGCGCGCCCGCGCCCGCCTCAGTCGGCCGAAGCGACCGCGGGATGTCGGTTCATCGCGGCCACGCCGGCCTTCGCCGGATGCGCCGCTCGCGAGAGGACGTTGCGGGCGACGGGACCGCTCAACGCGTAGCGCGTCACGCGGCCCGGCGGCTCCGCGGCGGTTTCGGCGGCGCGATCTTGCGCATCGCGCAGGTTCCCGGCGTCCACCTTGAACCGCGAGATGAGGATGGTGAGGCTTTCGGCCTGGTGTCGCAGCGACGCCGCCGCGGCGGCCGCATGCTCCACCATGGTGGCGTTGCGCTGCGTCACGTCCTCCAGCTGCACGACCGCCTGGTTCACCTGCTCGATGCCGGCCGCCTGCTGGGCGGTGAGCGTGGCGATGTCGTTCATGACCGTCGCCGCCCGCTCGATGCCGCCGATGATCTCCTGCATGGCGGCGCCCGCCTCGGCGACCAGCCTCGCGCCGCCGTCGACCTGCTCGATGGCGTCGGTGACGAGGGCCTTCACCTCCTTCGCGGCGGCCGCGCTGCGCTGCGAAAGCGCGCGCACCTCGGAGGCAACGACTGCGAAGCCCCGCCCCTGGTCGCCGGCGCGCGCCGCTTCCACCGCGGCGTTGAGGGCGAGGATGTTGGTCTGGAACGCGATCGAATCGATCGCCGCCACGATCGCGCCGATCTTCCTCGAGCTCTCGTTCGCGGCGACGATGCGCGACACGGCCTGCGCGGTGACTTCCCCGCCGCGCCGCGCGGCGGCGGACGCGGAGGCGGCCAGGTCCCGGGCGACGCGCGTGTTCTCGGCATTCTGCTTCACGGAGCCGGTGAACTGCTCCATGCTGGCGGCCGTCTCCTCGAGGGTCGACGCCTGCCGCTCGGTGCGGCTCGCGAGCTCCCCGTTGCCGGCGCTGATCCGGCCCGCCGCCGTCGCGATCCCCGCGGCGTTCGCGGCCACGCTCGCGACCAGGTCGTGGATCTGGCCGACGAATCCGTTCAACGCCTCCGATGCCTTCCCGAATTTGCCGCTCATCGTGGGGAGCCGGCGCGTGAGGTCGCAGTCGCCGGCACGCAGGTTCTCGATCCGCTCGACGATGACGTCGATTCGCGAGGTGATGTGCCGGAAGAGCAGCACGGCCCCGCCCATGAGGAGCGCCACGTTGAGCAGCATCAGGACGGCGACCAGCCACGCGGCGTCGGTCGATCCGTCTCCCGCGATCGCGGCGAACGCCTGCAGCTTGGACACGCTCACCGCGCCGGCGGACACGGAAACGATCGCGACCAGGGCCGCATAGACCTTGAGCGCATTCCGGATGGAGACGTCCCTGATTTTCATGAGTCCCTCGGCCTAGCCGTCGTCCGTACGTCGACCGCAGCGTGATGCCGTGTCGCATCGCATCGCCATGCGATAGTTAACATACATTAAATCGGCGTGCCGCGCGAGGGCGGCGCGAGGTGTGACGCAGTTCACAGCACGGGAAATCGCGGCGCGGCGCCCGGAAAGCGCGTCAACCGCTCGAAGGAGGTCCCTTCGCCCGCGGCTTCGACTTCAGGAACGGCACCAGGGCCGGCACGCGCTCGCGATACGCGTGGTAGCGCTCGCCGAAGCGCTCGGTCATCCAGCGCTCCTCCAGCCGAAGCTTGCGCCACAGCGCGGCCCAGGCGATGACCACGGCGAGGATGCCGCGCCAGTCGCCGCGCGCGATGGCCGAGCCGACGAAGGCGGCGAGCAGCCCGGTGTAGATGGGATGGCGGACGAGCGCATAAGGACCGGTATCGACGAGCTCGTGCCCCTGCTTGAGGGTCACGATGCCGCTCCAGTTGGCGGCGAGGCCGCTGCGCGCCCAGACGGTGAAGAGCAGCCCCGCCGCCGTGAGGACGGCGCCGACCCAGAATTGCCAGGGCGCCCGAGGGAAGAGCCTTTCGGCGAGGAACGGAATCGGCACGCGGTTGCTCCACAGCAACCACGCGGCCAGCATGAGCGGCAGCACGTGCAGCAGGCGCGAGGCGACCGGCTCGCGGCGCTCGGTGGGCTTCGTGCTTCGCGAGGCCCAGATCCAGTAAGCGACCCACGACAGCCAGAGGGCCGGGAAGAGCAGGCGATAGGCCGTTGTCATCTGGTCGAGCCGTCGATTCGCGCGAGAGGCTAGAGCACCTCGTCGCGCAGGTAGTACCAGCGATAGAGCAGCCGCTGGCCGAGGCGGCGCAACGGCGCGAGCGGATGGGTGGGCAGGCCCGAATCGAAGATCGGCAGGTCCGGAACGGCCTTCCCCGCGATGCGCTGCGCCATGCGCCGTCCCGCTTGCGCCGAATAGGACACGCCGTTCCCTCCGTATCCCAGCGCGTAGAAGACGCCGTGCCGGACGTCGGGCTGCCAGATCCGCGGCATCATGTCGTGGCTCACGTCCACCCAGCCCCACCACGAGTGCTCGATCGCGATCCCGCGCAGCGGCGGGAACTTGCGGCCGATCGCGTCCACGAGCAGGCGCAGGTGACGCGGATGCGATGCGTCGGCGCCGGTGATCGCGCTGCGGCTGCCGATCTGCAGCCGATCGTCGGGAAGGCGGCGATAGTAGAAGCGCAAGGTGCGCGTATCGGTGATCGCCTCGGTCGTCCGGAAATTGCACGCTTCCTTCTCGGCGGCCGTCATCGGCCTCGTCACCGCCGAGTTGGAGAGGATCGGCATGATGCGCGCGTGGAGCGACGGATGGAGCCCGGGGCCCGTATAGCCGCCCGTGGCGACCGCGACCGCCCGTGCGCGCACGACTCCGCCGGGCGTGCGAAGGTGGTGCACGTCTCCTCGCAGCGCCCAGTCGACCACCGGGCTCGCCGGGTGGACCTCGGCGCCGAGGCCGCGCGCGAGGCGCAGATACCCGTACGCGAGCTTCAGCGGATGCACGCTGACCCCGGTCGGCTCGTGCAGGGCGCCCGCCGCGTCCTCGTCGCGAACGTAGCGGCGATGCACTTGCGCGCGGTCGAGGATCTCGGTCTCGTAGCCGAACACGTCCTTCCAGACCCGCGCCTCGGAGCGCAGGTAGTCCATCTTCTTCGGCCGGTGCGCGACGTAGAGATGGCCGCCCGGCTGCGGATCGCAATCGATTTCCCCGACCAGGCCGCGAAAGGTCTCGAAGCCCTCGCGGATCTCCGCGTGCAGGCGCAGCGCGACCTCCTTGCCCCAACGCGCGATCCACTGCGAGCGCTGCAGCCTTCCGCTCGCGAGCTGGCCCTGGCCGCCGTTGCGCCCGCTGCAGCCCCAGCCGACGCGATTCGCTTCGAGCACCGTCGCGCGGATGCCGTGCTCGCGGGCGAGGAACAGCGCGCACGCGAGCCCGGTGAATCCCGCGCCGATGATCGCCACGTCCGCGTCGAGGTCGCGGTCGACCGGCCCGTCGTCCGCGGGCTGCGCTCCGGCGCTCGCCGCCCAGTACGTCGGCGGATAGTCCTGCCCCTCGCCCGGCGTTCGGCAGACGAGCGGATCGTAGGACGGATCGTAGGGATTTCGCGGAGCCACGCTCGCCATTCTCAATCCTCCACGCGGAAGAGCGCATCCGCGAGGGCGCGGCGGAGCGGCGCGACGGGCAACCGGCCGCGAAGCCCGATCGCCACGATCTTCCCCACGTCGGCCGAGGCGCCACTCTCGAGGCGACGCAGGCTCCCGTGCCGCCCGCAGAACTGCAGCACCTCGGCATCCGCCTCGTCCGTGCGCACGACGCCCTTCGCGCGAAGCACGCCCTCGGGCATGCGCGCGAGCAACTCGCGCAGGCGCGCCGCGCGCAATCGCCCCTTGCATGCGAGGGTCACCGCCTGGAATCGCGCGGCGTGGTCGAGCTCCGCGCCGCGATTCCGGGCGCGCGACCGGAAGCGGGGCGCGAGGCTGGTGAGCGCCTCGAGGGGCACGTCCGAGTGGGCGGCGTCCAGCACCGGAACGGCCGGAGCGGTTTGCGCGATCCGCTCGCGCAGCGCGCGAAGCCCGGCCGCGCCGGCGAGGTCGCGCTTGTTGAGCACCACCACGTCCGCGCACCCGATCTGCCTCGTCAACGTGTCGCGGAGCAGGGGATCGCAGAGCTGCGCGGGAGCGGCGGCGCAATCGACGAGCACGACGACGCCTTCGAGCTCGAGGCCCGGGTCGGCGAGGCCGACCTGCGCGATCCGCCAGGGATCGGCGACGCCGCTCGCCTCGATCACGATCCATTGCGGTGCCGGCGTACGCGACATCACGGTGACGAGCGCGTCGACGAGATCGCCGCCGATGGAGCAGCAGAGGCAACCGTTCGCGAGCGAGATCGTCTCGCCCTCGTGGTCCGCGATCAGCGCCGCATCGACGTTGACCGACCCGAAGTCGTTCACGAGGACGGCGGCGCGAATTCCCGCGACGCCCGCGAGGATGCGGTTCACGAGCGTGGTCTTGCCGGCGCCGAGGAAGCCGCCGACGACCGTGAGCGGAATGCGTCCGGACCGGGAAGCACCCTCAGGCATGGGGCGCCTCGAAGACCTTGCCTGCGAGGACCGTCCCCCACACGCGCGCGTCCTTCAGGCGTTGCGGCGCGAGGGCGAGCGGATCGTCCTCGAGCACGCAGAAGTCGGCGCGCTTGCCGACCTCGATGGAGCCGATCTCGTGGTCCATCGTCAACGTATACGCCGCGCCGAGCGTGATCGCCGAAAGCGCCTGCGGCACCTCGATCCGCTCGCCGGATCCGAGCACGCGGCCCGAGGCGGTGAGGCGGTTCACGGCGCACCACGCGGTGAAGAGCGGCCCGAGCGGCGTGATCGGCGCATCGGAGTGGATCGCGAAGGGGACGCCGAAGCGCTGCGCGCTCCCGCACGCGTCCATGCGATTCGCGCGATCGGGTCCCATCGTCTGCGCGTAATGCACGTCGCCCCAATAGTAGATGTGGTTCGCGAAGAGGTTCACGCACACGCCGAGGCGCGCCATGCGCCGGAACTGCGCGGCATCGGCCATCTGGCAATGCTGCAGGGTGTGGCGATGGTCGGGCCGCGGATGGCGCGCGAGCGCGCCCTCGAGCGCGTCGAGCGCGACCTCGGTCGCCTCGTCGCCGTTGGTGTGGATGTGGAGCTGCGCGCCCGCGGCGTGGAAGCGCTCGACCGCGGCGGCGAGCGCGGCGGGCGCGACGATCCAGATGCCGTTCGGCCGGCCGTTGTAGTAGCCGGGCCATCGCAGGCGCGCGGTGAATCCCTGGATGGATCCGTCGACCACGAGCTTCACCAGGCTGAAGCGGAGCTTGTCGGTGCTCGCAGGCCGCAGCTCCTCGAGACGCCGCAGGCCGTTCTCGGTCTCCGAAGGCGCGTCGAGATCGCGGTACGCGGAGACGATCCGCACCGGAAAGTCCTCGTGCGCCGTGACGCGCGCGAGGTTCTCGACCGATTCCTGCCTCCAGTCGCTCAGCATGTCGGTGGCGGTGGTGACGCCGGCGAGCGCGGCGATGCGGCCGAAGCGCCACAATCCGTCCTCGGTCATGCCGCCCCGGGCGAAGGCGTTGCCGATCGCGCGCATCACCGGGAACATCGCCGCGAACTCCTGCAGCTCGCCCGACGGCGATCCGTCCGGGTAGCGCGCGATGCCTTCGACCTGCGTGTGCGCCTCGATCCCGGCCCTGCGCAGCATCGCGGTGTTGACGTTGAGGAGATGGATGCTCGCGTGGAGCACCGCGATGGGGCGCGTGCCGGAGACCCGATCGAGCTCGCGCGTCGTCATGCGCGTCGCCCCGAAGTAGATCGGGTCGAAGCCCCAGGCGAGGAGCGGCTCGGCCGGGTCGCGCATCCCGCGCTCGAACTCCGAGAGCCGCTCCACGACCGCGTCGAACGAGCGCAGTCCCTTCCACAACCGTCCGTCGGGGCCGCGCCGGTCGTGGTAGCCCACGTACGCGTACTTCCAGAAGCCGCCTTCCATGAGGTGCGAGTGGCCCTCGACCAGCCCCGGCATGAGGACCTTCCCGGCGAAGCGGGAATCGGTCTCGTGGGCGCCCCAGCCGGCGACTTCCTCGGCGCTACCCACCGCGAGAATGCGTCCGTCGCGCACGGCGACGCACGATGCCTGCGGCTGCGCCGGATTCATCGTGAGGATCTTCCTCGCGGGGAAGACCGTCGTCGCCGCCGGCGCCGGCGATGCGCGCGTCACAGGAAGCGCGACATGTCGGCCCGCGAGCCGACGCCGAGCCGTCCTTCCACGGCCTGGGAGATCGAGAGCAGCCGCTCGTCCTCGCCGGGCGCGCACACGATCTGCAGGCCGACGGGAAGCTCCGCGCCCGCGATGGGGAGCGACACGCCACACTGGCCGAACAGGTTTCCGGGGCGCGTGTTGCGCGTGCCGCGCCGGATCCACGCCGCGGCCTTCTCCGGCGTGCGATGCGCCTCGAGCGGCACCGGCGTGTCGGGCGTGGTCGCCGTGATCCAGCCGTCGAGGCCGCGCATCCGTTCGCGGGCGATCCGGCAAAGCTCCTGCTGGCGACGGCGCGCGCGCACGTAATCGGTCGCGCGATAGTCGAGCAGCGGCGCGGCGCGATCCCAGACGACCGGGTCGAGCGTCTCCTTCGCGGCCACGAAGCGCTCGCGGCCGAGGAATCCGACGAGCTCCACGGTGAGGATCGGCCCGAAGACCGCATCGATCTCCCCCGCTTCGGGAACGTCCACGGGCACGATCTCCACTCCCGCATCCGCGAGCGAACGCAACGCCTGCTCGGTCGCCTTCGCGACGTCGGGCGCAAGCTCGTCGTAGTAGTGCCGGTCCGGGCGCCCGAGCCGCAGGCCCTTCAGTCCGCGGCGCGGCGGAACGGGCCGTGAGCCGAGCACGCCGTAGACGAGCGCCGCATCCGCCGCCGAGCGCGTGAACGTGCCGATGCTGTCGAGCGTCGTCGAGAGCGGGAACACGCCGTCGGTGGGCCACAGGCCGAACGTCGTCTTGTGGCCGAAGAGCGCGCACATCGCGGCCGGATGGCGCACCGACCCCCCGGTATCCGAGCCGATCGAGAACGCGCACATGCCCGCGGCGAGCGCGGCCGCGGAGCCGCCGCTCGACCCGCCCGGCATGCGATGCACCTTCGCATCGACCGGGTTCCACGGCGTCGGATGCTTCACGTTCACGAGGCCGAACGCGAACTCGGTCATGCGCGTCTTGCCGAGGATCACGCAGCCGGCGCGCTTCAGTCGACGCACGAACTCGCCCTCGGGCTCGACGAGGTCGGAGATGTCGACCTCGGATCCGCACCTCGGCCGCGGCATGCCGTCCACCGTGAGCAGGTCCTTCACGGCGACCGGCACGCCCATCAGCGGCCCGAGGTCGGTGCCCGACGCGAGCAGCCGGTCGATCGCGCGCGCCTGCTCGAGCGCCGATTCCGCCGCGACGTGGACGAAGGCGCGGATCTTCGGCTCGAGGAGCGCGATGCGTTCGAGGTAGGCGCGCGTGGCGGCCTCCGACGTGATGCTTCCGGCGCGAAGCCGGCGTGCGAATTCCTCGAGCGCGATTGCCTCCAGCGGATCGGCGGGAAGGCTCTTCATGCCGAGGCCTCCGCGCCGCCGCGATCGATTCCCGTGGCCATTCCCAGCTCCTTGCCCGGCACGGCCGCGAGCAGCTCGCGCGTGTAGGCGTTTTGCGGATTGCGGAAGACTTCGGCGGTGGCTCCGTGTTCCACGATTTCTCCGTAGCGCATGACGGCGATGGTGTCGCAGACCTGGGCCGCCACCCGCAGGTCGTGCGTGATGAAGAGCATGGTGAGGTGCAGGCGGTCGCGGATGTCGGCGAGGAGCTTCAGCACCTGCGCCTGGATCGAGACGTCGAGCGCGGAGACCGGCTCGTCGGCGACCAGGACCTCGGGATCGAGCGCGAGCGCGCGCGCGATGCCGATGCGCTGCCGCTGCCCGCCGGAGAACTCGTGCGGATAGCGGCCCACGGCGCGCGGATCCATGCCGACCAGCTCGAGCAAGGACGACGCCTTCGCCATCGCCTCGCGCTCCCGCATGCCATGGACCATCGGACCCTCCGCGATGAGCTGGCCGACGGTGCGGCGCGGATTGAGCGAACCGTACGGGTCCTGGAACACCATCTGGATGCGCCGCCGATAGGGACGCAGCTCGCGGCGCGAGAGCGGGCGCAGGTCGACGTCGCCGAGCAGGATGCGGCCGCCGTCGGCCTCGGCGAGCCGTGCGATGCAGCGCGCCACTGTGGATTTCCCCGAGCCCGACTCACCCACGAGGCCGAGCGTCTCGCCGCGATGCACCGTGAGGTCGATGCGCTTCGCGGCGTGCACGACGCGGTGGTCCTTGCCGCCGAGGAGCGATCCGCCGGAACGATAGGATTTCTCGAGCGCGATCGCGGAAAGGAGCGCCGGCGCATCGGCCGCGCGCTTCCTCTCCTTCGGAACGAGGCTCGGGATCGCGGCGATGAGCGAGCGGGTGTACGGGTGGCGCGGCGCGCCGAGCACTTGCGGGGCGCTTCCGGTCTCCACGATCTTGCCGCTCTGCATCACCGCGACACGGTCGGCGATCTCCGAGACGACGCCGAAGTCGTGCGTGATGAAGAGCACGCCCATGTGCCGCTCGCCCTGGATGCGATGGATCAGGGCGAGGATCTGCGCCTGCGTGGTCACGTCGAGCGCGGTCGTGGGCTCGTCGGCGATGAGGATCGCGGGCTCGAGCGCGAGCGCCATCGCGATCATGGCGCGTTGGCGCTGCCCGCCGGAAAGCTGGTGCGGGAAGCTGCGAAGAAGGCGCCGCGGCTCGGGAAGCTGCACCGCGTCGAAGAGCTCGACGATGCGCTCGATCCGCTTCGCCTTCGGCGTCCCGGTGTGGACCGCGATGACCTCGTCGACCTGGTCGCCCACGCGCTTGAGGGGATTCAACGCGGTCATCGGCTCCTGGAAGATCATCGAGATCCGGGAGCCGCGCAGCTCCCGCATGCGCTTCGGTGTCGCGCGCAGCAGGTCCTCGCCGCGGAAGAGGATCTCGCCCGAGGAGGCGCGAACGCCGTGGGCGAGGAGCCCCATGATCGCGCGCGAGGTGACCGACTTGCCCGAGCCCGACTCGCCGACGAGGCACAGGATCTCGTTGCGGTGCAGCTCGAAGCTCACGTCGGCGACGGCATGGCGGCGGTCCGCGCCTTCGGGAAGGTCGACGGTGAGGCTGCGCACCTCGAGGACGGTCTCGGCTGCGCTCACAGCTGCCTCAGGCGCGGGTTGAGCGCGTCGCTCAGTCCCTCGCCGATCAGGTTGATGGCGAGCACGGTGAGCAGGATCGCCGCGCCCGGGATCGCGCACAGCCACGGCGCCCTCTGCAGGAACTCGCGCCCCGCCCCCACCATGAATCCCCAGCTCATGAGGTTCGGGTCGGAGAGCCCCAGGAACGAGAGCGCCGACTCGGTGAGGATCGCGGTGGCGACCATGAGCGAGCCGGTGACGATCACCGGGGAAAGGCAGTTCGGCAGGATGTGCACGAAGATCACGCGCGCGTCGCTCATTCCCATGCCGATGCAAGCCTCGACGAACTCGCGGCTGCGCATCGCCATGAACTCGCCGCGCACGAGGCGCGACATCGGCGGCCACGAGACCACCGCGATCGCGAAGATCACGCTCTTCACCGAGGGCGCGAGCACCGCCACGAGGAGGATCGCGAAGATGAAGAACGGGATCGTCTGGAAGATCTCCGTCCAGCGCATGAGCGCCTCGTCGACCCAGCGGCCGTAGTAGCCGGCGATGCCGCCCACCAGCGCGCCGATGAGGATCGCGATGGCGGTGGAAGTGAGCCCGATCACGAGCGAGGTGCGCGCCCCGTACACGAGGCCGGCGGTCACGTCGCGCCCCAGCATGTCGGTGCCGAAGAGGTAGCCGTCGCCCGGCGCGAGGAACGGCTTCGCGACGAGCTGGAACGGGCCGCCGGGAAAGAAGCGCGGGCCGGCCAGCGCGACGATCACCACGAGCGCGAAGAACGCGAGCCCCACGACCGCGCTCCGGCTGCGCGAGAACCTGTTCCAGAACGCCTTCATGCGATCCTCATCGCCGGGTCAGCGCACTTCGATCCGCGGATCGAGCACGAAGTAGACGAGGTCGACCACGAGGTTCACCGCGACCACCAGGCATGCGGAGATGAAGAAGATGCCGAGCAGCAGGTTCACGTCGCGCGCGAAGAGCGACTGGAACGCGAGGAGCCCCATGCCGGGCCAGCCGAACACCGTCTCCACCACGACCGAGCCCCCGAGGAGCGCCCCGATCTGCACGCCCGCCATCGTGACCACCGGCAGCACGGCGTTCCTCAGCACGTGGCGGAACGCGATGCGCCGCTCCGTGAGGCCCTTCGCGCGCGCCGTGGTCACGTAGTCCATGCCCCACTGCTCGAGCATCGCGGCGCGCATCAGGCGCGTATAGAGCGCCATGTAGAAGAGCGAGAGCGTGAGCGCCGGCAGCACGAGGTGGTAGGCGATGTCCACGACGCGGTCCCAGCCCTCGTAGAAGGCGGCCACCGTCTCCATGCCGCTGGTCGGGAACCACCCCAGCTTGAGCGAGAACACCTCGATCAGCATGAGACCCACCCAGAAGAGCGGCGTCGCGTAGGAGAGGAGCGAGACCACGGTGAGGAGATCGTCGCGCCAGGTCTTCGCGTTCGCCGCGGCGGCGAGGCCGAGGAGCACGCCCAGGCCGATCGAGACCACGATCGTGGTGCCCATCAGGAGCAGCGTCGGGCCGAGCCGCTGCAGGATGAGGTCGCGCACCGTCATCCCGTCGCGGAAGGAGTAGCCGAGGTCGAAGCGGAACAGGTTTCCGACGTACTTCGCGAGCTGCACGTACTTCGGCCGGTCGAGCCCGAACTCGTGGCGGAGCTGCGCCATGTACTCGGGAGTCGCGCCTCCGGCTTCCCCCGCGAGCACGTCGGCCGCGTCGCCCGGCGCGAGCTGGATGATGCCGAAGTTGAGCACCGCGATGACCAGCAGCGTCGGCACCGCCTGCAGCAGGCGGCGCAGGACGAAGAGCGGCCATCGCGACCGCCCCGTCAGTCGCCCCGACACTCGTCTCGTCCCGCCGTCAGGCCTTCATCCAGGCGCCGTCGAACGAGGTGTTGACTCCCAGCGGGCTCACCACCGCGTTCTGCAGCTTGCGGTTGTAGACCGTCGTGAACTCGAGCTCCATCACCCAGATGATCTGCGACGCCTCGACCACGATCTTCTGGAACTCGTGGTAGAGCTCGTTGCGCTTCTTCGGATCGGCCTCGACCGCGGCGGCCTCCAGCAGCTCGTCGACCTTGGGCGAGGTCCAGCGCGTGCCGTTCACCCACGGCGTTCCCGGCCGGATCGCCTTCGACCAGTACTGGCGCTGCACGCCGATCACCGGGTCGCCGAAGGTCTTCAGCCAGTCCGAGGTCATGTCGTAGTCGTAGTTGGTGTAGATGCGGCGGATCCACGTCGGCACGTCCTCGTAGCGCAGCGTCGCCTTGATGCCGAGCTGCTGCAGCACCTGCTGGACGTACTCGCCGAAGCGGCGCCACTCCTCGCCGTAGGGCGTGATGTCGTGGACCATCTCGAAGCGGGTGCCGTCCCCCTTGCGCGGATAGCCCGCCTCGTCGAGGAGCTTGTTCGCGATCTCCATGCGGTTCGGCACGTCGTAGCGCAGCACGTCGTCGGTGTAGAGCCCGGTGCCGCGGAAGTTCGAGCTGATCGGCCCGGTCGCGGGCTTGCCGTAGCCGAACCAGATGTTGTCGATCACGAACTTGCGGTCGATGGCGTAGGCGATCGCCTGGCGCACCTTCTGGTTGTCGAAGGGCTTGCGCTTGGTGTTGAACTCGAGCTCCACGATCGGCGCGTCCATCTCGTAGCCCTTCGTCGTGACCACCAGCGTGGACGACTTGCTCAGGCGCTTCGCGTCGACGTTGGGCAGCGCGTTGTAGGCGGCGTAGGCGACCTCGCCGCGCTCCACCGCGGCGGTCCGCGTCTGCGCTTCGCCGATGAAGCGCGCCACCACGCGATCGAAGTAGGGCTTGCCCTTGCGCCAGTAGTCGGGATTGCGGTCGAAGCGCATGTACTGCCCGCGCTGCCACTCGACGAACTTGAAGGGGCCGGTCCCGATCGGCTTGTTGGCGTAGGGATTGTTGTGCAGGTCGGTGCCCTCGAACAGGTGCTTCGGCACCATCGGCGACTCGTACGCCGAGAGCGCCTTCATCATGTAGGGAGCCGCGTTCTTGAGGCGGAAGACCGCCGTGTGCGCATCGGGCGTGTCGACCGCCACGACTTCCTGGAAATTCGTCGGGCCGCGCGGGTGCACCTTCTTCAGCACCTCCATGATCGAGTACTGCACGTCGGCGCTGGTGAAGGGCTTGCCGTCGTGGAAGCGAACGCCTTCCTCGAGCTTGAAGGTGACGGTCTTCCCGTCAGGGCTCTCGGTCCAGGACTTCGCGAGGCTCGGGATCGGATTCAGCTTCATGTCGTACTCGAGCAAGCCGTCGTACACCTTCGGCGCCACCTGCCCGATCGGCCCGGAGGTGTTGTTGTACGACGCGAGCGTGGGCGGCTCCGGCTGCACCACCATCACGAGCGTGCCGCCCTTTTTCGGGGCGCCGACCGAGCCCTCCTCCGCCGCCCACACCGATTCGAGCGGCAGGCCCGCGATGCCGGCCGAGATGCCGAGGAGTCCCGTCGCCTGGATGAACCGCCGGCGCCCCGCCTCGAAGCTCTCCTCGTCCCCGGCGTCGCTCACGACCCCGTCGCTCCCTCGCACTTCCTCACGATCCGTCATCGCCCTCTCCTCCTGGCCGCGATCCGCGATCGCGGCGGCCTTGTCGTTATGGTCTCGGTCCAACTCCCCTGTTTCCTTCGTGGCCGCCCGCCGGACATACAACTCCTCCAGTCGCCGAAAGCCCGTGCCGCCACCGTCGCGCTCGTCGAAGCACGAGTTCGCGGCGGAAGCGGCGGAAGGATTCGATACGGTAGGGCGAGCGCTACCCCGGAACCTAACTCCCGTGATCTCCGGTGTCAACGAGGCGCGCTCGCTACCCTCATCCGTCGGTGCGGGGTGTGGAATTCATCGACGTTAACGGATCGGCCGCACGAGTTGCCATGTTCCCTGAACACCGTCGCTTCTCTCGAGCGCTCGTGGCGGGACGTTCCGGGGCTGTCCTACGGCCCCGTTTTGAGATAGATCAAGCGCGGTCCGACGGCGCCCCCGCAGCATGGCTGCGGATCGAGCGAAACCCGCGAACGGCATGGTCACCTTCAACGCCACTTGTCCGAACGGCCACACCCGGCAGCACCTGTTCTACAAGGATCGCCTGAAGGAGCTCGTCGACGAGAGACGGCTGATGCTCTGGTGCATGGAATGCGACGAGCAATGGCACGTGTCGAGCGACGAGCTCGACGGGTTGCGACGCCTGCTGCGCCTGCACGACTGAGCGGGAAGCGTGCCCGGCGACGCGCGGGCGGCGCGCGCGCCGGACGGTTCCTCAGCCCAGCGCCTTCTTCAGGAGCGCGACGACCCTCGCCTCCTCGGCCGCGCCCAGCTCCTTCAGCGCGAAGACGACCGGCCACATCGACCCATCGTCGAGATTCGCCTTGTCGCTGAAGCCCAGCGTCGCATACCTCGTCTTGAACTTCTGCCCGCTCTGGAAGTAGCAGACGACGTTGCCGTCCCTGGCGTACGCGGGCATTCCGTACCAGGTCTTGGGCGAAAGCGTCGGGGCGTTGGCCCGGATGATCGCGTGCAGCCGCTCGGCCTTCGCGCGATCCGGCTGCGCCAACGCGGCGATCTTCGCGAGCACCTCGCTTTCCCCGTCCGCCTTGTCCTTCCCGCCGCGCGCCTCGGCCTTCAGCTCCCGCACGCGATCCCTCATCGCCTCCCGCTCGTCGGCCGTGAATCCTTCCGGCTTCCTCGTCGCCGCCCTGGCGGTCTTCGCAGACTTCGGGGGTGCTTTCTTCTTCGCGGGTTTCATGGCGGCTCTCTTCGCGACCG
This sequence comes from Usitatibacter sp., assembly GCA_035516915.1. Taxonomy (GTDB): domain Bacteria; phylum Pseudomonadota; class Gammaproteobacteria; order Burkholderiales; family Usitatibacteraceae; genus Usitatibacter. The sequence continues at coordinate 1,023 of DATIZV010000005.1, read as the reverse complement.
ACGCCCGATCATATCGCGCTTCGAGGCGGCTTGGTCGCGCGCCTTCCGTCGACGAACGGATGAGGATGCAGGGACGCGCGCTGCCGATCCGCGATCTCAGAACACCTGCCGTGTAATCGCCTTGCTGGCGCTCACGCCGTTCACGGTATACGAAAGCACGGCATCGTTGGCGTCGGTGAAGGTCACGGTGACGCTGCCCACGGTGGTGACGTGGACCTGGCCCGGATCGAAGCTCGTTCCGAACGCGGGCCCGGTCGTGCTGTAGAGCGTGCCGGAGCAGCCGCCTCCGCTCACCGAGCAGTTGGACGCGACGTACCAGACGGGATCGCCGGCGTTGTCGTACACGTACCACGCGAGGAAGATGTTGGCGTTCTGCTCGGCCATCGCCACGCCCCAGCCGGACTCGTCCGGGTTCCACCAGAGGTCCGTGTAGTCCACTGCGGGCGTGCCCGTGCCGGCGCCGACGGGCTGGCGCACGATCGGCACGGTGCGCGAGATTCCTCCGACGTTGTAGCTCATGGAGGCCGTGTTCGCGTCCGTGAAGGTCACCTGCAGCGTGCCCACGCTCGAGATCTGGCTCGAAGTGGGCGACGTGAAGCTCGTGCCGAAGAACGTGGGCCCGTTCACCTGGTAGAGCGTGCCGGTGCACGTGCCGCTGGTGCCGGTCATGCCCGCGCAGTCGGACGCCACGTACCACTTGGGATTGCCCGCGGCGTCGTAGGTGTACCAGGCGGCGAAGATCGCCGAGCCGCGCTGCGTGAAATCGATTCCCCATCCCGATTCGTCGGGATTCCACCAGAGCCCCGACAAAGCTCCCGGGAGATTGGGCGCGCTGGATGTTCCGCTCGCGGTCACGGACCAGAGCTCGGCGCCGGAGTTGTTGTACGTGCCGGCGTAGAGCGCGCCGTTGAACGAGGCGAGGCTCACGATCCCCGCGTTTCCAGCGGATGTGAAAGTGCTAGGCGCCGTCACCTGCGTAAGCGTCGAGCCGTCGTAGCTCCAGAGCTGCGCCACCGCGCCCTG
>DATIZV010000004.1:0-2443 GCA_035516915.1 Usitatibacter sp. | reverse complement strand
TCGGCGCGCAGCGGGTTGTCCTCGGGAAGGAACAGTCCCACGGTGCGGTTGTCGCGCCGGAAGTAGTCCTTCGAGACGCGCGCCACGTCCTCGGCGGTCACCTTGGGGATCCGGTCGCGCCCGAGGAAGAAGAGCCGCCAGTCGCCGAGCGCGATGGACCCGGAGAGATCGACGCCGAGCGCCTCGGGGTCGGCGAGCGTCCTGTCGATGGAGTTCTCCATCGCGCGGCGCGTGCGCTGCATTTCCGCCGCGGTGGGCGGCTCCGCCGCGAGATCCTCCACCACTTTCTCGAGCGCATCCTCCACGGGCTCGATCGGGGCGCCCTTCTTCACCACCGCGCCGAAGATCTCGAGGCCCGGATCGTGGCCCATGAGCGGATCGGCGAAGACCTGCGAGGCGAGGCCCTTCTCGACGAGCGCCTTGTGCAGGCGACCGTTGGGCACCTGCCCGAGGATGTCGTTCGCGAACGCGATCGAGTCGGCGTCGGCGTGCAGCGAAGACGGCACGTGGTAGGCGACCGCCACGATCTGGATGTCGCCCTTGCGGCGCACCGTGAAGGTGCGGTCGCCGTCCTGCGTCGGCTCCACCGTCCAGAACACGGGCCGCTCGAGGTGCAGGTTCGGCACCCGGCCGAAGGTCCCCGCGATGTCCGCGAGCGCCTTGCGCGGATCGAACTTGCCGGCGACGAGGAGCACCGCGTTGTCGGGCTGGTAGTAGAGGTGATAGAAGGCCTGCAGGTGCGGGATGTCGACGTTCTCGATGTCGCTGCGGTTGCCGATCGTCGAGCGCCCATACGCGTGCCAGTCGTAGGCGACGCTCTGCACGCGCTTGAGCAGCACCGAGAACGGCGAGTTCTCGCCCTTCTCGTACTCGTTGCGCACCACGGTCATCTCGCTATCCAGGTCCTTGCGCGAGATGAAGGAGCTCACCATCCGGTCGGCCTCCAGGCCGATCGCCCACGCGAGGTTGTCGTCGCTCGCCTCGAAGATCTCGTAGTAGTTGGTGCGGTCGAGCCAGGTGGAGCCGTTGAACCGCACGCCGCGCTTGTTGTACTCCTGGTCGATGTGGGGATGGGTCGGCGTGCCCTTGAACATCAGGTGCTCGAGGAGGTGCGCCATGCCGGTCTCGCCGTAGTTCTCGAAGCGGCTGCCGACGAGGTAGGTGATGTTCACCGTGATGGTGGGCTTCGAGGCGTCCGGGAAGAGCAGGACCGCGAGGCCGTTCGGGAGGCGGTACTCGGTGATGCCCTCGACCTCGGTCACCTTGCGGATGGCGGCCACCGGGATCGGCGGCCCGAGCTTCACGTCGAATGCGGCGTGCTGGACGGGTCCGGCCTTCGCAGGCGCCGCTTGCTTCGCGGCGGCGATCTGCGGCAAGAGGACGAGCAGGGCTGCCGCGGCCAGCGCGGCGAGGGGGCGTGAAAATCGCATGGGCGGGATGGGGGCGCGGGTGAAAGCGGCGATTATCGCAAAGACCGGGCAGCGCTCCCGGGGCGCTTCACTCGAGCCGCCGCCTTCTCGCTTCGTACAGGCACACGCCGCTCGCCACCGACACGTTGAGGCTCGCCACGGCGCCGAGCATCGGGATCGAGACGAGCAGGTCGCAGCTCTCCTTCGTGAGGCGGCGCAATCCCTCGCCCTCGGCGCCCAGCACCAGCGCGAGCGCTCCTTCGAGCCGCGCCTCGTAGATCGACTGCGTCGCGGAATCGTCGGCGCCTGCGAGCCAGATGCCGCGCTCCTTGAGGTCGCGCATCGTGCGCGCGAGGTTCGTCACCACGATGTAGGGCACCGATTCGGCCGCGCCGGAGGCCACCTTGATCGCCGCCGTCGTGAGCCCGCAGCTGCGGTCCTTCGGCGCGATCACGGCGTGGGCGCCCGCGCCGTCCGCCACCCGCAGGCAGGCTCCGAGGTTGTGCGGATCCTGCACGCCGTCGAGGATGAGCAGGAGCGGCGGCTCCTCGATCCCCTCGAGGACGTCCTCGATGAATTTCGGCATGTCGAGGGGCTCGGCGTGCGCGACGACGCCCTGGTGCCTCACGCCGCCCGCCATGCTGTCCAGGCGCTCCATGTCGACGTTCATCACCCGCACGCCCAGCTTCTTCGCGAGCTCGCGCAGCTCCTTCGCGCGCGCGTCCTTGCGCCCGGCGTCGACGTAGATCTCGCGGATCGTCTCCGGCCGCTGCCGCAGCCGGCTCGTCACCGCGTGGAATCCGGTGAGGTTCTTCATTTTCGGCCCGCTCCTTCTCCCTTCGGAGAAGGCCGCGACGAGGGTTTCTCCACCAGCACGAAATCGATCTTCGACTGCTCGAGGTTCACGCGCACCACCTTCACCCGCACGCGGCCGCCGAGCTGGTAGCGCACGCCGCTCCGGTCGCCCCGCAGGGTGTGCTTCTGCTGGTCGAACTGGAAGTAGTCCTGGCCCAGGTCGGAGATGTGCACGAGGC
>DATIZV010000003.1:0-11635 GCA_035516915.1 Usitatibacter sp. | reverse complement strand
AGAGGGCCTTCGGGCCCGCGGCGGCCATCATCTCGGCGTCGACGGCGAACGGGGCGAACGCCTCCCGGCGCTTCTCCTCCTCGCCTTCCCAGCCCATGCTGGTCCACACGTCGGTGGTCACGAGGTCCGCCGCCCGCGCGGCCTGCATCGGGTCGGCGAGGAGCTCCACGCGCTCGCGGTCGGACGGCTCCATCATCTCCGGCGCGACTCCGTAGCCCGGCGGCGTGGAGATGCGCAGCCCGAAGTCGAAGAGCCGCGAAGCCTGGATCCACGTGTTGCACATGTTGTTGCCGTCGCCGATCCATGCCACGGTGCGTCCGGCGATCGGACCGCGCTGCTCGAGGAAGGTATAGATGTCGGCGAGCACCTGGCACGGATGGTAATCGTTGGTGAGCCCGTTGATCACCGGCACGCGCGAATGCGCGGCGAAGCGCTCGATGATCGAGTGCTCGAAGGTGCGGATCATCACGATGTCGACCATGCGGGAGACCACGCGCGCGACGTCCTCGATCGGCTCGCCCCGGCCGAGCTGGGTCTCGCTGGTGTTCAGCACGATCGAGGAGCCGCCCAGCTGGTGGATGCCGGCCTCGAACGAAACGCGGGTGCGCGTGGAGCTCTTTTCGAACACCATCGCGAGCATGCGGTCGGCGAGCGGCTGGTAGGCGACGTAGTTCTTGAAGCGCTCCTTGATGACGCGCGTGCGCTGGAAGAGGTGCTCGAACTCCCCGAGCTCCAGGTCCCGGAGCTGGAGGAAATGCTTCACGCCGCGGCGGCCGCGGGCGCCTCGGCGAGGAACGCCTTGACGAGCGGCGCGAGGGTCGAGACCAGCTGCTCGGCCTGCGGCTCCTGGATCACGAGCGGCGGCAGGAGCCGGATCACGCGCTCCGCCGTCACGTTCATCACGACGCCCGCGGCGAGCGCGCGGTCCACGAGGGCGCCGCACGGGCGGTCGAGCTCCACGCCGATCATGAGCCCCATGCCGCGCACCTCCTTCACGCCCGCGACGCCCGCGAGCTCCTGCTTGAGCCCCCCCTGGATCACCTCGCCCATGTGATGCGCGTGCGCGAGGAGCCCTTCCTTCGCGATCACGTCGAGCGTCGTGAACGCGGCGACGGTGGCGAGCGGGTTGCCGCCGAAGGTCGAGCCGTGATTGCCGGGCTTGAACACCTTCGCCGCGGCGCCGCGCGCGACGCACGCGCCGATCGGCACGCCCGAGGCGAGGCCCTTGGCGAGCGGCATCACGTCGGGAAGGATGCCGGCCCACTGGTGCGCGAACCACTTGCCGGTGCGCCCGATGCCGCTCTGCACCTCGTCGATCATCATGAGCCACTGCTTGCGGTCGCAGATCGCGCGCACCTTGCGCAGCCATTCGAGGTCCGCCACGTTGATGCCGCCCTCGCCCTGCAACACCTCGAGGAGCACCGCGACCACCGACTGGTTGTCCGCGAGCCGCTCGATCGCCGCGATGTCGTTGTAGGGCACGCGCAGGAACCCGCCCATCAGCGGCTCGAAGCCCGCCTGCGCCTTGCGCGAGCCCGTGGCCGAGAGCGTCGCGAGCGTGCGCCCGTGCCACGCCTTCTCCATCACGATGATCGCCGGGCTTTCCACGCCGCGCTGGTGGCCGTAGAGGCGCGCGAGCTTGATCGCGGCCTCGTTCGCCTCGGAGCCGGAGTTCGCGAAGAACACGTTGTCCATGCCCGAGAGCTCGCAGATCCGGTCCGCGGCGCGCTCCTGCTCGGGGACGCGGAAGTGGTTCGAGATGTGCATGAGCTTCGCCACCTGGTCGCAGATGGCGCGCGTGAGCACGGGATGCGCATAGCCCAGGCCGTTCACGGCGATGCCGGCGAGCGCGTCGAGGTAGCGGCGACCCTCGGTGTCCCACAGCCACGCTCCCTCGCCGCGCACGAAGGCGACGGGATGGGGGGCATAGGTCTGCATCACGTGCTCTGCGCTCATGTCGTGCCTCTCGATGGCGGTGCTGGCTTCAGAAACGAGAACGGCGGCCGGGGGCCGCCGTCGGCCGGGATCGGGTGCGGGCTACGCGCGGCTGCCGGAAAGCGCCTTGATGCGCGCCGCGAGGCGGCTCTTGTGTCGCGCGGCCTTGTTCTTGTGGATGACGCCCTTGCGGGCGAGCGAATCGATGGTCGCCTGCTCCGCCTTGTAGGCGGCGAGCGCCGCGGCGGCGTCGCCCGAGCCGATCGCGGTGTGGATCTTCTTGATCGCGGTGCGGATCTCGGAGCGCATGCTCACGTTGTGCGAGCGCTGCTTGAGGGATTTGCGAGCCCGCTTCGCGGCCTGCTTGGTGTTGGCCATGTGCTGGTGTTCCCGTGGTAGTCCGAAAAAATTTGCGCGAGGTTCGAAAAACGAAGCCTGTTATCATACACCACTTGTCCATACGAAACAAAGCCCTAGATTGAATCTCCTGAGGGCCGCCGCATCCGTCAGCGCGATGACGCTGCTGTCGCGGATCCTGGGCCTCGTGCGCGAGAGTCTCTTCGCCAGCATCTTCGCCGCGAGTCCCGCGTTCGATGCCTTCGTAGTGGCCTTCCGCATCCCGAACCTGCTGCGGCGCCTGTTCGCCGAAGGCGCCTTCTCGCAGGCCTTCGTGCCCGTCCTCGGCGAGTATCGCGGCCGCAACGGCGACGAGGCGACGCGCGTGCTCGCGGGGAAGGTGCTCGCGGTGCTCGCCGCGGGACTCTTCGTCGTCACCCTCATCGGCATCGTCGCCGCGCCCGCGGTGGTGTACCTGAGCGCCTCCGGATTCGTCGAGAACCCGGACAAGTTCGCGCTCGCAACCGCGATGGTGCGGATCTGCTTCCCGTACATCCTCTTCATCTCGCTCGTCTCGTTCGCCTCCGGCGTGCTGAACACCTACGGCGCGTTCAAGGCGCCCGCCTTCACGCCGGTGCTGCTCAACCTGTGCTTCATCGCCTTCGCGATCCTGGTCGCGCCGCGCATGGAGCAGCCGGTCGTCGCGCTCGCCTGGGCGGTCTTCCTCGGCGGTATCGTGCAGCTCGCGTTCCAGGTCCCGTTCCTCGCGCGCATCCGCATGCTGCCGGTTCCCGCCTGGGATCCGCGCGACGAGGGCGTGCGGCGGATCCTGGGCCTCATGGCGCCGGCGGCGCTCGGCGTTTCCGTCGCCCAGGTGAGCCTCCTCATCAACACGCAGATCGCCTCGTGGCTCGGCGACGGCCCGGTCTCCTGGATCTACTACGCCGACCGGCTGATGGAGTTTCCCTCCGCGCTGCTCGGCGTGGCGCTCGGCACCGTGCTGCTGCCTTCCCTGGTGCGCCACCATGCCGCCGAGGATCCGGTCGCGTATTCGCGCCTCCTCGACTGGGGCCTGCGCCTCACGCTCCTGCTCGCGCTTCCGGCCGCGGTCGCGCTCGCGGTCCTCGGCGTGCCCCTCATCGCGACGCTCTTCTGGCACGGCCACTTCACGCGCACGGACGTGTTCATGACGCGCAGCGCGCTGCTGGGCTACGCGGTGGGGCTCCTCGGAATCATCCTCGTGAAGGTCCTCGCGCCCGGCTTCTACGCGAGGCAGAACATCCGCACGCCGGTGAAGGTGGCCGTCGTGACGCTGGTCGTGACGCAGCTCCTCAACGCGGTCCTGGTTCCGTGGCTGCGGCACGCGGGGCTCACGCTCGCGATCTCGCTCGGCGCCTGCTTCAATGCGGGCTGGCTCTGGTGGCTCATGCGCCGCTCCGGCGCCTACCGACCGGAGCCGGGCTGGGGCGCGTTCCTCATCAAGGTCGGCGTCGCGCTCTACGTGATGGGCGGCGCGCTGTGGTATTCGATGGGCCGCGAATCGTCGTGGTTCGAGATCGCCGCCGCGCCGCGCGTCGCGAAGCTCGCCGTCGTGATCGCCGCGGGCGCCGCGGCCTACTTCGCATCGCTCGGCGTGATGGGATTCCGGCTGCGCGACTTCTCGCGCCACGCCTGAAGGCGCCACGAGGAGCCATGCGCATCGTCCGCCACCCGAGGCCCGGGGGACCGCCGACCGCCATCGCGATCGGCAGCTTCGACGGCGTGCACCTCGGGCACGCCGCGATCCTCGAACGCCTGCGCCGATGCGCCGCGCAGCGCGGCCTCGAGCCCGCCGCGCTCACCTTCGAGCCGCTGCCGCGCGAGCTCCTCGCGCCCGAAGCCGCGCCGCCGCGGCTCACCTCCCTCGGCGAGCGCCTCGGCGAGATCGCGCGCCACGGGATCGGCACCGCGTTCGTCGAGCGGTTCGACCGGCGTTTCGCGAGCCTCGACGCGGAGTCCTTCGCCCGCCGCCTCGCCGGCGAGTACGGCGCACGCTTCGTGCTCGTCGGCGAGGACTTCCGCTACGGCGCCAGGCGCTCGGGCGACGTGGAAGCCCTTCGCCGCGCCGGCGCGAGCCTCGGCTTCGAGGTGGAGACGCTCCCCGCCGTGGCGCAGGGCGACGAGCGCATCTCGAGCACGCGCGTGCGCCAGGCGCTCGCGCGGTCCGATTTCGACGCGGCCGCCCGTCTCCTCGGCCGGCCCTACGCGATTTGCGGACGCGTCGTGCACGGTGCGAAGCGCGGGCGCGCGCTCGGCTTCCCGACGGCGAACGTGCGGCTCGCACGCCCGCGCGCGGCCCTCGCGGGCATCTTTGCGGTAAGATGTCACGGCGTGGCAACTCGCGGACTCGAGGGAGTGGCGAGCCTCGGATTGAACCCGGCCGTGCGGCGCGGCGGCCCGGCGACTCTCGAAGCGTTCCTCTTCGATTTCGACGGCGATCTCTACGGGCGCCGAATCTCCATCGAGTTCCTGAAGAAGCTGCGCGACGAGGCGCATTTCGCCTCGCTCGATGCGCTCGCGGCCCAGGTCGAGCGCGACTGCGACGAGGCGCGGGCCTGGTTCCGCGCCGAGCGCCAGGGATAGCGATGCCGGACGAAACGAAGATCGACTACAAGCGAACGCTGAACCTCCCGGAGACGCCGTTCCCGATGCGCGGCGACCTCGCGAAGCGCGAGCCGGGCTGGATCGAGCGCTGGCAGAAGACGCGGCTCTACGAGCGCCTGCGCGAGAAGTGCAAGGGGCGGCCCAAGTACGTGCTGCACGACGGCCCGCCCTACGCGAACAACGACATCCACATCGGCCACGCGGTGAACAAGATCCTCAAGGACCTCGTGGTCAAGTCGAAGACCATGGCGGGCTTCGATTCCCCGTACACGCCGGGCTGGGATTGCCACGGCCTGCCGATCGAGCACCAGATCGAGAAGAAGTACGGGCGCGACCTCGAGCCGAACAAGGCGCGCGCGCTGTGCCGTGCGTACGCCGCGGAGCAGATCGAGCGCCAGAAGAAGGACTTCGTGCGCCTGGGCGTGCTCGCCGACTGGGACCATCCCTATCGCACCATGGATTTCACGACCGAGGCGGCGGAGATGCGCGCGCTCGGCCGCATCTGGAAGAACGGCCTCCTCTATCGGGGGCTCAAGCCGGTCAACTGGTGCATCGAGTGTGGGTCTGCGCTCGCCGAGGCGGAGGTCGAGTACGAGGACAAGACCTCGAGCGCGATCGACGTCGCCTTCGCGGCCGCCGACCGCGACGCGGTGGCCACGGCGTTCGACGCGGAGAAGCCGAACGTGCCGATCTTCGCCGCGATCTGGACCACGACGCCCTGGACGCTTCCCGGCAACCAGGCGATCGCGGCGCATCCCGATCTCGTCTACGAGCTGGTCGCCACCGAGAAGGGCGCGCTCATCCTCGCCGCCGAGCTTCGCGAGGCCTGCCTCGAGCGCTACGGGCTCGGCGCGAAGCGCGTGCTCGGCCGAGCGGCCGGCGTCGCGCTCGAGGGCCTCCGCTTCCGCCATCCGCTGGAGCCGCGCGACGTGCCCATCGTGCTCGGCGAGCACGTCACGCTCGAGGCGGGCACGGGGCTCGTGCACACCGCACCCGCGCACGGCGCGGAGGACTTCGACATGGGCATGAAGTACAAGCTCGCGCTCGACCAGCCGGTGGACGACGCGGGCCGCTTCAAGGCGAGCGTGCCGCAGTTCGCCGGGATGAACGTGCGCGAGGCGGAGAAGCCGATCCTCGCCGCGCTCGAGAAGAACGGCGCGCTGCTCCACGCCGAGACGCTGCGGCACAGCTATCCGCAGTGCTGGCGCCACAAGACGCCGATCATCTTCCGCGCGACGACGCAGTGGTTCATCGGCATGGACATCCCGGCGAACGTCGGCAAGCCCGGCACCGAGGGACGCACCTTGCGCGAGCTCGCGATGCACGCGATCAACAACACGACGTTCTATCCTTCGTGGGGCCGCTCGCGGCTCACCGCGATGATCCAGAACCGCCCCGACTGGACGCTCTCCCGGCAGCGCTACTGGGGCGTGCCGCTGCCCTTCTTCCTCGACCGCGAGAGCGAGGAGCTGCATCCGGACACCGAGCGCCTGCTCGAGGAGGCGGCGAAGAAGGTGGAGCTCGGCGGCATCGAGGCATGGTTCGCGGCGACGTGCGAGGACTTCGGCGTCGATCCGGCGAAGTACCGCAAGCTCACGGATACGGTCGACGTCTGGTTCGACTCGGGCACCACGCACTTCACCGTGCTGAGGAAGCTCGCCGACTCGAAGTATCCCGCCAACATGTACCTCGAAGGCAGCGACCAGCACCGCGGCTGGTTCCAGTCGAGCCTGCTCACCGGATGCGCCATGGATGGCCGCGCACCCTACGACTCGCTCCTCACGCACGGCTTCACCGTCGACGGCCAGGGCCGCAAGATGTCGAAGTCCCTCGGCAACGTCATCGCGCCGCAGAAGGTCACCGACACGCTCGGCGCCGAGATCATCCGGCTGTGGGTCGCCTCGACCGATTACTCCGGCGAGCTCTTCATCTCCGACGAGATCCTGAAGCGCGTCGTCGAGGGCTACCGCCGGCTGCGCAACACCCTGCGCTTCCTGCTCGCCAACACCGCCGATTTCGATCCGGCGAAGGACCTCCTGGCGCCCGAGCGCTGGGTCGAGATCGACCGCTACGCCCTCGCGATGACGCGCGAGATGGCGGCGGCCTCGATCGAGGACTACCGCCGGTTCGAGTTCCACCTGGTCGCGCAGCGGCTGCAGAACTTCTGCTCCGAGGACCTGGGCGGCTTCTGGCTCGACGTGCTGAAGGACCGCCTCTACACCACGCCCGCGCAGAGCGCCGCGCGCCGCAGCGCGCAGTCCGCGCTCCACCACGTCACGCAGATCGTGCTGCGGCTCATGGCGCCGATGCTTTCCTTCACGGCGGAGGAGGCATGGGCGGTGCTCCATCCCGGAAGCGACGACAGCATCTTCTTCCACACCTGGAAGGATCTCCTTCCGCCGCAGCCCGGCGAGCCCGCGCTCCTCGCGCGCTGGAAGCGCCTGCGCGAGATCCGCGCCGCGGTGATGAAGCGCCTGGAGGAAGCGCGCGCCTCGGGCGCGATCGGCTCCTCGCTTCAGGCCGACGTGGCGATCGAGGCGGGCGGATCCGACCTCGAGCTGCTCCGCTCGCTGGGCGAGGACCTGCGCTTCGTGCTCATCACGTCGAAGGCGCTGCTGCGGCCCTCGGACGGCGAGGGCATCGTGAACATCGAGGTCGCCGCGAGCCCGAGCCCGAAATGCGAGCGCTGCTGGCACTACCGGGCCGACGTGGGCGTCGACCCGGCGCACCCGACGATCTGCGGGCGCTGCGTCGGCAACCTCGAGGGCCCCGGGGAGGTGCGCGTCCATGCGTGACTCCCCGCGCGGCTGGACGCGCTGGCTGCTCGTCTCGGCCGCGGTGGTCGCGCTCGACCTCCTCACGAAGGCGTGGGTGAGCGCCGTCTTCGCGCCCGGCGAGGGACGCGACCTCGCGCCGTTCCTGCGCCTCGTGCTGGTCTACAACAAGGGCGCCGCCTTCAGCCTCCTCGCCGATGCGGGCGGCTGGCAGCGCTGGTTCTTCACGGCGTTGGCGATCGTCATCGCCGTGGCGATCGTGGTCGCGCTGCGCAGGCAGCACCGCGAGCCGCTCGCCGCCGCCGCGCTCGCGCTGGTGCTCGGCGGCGCGCTCGGCAACCTCTGGGACCGCCTCACGCTCGGCCGCGTCGTCGACTTCGTGCTGGTGCACTGGAACGAGCACGCCTTCCCCGCGTTCAACGTGGCCGATTCCGCGATCACGATCGGCGTGGCGGCGCTGCTCTGGGAGAGCGTGCGGTCCAAGGGACGCACGGCCGTGGGCCCGCGGCGGGAGGAGACGTGAGCGGCGAGAGGCCCGCCCCCGCGCAGGAAGAGGCCGAGATCCTGCTCGCCAAGCCGCGCGGCTTCTGCGCCGGCGTCGACCGCGCGATCGCGATCGTCGAGCGCGCGCTCGAGGCGCACGGCGCGCCGATCTACGTGCGCCACGAGATCGTCCACAACAAGTACGTCGTGGAGGACCTGCGCGCCAAGGGGGCGGTGTTCGTCGAGGAGCTTTCCGAGGTGCCCGCCGGCGCGACCGTGATCTTCTCCGCCCACGGCGTCTCGCTCGAGGTGCAGCGCGAGGCGAAGGCGCGCGGGCTGCGCGTCTTCGACGCCACCTGCCCCCTGGTCACCAAGGTCCACGTGGAAGTCGCGCGCATGCGCGACCAGGGACGCGAGGTGATCATGATCGGGCACCAGGGCCACCCCGAGGCCGAGGGAACGCTCGGGCAGTCCGTTTCCGGGATGTACCTCGTGGAGAACGAGGAGGACGTCGCGCGCCTCGAGGTGCGCGAGCCGCGCAAGCTCGCCTACGTCACGCAGACCACGCTCTCCATCGACGATTGCGCGCGCGTGATCGCCGCGCTCAGGGCGCGCTTCCCGGAGATCGTCGGCCCGAAGAAGGACGACATCTGCTACGCCACGCAGAACCGCCAGGACGCGGTGAAGCTGATGGCGCCGCAGTGCGACGTGGTGATCGTGGTCGGCTCGCCCAGCAGCTCCAACTCGAACCGGCTGCGCGAGGTGGCGCGCAACCTCGGGCGCGAGGCGTACCTCGTCGACAGCGCCGAGGAGTTGCGGCCCGAATGGCTCGCCGGCAGGAAGCGGGTGGGACTCACCGCCGGCGCCTCGGCGCCTGAGGTGCTGGTGCACGAGGTGATCCTGCGCCTGCAGGCGATGGGCGTCGCGCGCGTGCACGAGCTCGACGGGATCGACGAGCACGTGACCTTCCCGCTGCCGCGCGGAATCGGCGCCGCCCGCGATCCCTAGAAGGCCCGCGGGGACTCGCGCCTACGGCCGCGCGCCGCCGGTCTCCACGAGCATGCGTGCGATGAGGCCCGGGTGGTTGTCCTCGAGACGCAGCGCCCCCCCGTGCAGCCGGGCTACCGCCTCGACGATGCTGAGCCCCAACCCGATTCCCGGCGTGCCGCGGCTCGCGTCCCCGCGGAAGAAGCGCTCCGCGGCCTTCGGTTTGTCCCCGTCGGGAATGCCGGGGCCGTTGTCGCCCACGGCGAGCTCGGTGAAACCGTCGGCGCGCTGCGAGACCTCGATCGCGATGTGCCCGTTGAGGGGCGTGTACTTGAGCGCGTTGTCGACGAGATTGCCGACCGCCTGCGCGAGCAGCACCGGGTCCCCGGCGACGAGCGCCGCTTTCGAGCCGCGCAGCGACATCCCGATTCCCTTGAGCTCCGCCGCGGGCTGGTAGAGCTCCACCACCTCCGTGCCCACGTGGGCGAGGTCGACCGGGACGAATCCCGAGCGGCGCATGCCGCTGTCCATTTCCGCCAGCCGCAGCAGGGCGTTGAAGATGCGGATCACGCGGTCGACGTCCCCGACCGCCGCCTCGAGCTCCGCGAAGGTCACGTGGGGAGGCGGGCGCGTCACCGTCAGCTCCTCGAGACGCGAGCGCAGCTCCGCGAGCGGGGTGCGCAGGTCGTGGGCGATCGAGTTGGAGACGTTGCTGATTCCGTGGACCAGCTGCTCGATCTGGTCGAGCATGCGGTTGATGGTCTGCGAAAGCGTGTCCAGCTCGTCGTCCCCGCCGCGCGTCGACAGCCGGTGGCTGAGCTCTCCCTGCATGATCGCGGAAACCGTCTGCCGGATGCCGTGGATGCGGGTCAGCAGCTCGCGCCGGATCAGCACCGCTCCGATCGCCGCCGCGATCGAGAGGATCACGATCGCCGCGGCGAGGCCCAGCCAGAAACGCACCTCGAGCGGTGCGAACTTCGCCACGTCGCGTCCCACGAGGAGGTGGTACCCGCCGGGGAGCGCCACGTGCACGAAGACCGCCTCCGAGCGGTGGTCGCGCAGGTCGACCGGGGCGGTGTAGGTGCCGGGCCGGTCGGGGATGCGGCGCGGCCACGCGCCGAGGTTCCCGGCGAGGCGCCGGTGCGCGGCATCGGTGAAGAGCAGGATGCGCTCGTTGGCGATCTTGAGGCCGACGCGCGCGTCGATGAACGCCGCGAGCCCCGTGGCGCCGCCGTGGTCGAACACCTCGGCGAGCCGGTCCGCGTCCTCGCGCAGGATCTCCGCGCGCCCGTCGCGGATGGTCACCTGCCACGCGTACCAAAGCGGGGCGGCGAAGCAGACCAGGGCGGCGATGCCGAACAGCACGTAGCCGAGCGCCAGGTTGAGCGCCGAGAGGCGGATTCCCCTACGCATCGGCGCTCAGCATGTAGCCCGCGTTGCGCACCGTCCTGAGCAGCGGCTGCTCGGCGTCGGCGTCGATCTTCTGCCGCAGCTTGCTGATGTGCACGTCGACGAGGTTCGTCTGCGGGTCGAAGTTGTAGTCCCAGACGTTCTCGAGCAGCATCGTGCGGGTGACCACCTGGCCCGCGTGGCGCATCAGGTACTCGAGCAGCTTGAACTCGCGCGGCTGCAGCGCGATGCTGCGCGCCCCGCGCGCGACCTTGCGCGAGAGCAGGTCCATGCGCAGGTCGCCCACCTCGAGGCTGGTGCCCGCATCGCCGCCCTGCGAGCGGCGGCGCAGCGCGTCGAGCCGCGCGAGGAGCTCGCCGAACGCGAAAGGCTTGGTGAGGTAGTCGTCGCCGCCGCTGCGCAGCCCGCGGATGCGCTCGTTCACGTCCGAGAGCGCGCTCAGGATCAGGATCGGCACCCGGTTGCCGGTCTTGCGCAGCGCCTCGATGATCGCGAGGCCGTCGATCTGCCCGGGAAGCATCCGGTCCATGATGATCACGTCGTAGGCGGCGCTCGCCGCGAGCAGGATGCCGTCGCGACCGGTCGCGGCGTGGTCCACCGTATGACCGGATTCGCGCAGCCCCTTCACGAGGAAGCGCGTGACCCGTTCGTTGTCCTCGACGAGCAGAAGCCTCATGAGCCCGTTCCCGGCTGGCCGGCGGCCGATCGCCCGATTATCCTTCGGCGTCGGCCAGCTCGGAACCGGCCCCGGCCCTGCGGCGCCTCGCCAGCCGCGCGTTGAGGCGGTCCAGGTAGAGGTACACGACCGGCGTGGTGAAGAGCGTGAGCGCCTGGCTGAGCAGCAACCCGCCGACCATGGTGTAGCCGAGCGGCCGGCGCAGCTCCGAGCCGATGCCGGTGCCGAGCATCAGGGTGAGCCCCGCGAAGAGCGCCGCCATGGTGGTCATCATGATCGGCCGGAAGCGCAGCAGGCACGCCTGGCGGATCGACTGCTCGGGCGAGAGGCCCTGCTCGCGCTCGGCCTGCAGCGCGAAGTCCACCATCAGGATGCCGTTCTTCTTGACGAT
>DATIZV010000002.1:0-24047 GCA_035516915.1 Usitatibacter sp. | reverse complement strand
GCGCGCTCGCCGGCAGGGCGATCGACGCGGCCGCGATCGACGCCGCGGCGCGCGCCGCCGTGGAAGGAGCCGCGCCCCTCAGCCGCAACGCCTACAAGGTCCCGATGTTCGTGGCGCTCGTGCGGCGGGCGCTCGCTGGCGTCTCCCGATAGCCTCGGTCACGCCTCGGAAAGGCCCTCGCCAGAGGGCCTTTCCATTCCCAGCGAACCGATCACATGCCGCTGCCGCCGGTGCCTGCGCCCGCGCCGGCGCCCGTGTCGCTCGTGCCCGTGGAGCTGGTGCCGAGTCCGCTGGTGCCCGTCGAGCTGCTACCCAGGCCGCTGGTGCCGCTCGTCCCGAGCGAGCTGCTGCCGTTGGTCGAGGAGCTCGTGCCGGTGCCGCCCAGCACGCCGTTCGACGTGGTGCTGCCCGGGGTCGCCGTGGCGGAGCCGGTGATCCCCGCGCCAGCGCCGTTCGAGCCCGTCGTCGAGCCGGTCGTGCCGGCGCCCGCGGTGCCCGCGCCCGAGAACCCGACGCAATCCGCGCCCTGGCGGTATTGGCCCGTCACCGGGTCGTAGCAGTTCGAGTTGAGGTGCGTGTTGCTGGTGTCGTACTGGCTCGATCCGGCCGCGCCGCTGTTCGCGCCCGCGGTGCCGCTCGTTGTGCCGTTGATCGACGAGGACGCGCCGACCGTGCCGTTCGTCGTGCCCGTGGTGCCTTGCGACCAGGCGGGCGTCGCGGCGAACGCGGCGGCCGCGAGCGTGGCCGCGAGCGTAGTGAGCTTCAGGTTGCGTGTCATGGAATGTCTCCTGTCGGATGGCTTGCGTGCGAACGACATTGCCCGCACCCGATGTGCGACTGGCGCATGCCGCTCCGGTTCTGCGCATGCCTTGCGCGGATCGGCGCAGGGCCTCGAACGCGAGCCGCAGCGCTGTCAGCGGCCCGGATCCTTCGGATCGTCCGCCTTCTCGGGGCGCCCGGCATCGCAGCGTGCGGGTCGGATCCGGAGTTCCTCGGCGCTCGGATCGGGCACCGCCCTTCGCCATCCGTGTCGGCCGCGGGTTTCGTGCAAAATGGGGCCGCACCGCGCGGCGAAGGTTCACCTTAGAAATCGACGCGGCGCGAACCCAGGTGACGTCCATCCGGACCGCGCGCCGGAATCGCGGGCGGCGGCGGATGTCGGTGACGGATGCGCGAGGAGCCCATCGAAAGGCGATGACGACCACGGCGAAGGAGACGCTCGGCTTCCAGGCCGAGGTGAAGCGGCTGCTCGAGCTGATGATCCACTCCTTGTACGGCAACAAGGAGATCTTCCTGCGCGAGCTGATCTCGAACGCGTCGGACGCCGCCGACAAGCTGCGCTTCGAGGCGCTCTCCGACGACGCGCTGCTCGAATCCGACGCGCACCTCGCGATCCGCATCTCGGTCGACAAGGCGGCGCGCACGCTCACCGTGTCCGACAACGGCATCGGCATGTCGCGCGAGGAGGTGGTGAAGAACATCGGCACCATCGCGCGCTCGGGCACGCGCGAGTTCTTCCAGTCGCTCACCGGCGACCAGGCGAAGGACGCGCACCTCATCGGCCAGTTCGGCGTGGGGTTCTACTCGTCCTTCATCGTCGCCGACCGGGTGACCCTCGTCACGCGGCGCGCCGGGCTTGCGGCCGCCGAGGGCGTGCGCTGGGAATGCGACATGGGCGAGGGGAGCGGCGAGTACTCCATCGAGACGGTGCAGAAGGCCGGCCGCGGCACCGACGTGATCCTGCACCTGCGCGAGGGCGAGGACGACCTGCTCGACCATTTCCGGCTGCACGAGCTGGTGCGGAAATACTCCGACCACATCGCGATCCCGATCGTCATGAAGAAGCGCGACTGGGACGCCGGGAAGTCCGAGTACCGCGTCCTGGACGAGGACGAGACGATCAATCGCGCGAGCGCGATCTGGGTGCGGCCGAGGTCGGAGATCACGGACGAGCAGTACGTCGAGTTCTACAAGCACGTCGCCCACGACCTCGATGCGCCCCTCGCCTGGACGCACAACCGGGTGGAAGGCCGCCAGGAGTACACGCAGCTCCTCTACCTTCCCGCGCGCGCGCCGTTCGACCTTTGGGACCGCGAGCACCGCCACGGCCTCAAGCTCTACGTGCGGCGCGTGTTCATCATGGACGACGCCTCGCAGCTGATTCCGGCCTACCTTCGCTTCGTGCGCGGCATCGTCGATTCCAACGACCTGCCGCTCAACGTCTCGCGCGAGATCCTGCAGCAGAACCGCGACATCGAGGCGATCCGCGCCGGCTGCACGCGGCGCATCCTCGCGCTCCTCGAGGAACTGGCAGCGAGCGAGCCCGGGAAGTACGCGGCCTTCTGGAAGGAGTTCGGGCGCGTGCTCAAGGAAGGCGTCGCCGAGGACCCGGCGAACCGCGAGCGCATCGCGAAGCTCCTGCGCTTTTCCTCGACGCACACGGACGCCGAGGAGCAGGCGACCTCCCTCGCCGACTACGTCTCGCGCATGAAGCCGGGACAGGAGCGCATCTACTACGTGACCGCCGACACCTTCCGCGCCGCGAGGAACAGCCCCCACCTCGAGATCTTCCGCAACCGCGGCATCGAGGTGCTGCTGCTTTCCGAGCGCATCGACGAGTGGCTGGTCGCGAACCTCATCTCGTACGACGAGAAGCCCCTCGTCTCGGTCGCGCGCGGAGAGCTCGACCTCGGCAAGGTCGAGGCCGGCGACGAGAAGAAGCGCTCCGCGGATGCGGCCGGCGAGGCGCAGGGCGTGGTGGAAAGCCTCAAGCGCGTGCTCGGCGCCCGGGTGAAGGACGTGCGCGTCTCCACGCGCCTCACCGAGTCGCCCTCGTGCCTGGTCGCCGACGAGCACGACATCGGAGGCAACCTCGCGCGCATCCTCAAGGCCGCGGGCGAGAAGCTGCCCGACTTCAAGCCGATCCTCGAGATCAACGCCACGCACCCGATCGTGCGGCGCCTGAAGCCCGAGGACGCGCGCTTCGCCGACTGGGCGAACCTCCTCTTCGACCAGGCTCTCCTCGCCGAGGGCGGACAGCTCGAGGATCCCGCGGAGTTCGTGAAGCGCAGCAACGAGCTCATGCTCTCGCTCAGCCTGGGCGGCGGATGAACGCGCTGCGATGAATCGCATCTACGCCGATACCGAGCCCACGCGCGAGGAGGTCGATCGCCTGGCCGGCGCGACGCTCGTGGAGTTCGGCAGCCCCTGGTGCGGCCATTGCCGCGCGGCGCAGCCGCTCCTCGAGTCCGCGCTCGCGACGCACCCCGGGATTCGCCACATCAAGGTGCACGACGCGCGCGGCCGGCGCCTGGGCCGTTCCTTCCGCGTGAAGCTCTGGCCCACGCTGCTGTTCCTCGAGGACGGCGCGGAAGTCGGGCGCCTCGTGCGGCCGACCGATGCGAGCGCCGTCGCGGCGGCGCTCGAGCGCATCGATCCGAAGGCGGCGTAGGCTTTCGCACGTGCAACGCCTCCTCGTCATCCTCGGGATCGTCTTCGTCGCGGCGGGCCTCGCCTGGCCGTGGCTCTCGAAGATCCCGTTCGGCCGCCTTCCCGGCGACATCCGCATCGAGGGCGAGCACGGCGGGTTTTTCTTCCCGATCACGACTTGCGTCATCGTCTCGATCGTGCTCTCGCTGATCCTCTGGATCCTGCGCCGCTGATCCGCGGCGCCCCTCGAGATGCGTTTCTGAGCGCGCAAGGACGCGGATGAGCCACCTGTTCGAGCCGCGCCTGGTGAACGACGTGTTCGGCGATCCGGGCCTCTACGTGGACTTCCGCGACGAGCGGCGCGCGATCCTGTTCGACGTCGGCGACATCCGCGCGCTCACCCCGCGGAAGCTCATGCGGCTCTCGCACGTCTTCGTCACCCACACGCACATGGACCACTTCGCGGGCTTCGACGACCTGCTGCGCGTGGTGCTCGGACGCAAGGAACGCATCGTCTGCTACGGCGGCCCGGGCTTCGTCGGGCAGGTCGAGCACAAGTTCCGCGCGTACACGTGGAACGTGGTGCATCGCTACGACGTGGAGATGGTCGTCGAGGCGCGCGAGGTGGACGCCGACGGCCACGGCAGGAGCGCGACCTTCTCGAGCCGCCGTCGCTTCGAGCGCGAGGAGGGCACGCCCTTCGAAATGCGCGGCGACCTGCTGCACGAGGAGTCCGCGTTCCGCGTGCGCGCGCGCTTCGTCGACCACGAGATGCCGTGCCTCTCCTATGCGATCGAGGAGAAGGCGCACGTGCGCGTCGCCAAGGACCGCATCGAGGCGATGGGCATGACGCCCGGCCCGTGGCTGCGCGCGCTCAAGCAGGCGCTGCTCTCGGGAGCGCCGGACGAGGCCGCGATCGAGGTGCGCTGGCGCGACCGCGAGGGCGAGCATGCCGCGCTGCGCACGATCGGCGAGCTGAAGCCGGCGATCCTCGAGGTGGTGGCGGGCCGGCGCGTGGGCTACGTCACCGACCTGCGCCATACCGACGCCAACGTCGCCGCGCTCGCCGCGCTCCTCGAGGGCGTGGACCTGCTCTTCATCGAGAGCGTGTTCCTCGACGAGGATCGGGAGCAGGCCGCGCGCAAGAACCACCTCACCGCGCGCCAGGCGGGCAGCATCGCCCGGCGGGTCGGGGCGAAGGCGCTCGTGCCCTTCCATTTCTCGCCGCGCTACGAAGGGCGCGCAGCGGAGCTTCTCGCCGAGGCGACGGCCGCCTGGTCCGCCTAGTGCACCGTGGCGGTGAGGACGCGCATCATCGCCTGGTCGAACTGCGGGATGTCGTCGGGCTTGCGGCTGGTGACGAGCTTGCCGTCGACGACGACCGGCTCGTCCGTCCATTGCGCGCCGGCGTTGCGCAGGTCCGTCTGCAGGCTCGGCCAGCTGGTGAGGCGCTTCCCCTTTGCGATTCCGGCGTCGATCAGCGCCCACGGCCCGTGGCAGATCGCGGCGATGGGCTTGCCCTCCCGCGCGAACTCGCGCACGAAGCCGATCGCCTCGTGGCTCAGGCGCAGCTGGTCCGGATTGGCGACGCCGCCCGGGAGCACGAGGGCGTCGAAATCGCCGGGGCGGGCGTCCTTCACGTTCAGCTCGACGGTGAAGCGGTCGGCGGGCGAAAGATGGTTGAATCCCTGCACCTGCTCGCCCTTCGACTTCGGCGCGACCAGCGTCACCTGCGCGCCGTGCTCCTCGAGAAACTGGCGCGGCTTCGTGTATTCCACCTGCTCCACGCCGTCGGTCATCAGGACCGCGATGCGCTTGCCCTGGAGCTCCGAACCGTGCCTCGCGCCCATCCTCGCCTCCTCGCATGGAAAGCGATGGGACCCGGCGCGGGAAACCGAGTTCAGCGGCTTCGGGCGGTTGAATCCCGGAATTCCGCGCCCCGGGTGATCCAAGCGAATCATGGCGCGCCGGCCGAGGCCGCGGCTTGCGGCAGGTCAACGATCGTCCGCGCGCCCGCGCGATCATGGGCTCATTCCCCTGAAGGAGCGAGACCGTGAAACGCAAATGGATCATCGCCGCGGTCGGCGCGGCGCTTTTGTCCGTCGGCGCCTGGGCGCAATGGGGCCCGGGCATGGGCGGATACGGCGCGGGACCCGGAATGATGGGCGGCAACGGCTACGGCTGCGGGCCGGCCGGCGACAGCGAGGGCTACGGGCCGGGCGCGAGGGGCGGTGGAGGCGCCTACGGCTACGGCCCGGGCACGATGGGTGGTCGCGGCGGCGGCTGGGGCGGCGGTCCCGGCATGACGGGCGGTCGCGGCGGCGGCTGGGGCGGCGGTCCCGGCATGATGGGCGGATACGGCTGGGGGTATCAGTCCCTCGACCTGAGCGACGCCCAGCGCCAGAAGATCTCCGACATCGGCAAGGAGCTTCGCGAGAAGCAGTGGGTCCTCATGCAGACGATGCACGGCCTCATGTGGCAATCGGAAAAGCCCGGCACGCAGAGCGACGCGGAGATCCTCAAGAACTTCGACGCCGCGACGGCGGTGCGGCGCGAGATGCTTGCCGCACGCCTCGACGCGCGCAAGCGCATCGACGAAGTCCTCACCAAGGAGCAGCACGAGCAGCTGAAGAAGTACCGCGGCTGGTAGGACATCCGCGGCGCCGTTGCGGCTAGAATCGGCCGCATGGCGATGCGTACCGCGGTGGTGGTCGGCGTCGGCGCGGCGCGGGGGCTGGGCGCGGCGCTCTGCCGGCGCTTCGCCGCGCAGGGATGCCACGTCCTCGCCGCCGCTCGCACCGCCGGGAAGCTCTACGCGGTCGTCGACGCGATCCGCGCGGCGGGCGGGAGCGCGGAGGCGTTCGCCTGCGATGCCACGCGCGAAGAGGACGTCATGCGCCTCTTCGAGCGTGCGACGGCGCCGGGCGACGGTCGCGACTGCGCCGATCTCGTGGTCTACAACGCCGGCATCAACCAGCGCATCGATTTCCGCGAGCTTTCCGCCGCGCAGTTCGAATCGTTCTGGCGCATCGGCTGCTTCGGCGGCTTCCTCGTCGGACGCGAGGCCGCCCGCCGGTTGGTACCGCTCGGTCGCGGCACCGTGATCTTCACCGGCGCCTCGGCGAGCCTGCGCGGCCGCCCGGGCTTCGCGCAGTTCGCCGCGGCGAAGGCGGGCCTTCGCATGGTCGCGCAGAGCATGGCGCGCGAGTACGGGCCGCTCGGCATCCACGTGGCGCACGTCGTGATCGACGGCGGCATCGACGGCGAGCGGCTACGCGAGCGCTTTCCGAGGATCGTGGAGGAGCGCGGGCCGGAGGGGCTGCTCGATCCCGACGCGATCGCCGAGACCTACTGGCAGATCCATCGCCAGCCGCGCTCGGCCTGGGCGCACGAGGTGGACCTGCGGCCGTTCAAGGAGACCTTCTGAGGCGGCTTCGCGTCGCCTCGCGCAATCGCCCGAACCCGCCAGGCGCCTCACTTCTGCTCGGAACAGCGGATCACCTGCTCGTTGGTGGGCAGATCGAGGCAGTGGCGCAGGTCGCGGTCGCGGCCCGGGTTCTTCCCGCGGTGAGCGGCCATGCGCAGGTGCGGTCCGGCACGCTTCACGCGGTTCGCTTCCGTCGCGGGCTTCGCATCCCGGGCTTCACCCGAGGCCGGCGTGGCCTGCGTTTCCGCCTTGGCGGCGGCATCGGCGGCGAACGCGAGCGGGGCGGCCGCCGCGAGCCAGGCCGCGAGACCGATTCGTGCCATCGTTCCGGTTTGCATCACTCCTCCCTCTGGTGGGGTCGCGCGGATGGGCGCGTGGCGCCATTATTCCCCAACGAGGCGGATGAGGGTGATTTCGGACGGAATGCCGAAGCGCATCGGCGGCCCCCAGTAACCGGTCCCGCGGCTGATGTAGATCCACATGCGCCCGAGCCGGTTGAGCCCGGCGGTGAACGGCTGCTGCAGGCGGACGAAGAAGTTCCATGGCCAGAACTGCCCGCCGTGCGTGTGTCCCGAGAGCTGGAGCTGGAAGCCGGCATGGGCGGCCGCGCGCGCCGAGCGCGGCTGGTGCGCGAGCAGCACCTTCACGGCGTGCGCCGGCGCGCCATGCAGCGCGCGCTGCGGATCGCTGCGATGCGCCGGATCGAAGTAGTGCGCGGTGTAGTCGGTGACGCCGGCCACGGCGAGCGATGCGCCGTCGTGCTCGAGCACGACGTGCTCGTTGAGGAGGACCCGGGCGCCCAGGCGTCGCAGCTCGCGCACCCAGCCCTGCGCTCCCGAGTAGTACTCGTGGTTGCCGGTGACGAAGTAGGTGCCGTGCCGGGAAGCGAGCCGCGCGAGCGGCTCCGTATGGTGCGCGAGCTCCTCCACGGTGCCGTCGACGAGGTCGCCGGTGATCGCGACCATGTCCGCGCCCAGGCCGTTCACGCGCTCGACGATGCGCTCGACGAAGCCGCGCTTGATCGTCGGGCCCACGTGGAGGTCGCTGATCTGGGCGATGGTGAAGCCCTCGAGCGGTTGCGGCAGGCCCGCCACGCGCACCTCGACGTCGACGACCGGCGCGACGCGCCGCGCCATGAAGAACCCGATTGCCGTGATGGCGGGAGTGAGCGCCATCACGCCGAGGGCCGAGATGCGCACCCAGCTTTCGTCGAGCGACGGGCCGAACGCGAGCCCCGCGACGACCAGGGACGCGTCGCGCGCGACCGTGAGCACCAGGAGCCAGGAGAAGAAACCCGTCGCGGCCCAGCGCAGCAGCAGGTGGCGCGGGCCGAGGCCGCGCGGCAGGCGGAAGCCCTTGGGAAGGAGCGCGAAGCAGGTGGCGAGGGCGAGCGCGCCGGCCGCCCAAGCGTAGGGGCCGAAGGGTGCGAGGAGCCGCACGCCGACGTAGGCGTGGAGGAGAAGGAGGATCGCCGCGATGCGGTTCGGGACGAAGCGCGGGGACATGGAGGGTGAAATGGGGACGGATGCGGGAATTGGTAGGATCGCGCGCTGTCGATCATCGTCGGAACCTGGCCCATGGACCGAATTCCCCGGCCCGAACGCTACGGCCCGCTCGAGCAGGCCTTTCACTGGGTCACGGCGATGCTCGTCCTCGTCGCGTTCCTCTACGGTCCCGGCGGATCGGAGCAGCAGGTGTACTCGGCGTCGCGCGATCTCGACCGCCAGCTGCACGAGACGCTCGGCCTCACGGTGTTCGTGCTCACCGCCCTGCGCCTCGCGTGGCGCTCCTTCGACGTGCGTCCCGAGGGGCCGCCGGTCGCCGCCTGGATGGGCCTCGGCGCCAAGGTCGTCCAGGCCCTTCTTTACCTGTTGCTGTTCGCGCTGCCCATTACAGCGGTAACCGGCGCATGGCTCGAGGGCCACCCGCTCACGCTGCTCGCCGGCGTGAAGCTGGGCCCGTTCCTCCCCGAATCGCACCGGCCGGGAACCGCCATCGCCCGGGTGCATGCCTGGCTCGGCGACGCGATCATGTGGCTCGCGGGCCTCCACGCGCTGGCGGCCCTTTACCATCATTTCGTGCTGAAGGACCGGGTGCTCCGGTCGATGCTGCCTGTGACGGGCTCCACTGGCCGGCCGGGCCGGAGCTAGGTACAATCGGGCCGCTTAACGAGGATTAAGCCGCCCCGACGAAGATGACCGCGACCGGCCTGGTTCGCGAAACGCCCGCCCTCCTCGAGCCGCTGCGCGGCCTCGAGTCGCGCCTTTCCGGCATCGGAAGGGCGGAGCTGAGCGCGATCCTCGCGCCGGTGGTCGAGCGCCTGCAGGAGCCGCTCGACCGCGCGGAGCTGCGCAACGTCGCGATTGGCGCCCTGTCGTTCTGCAAGCAGCTCTACACCAACGCGAGGTCCGGCGAGGCCCTCATCCTCGCGCGCGCCGTGCTCGTGCAGGCGGCGTTCGCCCAGGACCCGGTGCTCGAGCGCCTGGCCTCGACGGTATGCGGTCTGCTCGCCGCGGACACGGCCGACGTGGTCGAGGCGGTCGAGCACTATGCGAACGCGCTGCGCCTCGTGGGCGACGATTCCGTCGAGGCGAGCGGAATCTGGAACAACCTCGGGTTGGCGATGGGCATCGCGGGAAACTACGAGATGGCGGGACGCTGCTACCTGCGAGCGATCGACCTCGTGCAGGAGAACTGCGATCCGCTCTATCCGCGGTACGTCGCATACGTGAACCTTGCCAACAACCGGTTTCACCTCGGCTGGCATGCCGAAGGCCTGGTCGCAGCGGACCGCGCGTTGTTGGAGCAGAACGAGGAATTTCGCGAGCGCGACCTCCAGGTCGCCTTGTTCTTGCGCCGCAACCTGGTCCGTCTTCTCGTGGCCGTTGGACGGGTGGAAGACGCGGCCCATCATGTCGCCGAGGCGGGCCTCCTCGCCGATCGCATCCGCACCGCGCGAGCGCAGATTGCGGCAGCGACGGCGCGCGCCGTGCATGAGCTTGCGCTCGGCAGGCGCGACGTCGGCCTCACGCGTCTCGAGGGCGCCCTTACGAGCGCTCGGGAAGTGCCCGGGGCGTTGCGCGATACGCTCGCATGCGTCATCAGCGCCGAAGAGACCGCCGGCAATTCCGAGCGCGCGCTGCTGCGGCTCGGAGAGCTGTCCGACCATGTGTACCGTGCCGCGATCGAAAGGGCGCGCGGCTCGATCGAGCTCGCGGCGCTCGCGGGCTCGGCAGGCTCGTGCGTGGACCGGGCCCAGCAGCAGACTCGCGCGCGCCTGATCTCGAAGGTCGCGCCTCCCGTGCAGCCCGAAAGCTGGAAGGCGCTCGAGCGTCTCGCGGTGAGCGCGGTGATGCGCATCGACAAGACCGGTTGGCATGGCAAGCGCGTGGGGACGCTCTCCAAGGCCCTCGCAATCGCGTGCGGCATCGATCCGCTGCAGGCGCTCGAAATCGGATTCGCGTGCGAGCTGCACGACATCGGCACGCTCTCCGTTCCCGAGGAGATCCTGTCGAAGCCGGTGCTGAGCGAAGCGGAAAAGGCAATCGTGCGCCGCCACACGGATGCGGGAGCCGAGATCCTGGGCGACGATCGCCACCCGCGCATCTTCCTCGCCCGTGAGATCGCGCGTTATCACCACGCGCATTGGGACGGCGCCGGCCATCCCGAGCGGGTCGGCGGCCGGTTCATTCCGCAGGCCGCACGCATCTGCGCGATCGCCGATGCGTACGACGAGATGGTTTCGGGCCTCGACGGGGAGACGGCGAGGTCGATGGAGGATGCGCTCGCAGCGCTGCGCCGCGAGGCGGGGCGCCGATTCGATCCGGAGCTCGTTGCGCGTTTCGATCACATGGTGCGCGCCGAGTCGGAGGACCTCGGGGTGGATCTACAATCCGCCTCGGGCATGGAAGCGTTCGAGGAACTCGTCAACGCATTGCAGGAAGACCGGGGGTTCGTATGAAAGCAGCGGGAATCGACACGCGGGGCCGGCAGATGCTGGAGTTGCTGTCGGAGGGCGCTTCGGCGCGCGTCGTCGCGCGCAAGCTCGGCTACAGCGAGGGCACGACGCGCGTCTATCTCCACAACCTCTACAAGCAGATCGGCGTCCGCAACAAGACGGAGGCGGTGATCTGGTATCTCAACCGCTCGCGCGCGCAGGAGCCGCGTTCCGCTTCGCCCTCGCTCCCGGCGCCCGCGCCGGGCCCGCAGGCCGTCGGCCCGGAGGTCGCGAAGGCGATGACGCTCGGCGACATGGCGCTCGCCGAGGATCTCTACACCGCGCTCGGAGCGATGGGCTCGTTCCTCGGCCCCTACGGGCACGTCTGGGAGGCGGGCCTCAGGCTCAAGGGCGAGGCGCTCGACGAGAAGCTGCTCGCCAAGCGCGCGCAGTCGCGGCTGCTCTGGCGCGCCCTGCTCAAGGGCGACTTCGCCTACGGGAAGCTGCTCCACGACGAGGGCCTCGCCGAGGGCATGCTCCAGGAATCCGCCTCCGATGCGATTCTCGTGGCCTGCCTGCTGCTCCTCGGCGGCTACTCCAGCGCCTACGAGCGTCTCTCGGCGCCCCTGTTCCTCAAGCGCAAGGGCGCCTCGGCGATCACGGCACGGGAAACCGCGCTGCTTCGCGCGGTGCACGGTGCGCTCGAAAGCGAGGCGGAAGTGGCCGCCCTGCACGACATCGCCGCGGACAACGGCCGCTCGCCGATGCTGAAGCAGACCGCCCTGGCCGCGCTCTTCCACGTGTACCGCATCCGCCGGGACGCGGACCGCGCGCGCGCCACGGCGAGCGTCGTCTGGGCCGACGCGGAATCGGCCCGCCAGCAGCTCGAGGCGATGGGCGTCCGGCCCTTGGCGCGCGAGCACGCGCTCCCGCGCCTGGTCCGCACGGGGGCGAAGGAGACGTCCGGAGGGCGCGAGAGGGCGACCGTCACGCGCTGAGCGCGCGGCCGCCCGCCGCGCAGGCCACTAGATCGGCCACACCGGGCCGTCGCCGCCGGCGACCCAGCCCATCTCGAGATCGCACAAGGTCCGCAGCTCCTGCTCGGCCGCCGCCGCGGCTTTGCGCAGGTCGGCGATGTCGCGCGCCACTTCGTTGGTGAATTCGCCGCCGTTCGATTGAATGCGTTTCATTTGACCTCCTCTGGTCGTTGAAAAGGGCCGGATGGCCCGCAGGTGCGCTAGTATTGCAAACGTTAATTGACAGCGCAAATCAATTAACGCAAGCTAACCGTCGGGGAGAGAATAAACGCATTTGAGCGCATTGAGCCCAGTTCCGGACGAGGCCTCCACACCGCAGCGCCGCATGCCCGAGCGGCGCCTCGCCGCCGTGGAGTCGCCGTCCCCCGATTTCGAGCTGCTGTTCCGCAGCGCTCCCACGCTGCTGGTCGTCCTCGATCCGTCGCCGGAGCTGCGCGTGCTCGCCGCGAGCGACGCTTACCTGCGCGCCACCCGCACGTCGCGCGAAAGCGCCATCGGCCGGCCGTTCTTCGACGTGTTCCCGGAAACCGAGGAAGGGCCGCGCAGCATGGGTGCGGGAAGCCTGCGGGCTGCGCTCGATCGCGTCCTCGCCACCGGCAAGCCCGACTCGCTCAACACGCCCGTGCTTTTCCCCGACGCGAGGATCCGCTACATCATCCACCGAATGGACGCGATGGAGCTCGAGCTGCTGCGCAGCGTGCGCGAGCGCGATTCGGCGCTGCGCCGGCTGCAAGTCGCGAACGACGAGCTGGAAGCCTTCGTGCAGTGCACTTCGCGCGAGCTGCGCGAGCCGCTGCGCGCGATCGGTGCCTTCTGCCGTGTCTTCGAGGAGATGCACGGCGAGACCCCGGATGGCGAGGCCCGCCGCCTGCTGGCCAGGACAGGAGCGAACGTGAATCGCATGGAGTCGATCATCGATGGGCTGCTCGGCCTTTCCAGGGTCGGGCGGGTGCACATGGCGCGGCGCCGCGTCGACGTGAGCGCCATCGCACGCCGCGTGGTGGAGGGACTCGCGTCGCGCGAGGTCGAGCGCAAGGTCGACGTCGCGATCGCCGAGGGCCTGGAAGCGTGGGCCGACGAGAACCTGGTGCGCATCGTGCTCGAGAACGTGATCGGCAACGCGTGGAAATACACCCGCCGCCGGGCCGACGCGCGCATCTGGATCGGCGCACGGCGCGTGGCGGGCCAGACGGTCTTCCACGTGCGCGACAACGGCGTCGGATTCGACATGGCGCACGCCGACCGGCTCTTCGCGCCGTTCGTCCGCCTGCACGACGCCAACGATTTCGAAGGGCATGGGATCGGGCTCACTTCCGCCAAGCGCATCGTCGAGCGCCACGGCGGCGAGATCTGGGCCGAGGCCCGCATCGGCGAGGGAGCGACCCTCCACTTCACCCTCGGCGGCGAGCGCGGCTAGGATTCGCCCCGCGCCGCGTGGTTCCCGCGAACCGTCCGCGCGAATCCGCCTCCGGCAACGAGGGCTGCGGCGCGGTCGCATCGCGCGTCGCGCGCGAGTGAAAAAGCCCCGACGCGGTCGGGGCTTCGGATCCGCCGGAAGCGGCCCTACTGCACCGTCTGCGTGATCGGTCCGGCGATGCCGGCGGGATTGCTGGCGTCGCCGTAGTACCAGCCGCGGATCGGATGGCTTCCGGCGACGAGGCTCGACGTGGTGCATGTGGCGACGCCGCCGGAGAGGGGAACGCCCGCGCAGCCCGCCATCGTCGTCCCGTTGTCCTGGAAGTCCACGATGCCCGTCGGATTGTTGCCGGTGACGGCCACCGTGAAGGTGACCGCCTGGCCTACGGTCGAGGTATACGAGGACGAATCGATCGTGAGGCCGTACGAGGCGGTGGACGCGACGCCGGTCACCGTCTCCGTGATCGGGCCCGCGACGCCGGCACCGTAGGTCGCGTCGCCCGAGTACGCCCCGGTGATCGCATAGGAGCCGCCCGAGAGCGAGCTCGTGGTGCAGGTCGCCACGCCGCTCGACAGCGCTACCGAGCCGCATCCGGAAATGGTGTTCGAGCCGGCGCGGAAATTCACCGTGCCGGTCGGGGTCGCGGAGTTGCCCATCACGCGCGCGGTGAAGGTGACCGGCTGGCCGGCCGCGATGGTGTAGCTCGAGGAGTCCATCGTGCTCGATGCCGTCGCGCTGCTCGAGGCCGCGCCCGAGGTCGATGCGCCCTGGATCGTGCGCCGTCCGGGCATCGAGGGCGAGCCGGTGCGCCCGAGCGGGTTGGCGGTCGTGCCGGCGCCGCCGCCGCTCGTGCCGCCGGCAGCTCCGGTGCTTCCGCCGGCCGAGGTCGTGGTGCTTCCGCTCGCTCCCGTGGTATCGGGTGTGGCGCTGGCGGCGGCGATGCCGAACTTCATCGCCGGATCGCCCGCTTCGGCCGCTCCCACGTCGGGGGCGGCGCCGTTGAAGTGGTCGTTGAAGTTGGGGATGCGCGCGGCCTGGTCGTAGCCCGGCGTGCCCGCGGCGAGCTGGTACATCCCGCCCGAGCCGCTCACCCAGCCGTTGTTGGCGGCGTACTGCGGCACCGCCACGATGCCGCTCACCTCCGGCGAGGAGGGCGAGTCGGTCATGTCGTTCTGGAACGTGACGTCGTCGCCGATCTGGTAGAACGATCCGTTCTGCGGCTTCCACAGGTCGTAGATGTTGTTCATCGACACGGTGTTGTGCACGAGCTGCGTGTCGCCCG
This sequence comes from Usitatibacter sp., assembly GCA_035516915.1. Taxonomy (GTDB): domain Bacteria; phylum Pseudomonadota; class Gammaproteobacteria; order Burkholderiales; family Usitatibacteraceae; genus Usitatibacter. Next base: position 9,518 of record DATIZV010000002.1, on the reverse strand, counting down.
TGCCGCCGATGCCCGCCCCGCCTCCCAGCCCGTACTGGCAGCTCGGGTCGCGCGCCTGCAGCATCGTGTTGTGGAAGAGGTAGCGCCGGCCGTTGCCGAAATCGCTCGAGCTGCCGTCCTTGAACATCGGCTGCTTCTGGTCGGAGTCGCAGTTGGCTCCCTCGATGAACTGGTTGCGGTCCCAGACGTTGCGGAAGATGTAGAGCGGGCCCACCGAATCGATCGTCGAGGAGATCCCCGTGCCGGTCCGGTTCACGTAGTTGCCCCACACGCGCACGTTCTCGTCGCCGCCCTCGATCTCCAGCCCGTCGTCCCAGGTCATCTCGACGCGGTTGCCGTAGAGGTCGCTGTCCTTGTTCGGGAAGCCCGCCGTGGAGAAGTTGTCCTCGCCGCCGATGCCGTCGTTGAAGTGGTTCTGCGCCGAATAGATCTCGTTCCAGCGGAAGACGTTGTTGCCGCCGCAGAAGCTGAAGGTGATGCCCTGGGGACCCGCGGGGTGCGCCACCGCCCAGGAGTTGGCCGGGTAGCGCGGGTCGTGGATCTTGTTGCGCTGGATCGTGACGCGCGTGAGCTCCTCGTTCTGGCAGATCGCCCGGATCCCCGAGTCCATGTCCGTTCCCCAGGTGCCGTCCCTCGTGCGCCCCCAGCCCGAGATGTCGTTGTCCTCGATCACGACGTCGTGCTGGTTCTTGTCGATCAGGATGCCGTGCTGCTGCGCGCCCTTCAACGTGAAGCCGCGCACGATCACGTACGAGGCGGTGATGTTGATGTCGGTGGCGGCGTTGTTCTGCACGTCGATGGTCGAGCCCGTGCCGTCGTAGACGATGTAGCCCGAGGGGCTGCCGCCGGCGGTAATGTCGAGCGTCGTCGCCCCGCTCGGCACCCGGATCGTCTGCGCGACCGGCATCGAGTTGGACCAGGTCGCGAACGTCACGCCCCGGGTGAAGCTGCCGTTCTGGCCGAGCTGCGCTTCGTAGGCCGTGCCGGGCGTGAGGTACACGAGCGAGCCGCGGCACTCGTTGGTGCTCGCGTCGTACCAGAGGTCGAGGCCCTTGGTCCACGCCGAAGCGCCTTGCTGGCGAAACTGCACGTTGCAGTCGCTCGGGCTGCCGGGTCCGTCCCAGTAGAGGCTCACCGCCTCGTAGGTCGGAACGGCGCGAACGCCGCTGGAATCGAGGGTTTGCGCGTGAGCGGCATGCTGCGCGATCACGAGGTCGATGAGGAGCGCGGACGCTGCGAGGAGGCCGCGCGGGCGGCGAAAAGCGTGTCTTTGCATTGAGTCTGTTCCTGTCCCGGTTGCAACACGGAGCCAGGCTCCCTGCAAGCGCTATACCACCACGATTTGTTTCTTGGGGATCAAGGAGTTGGATCGTTGTTCTGGACCGCCGGCGGGAGCGAGCTGTAGAGAGGCTCCGACGAGACTGTAGTTTAGGCGCAATTGCGCTGTAGGAAATGCGCCAAGCGGAATGTAGGAGCGCTCCTACGTCGTAGCGGAACGGCGACAAGATGTCGGGATCCGCTGACGCGAATGGTCGTTTGCGCGGAGGAACCGGGATTTCGGGGGGTCGACGCGTCGCGAGCGAGCGACGAAAAAAAAGGCGGCCCACCGACCGCCCCGAGGAGCGTCGCGAGGATCGGGAGGCGGCTAACGCGCGGTCGTCATGCGGTCGTCCACCTTGGCGACGCTCGGCACGACGCGCGCCACCTCGACGACGGGATCGCGCATCGGCGTGTCGCGCACGGTCGCTCGCCTGCGACCGCCCCCGAGGAGGCGCGTTGCGCCGCCAGGCAGGATGGAGCCGCTATCGGTGGTTCTCGTCGGTGTTGCCGGTGAAGGCGCCGTTGATCGGCGCGGGCGCCCGGCTCATGCGCGCTCTCGCCTGCTCGGCCTCGAGGGCCGCGCGGTCGAGCGGCTCGCGTCCGATGGGATTCGCCTCGGGCACCACCACGACGAGCGGCGGCGTTGCGGCGGGCTGCGCGCCGGACTGCGCCTGCTGCGGCGTGGACGAGGGCTGCGCGTACGTCTCCGGCGGAAGCGTATGGAAGAGCGACGGATCGTCGCCGGGCTGCGGCGCGAAGAAGCCGCGCTGCGAGGCTGCCGCGCCGGATGCGGCAGGGGTCGCCTGGGCGAGCGCGGCGCCGGCCGCGCACAGCGTGGCGAAGAGGAGAAGCGGGCGAAGCTCGCGCATGGGAACCTCCTCCTCCACGGACCGGGTTTCCCGGGACCGGTTTCCGCCGAATGCCGGTCGCGGCGGCGCGCGCCATGGTCCGGTGGGACCATCGCATGCGGGGAGCGCGCCGGCGGTCCATCATGGGACGGCTCCGCGGGCGGCGAGGAACCAACCGCTTGCGGCCGCATCGCCAAGGAGGCCGGGAAAGAAGAACGATGCCATTCGCGCCGATCATCCACAGCCTGCTCGACACCGACCTCTACAAGTTCACGATGTGGCAGGTCTTCCTGCTCTACTTCGCCAAGCTCTTCGACGGCCTGCGCCAGGACACGGGCGATCCGTTCGAGTGGGGCGAGAAGGCGCTCGCCCACTATGCGAGCCTGCGCGTCGACGCGCAGACGAAGGTGCTCACGTTCTCCGACGCGCTCGATTTCCCCAAGACCTTCGCGCTGCATCGCGCCTTCGCCGATCGCGCGCGGGCCGCGTTCGGCATCGGCACGCATCTCACGAACGACATGGGCTACCCGGCGCCGAACATCGTCATGAAGCTCACGGAGTGCAACGGCTTCCCGGTCGCCAAGATCTCGGACTCGCCGGGCAAGGCGAGCTCCGTCGACCCCACGTTCCTCGGCTACCTGCGCCAGGTCTTCGGGTTGCCGCCGGAGCGGTAAGCTATGGCGCGAGGCCCGGCTCGCCCGGGCAGCGGAGTCCCGCGATGAAGATCACGTCGAGCGCCTTCCCGCACGAGGGAACCATCCCGAAGCCCTACACTTGCGACGGCAAGGACGTGTCGCCCCCGCTCGCGTGGAGCGAGGTGCCGCCCAATGCGAGGAGCGTCGTGCTCGTCGTCGACGATCCCGACGCGCCGGACCCGCGAGCGCCGAAGATGACCTGGGTGCATTGGGTGCTCTACGACCTGCCGCCGGGGACCGGAATGCTCGCCGAAGGCGTCGCCGCCTCGGCGCTTCCGAAGGGAACGCGCCAGGGGCTGAACGACTGGAAGCGCACCGGGTACGGCGGTCCCTGCCCGCCCGTCGGCCGCCACCGCTATTTCTTCAAGCTCTACGCGCTCGACACGCTTCTCGGGGACCTCGGGCGCGCCGACAAGGCCGCGGTGGAGAAGGCGATGCGCGGCCACGTCGTGGCGCATGCGCAGCTCGTGGGCACCTACGAGCGCTGACGCACCCGATCAGGTCGGCGGCAGCAGCCGGTCGGGCAGCCAGAGCGAGAGCTGCGGCACGAAGATCGTGACGAGCAGCAGCGCGACGAGGATCAGCACGAAGGGCACCACTTCCCGGTAGATCGCTCCGAGCGGCACCTTGGCGGCGCCCGCGAGGACGAACAGGTTGAGGCCCACCGGCGGCGTGATGAGCGCGATCTCGATGTTGAAGATGAGCACGATGCCGTAGTGCACCGGGTCGATGCCGAGCTTCATCGCGATCGGCGCGAGGATCGGCGTCGTCATCACGTTGAGCGAGACCGCCTCCATGAACATCCCGAGGACGAACATGATGGCGCTCACCACGACGAGGAATTCCCAGGCGCCGAGGTGGTAGCGCTCGACCACCCCGAAGATGAGCTGCGGCGCGTTGAGGAACGTGAGCACCTTGGAGAGGAGCACCGCGCCGGCGATGATCGTGAAGATGTTGATGGTGGTGCGCGAGGTCTGCATCACCACCGGCCAGACGTCGCGCACGCGAAGGCTCCGGTAGAAGGCGAGCGCGACGATCGCGGAATAGACGGCGCAGGCGGTCGAGATCTCCGTGGCGGTGAGCTCGCCCGAGTAGAAGCCGTAGAGCACGAAGATCGGCAGCATCAGCACCCAGAACGCGCGGCGCAACGCCGAGACGCGCGCGGACCAGCTGGTGACGGCGCCGGTATCGTCGCGCCGCCAGCCGTACTTGGGGCCGCGCCATGCGACGAACACCAGGAAGGCGAGGATGTTCACCACGCCGGGCACCACGCCGGCGAAGAACATGCGTCCGACCGAGACGTTCACCATCGACGCGTAGATCAGCATCGCGATCGACGGCGGGATGAGGATCGCCGTGGCGCCCGAGGCGGCGATGAGCGCGGCGGCGAAGCCGGGACGATAGCCCTCGCGCACCATTCCCGCGGTCCCGATCTTGCCGATCGCCGCGGCGTCGGCCGCGCTCGATCCCTGCACGCCCGCGAAGATGCCGGTCGCGATCACGGCCGCGCCTCCCATCCCGCCGCGCAGCCGTCCGACGATGGCGCGCGCGAGGTCGAAGATGCGGTCGATGAGGCCGCCGGCGGAGAGAAGCTCCGCGGCGAGCAGGAAGAAGGGGATCGCGAGCAGGGTGAAGCTCTGCACGCTGCCCATCAGCACGTCGGGAATGAACGTGATCGGCGCGAGGCCGAGCCAGTAGAGCGTGACGACCGAGGCCACGATCAGCGCGAAGCCGATCGGCATGCCGATCACGATGAGGAAGAGCAGGAAGACGAACGGGACGGCGATCACGAGCCGGCCCTCGCGCGGTCCTGCGCGGCGAGCGTGTGCCCGGGACGCCAGATCACCCACAGCTCGACGGCCATGTGCAGGATGGTGATGCCGAGCCCCACCGGGAGGACCGCGCCGAAGATCCACTCCGGCACGTCCCAGAGCTCCTCGTCGGTGCCGCCGATCTCGACCTGCTGGCGCAGGATCGCGATCGCTCCGGCGAGGATCACGGCGAGCACGATGCCGGCGATCAGCGTCGCGAGGGTCTCGGCGACGCGCTGGCCGCGCGCCGGCAACAACCTCAGGAACATGTCGGCCGCGACGTGGCCGCGCTCGGTGACGAGCCCGCCCATGCCCAGGAACGTGATCCACGCGAGGATCAGCTCCGGCAGCTTGAGGCTCCAGTCGCCCGTCGAGTGGCCGAGGTTGCGCTCGACGATCGTGGTGAGCGTGATGCCGAGCGCGGCGAGGAGCAGGAGCCCCGCGACCGCGACCTCGGCCTTCGCCAGCCAGCGAACGACGGCGGGAGCCTCGCCCCCGCCGACGTCGTGGAGCGATTCCATCGCCGCGAGGCTACTTCGACGAGAGGATCGAGTCGATCACTTCCTTGCCGAACTGATTGCGCATCTTGTCGTAGGTCGGCGCGAGCGCCTGGCGGAAAGCCTCGATCTTCGCCGGGTCCTTCGCCGGGTCGCTCACCTTGCCGCCGCCCTTCTTCGCGAGCTCGATGAAGTGGTCGGTCTCGGCCCAGATCTCCTTGTGGTAGCGCGCGCCCAGCTTCTGCGCGATCTCGTCCATCAGCTTCTGGTCTTCCTTGGGCTGGCTCTCGAACCACTGCTTGTTGGCCGTCCAGATGTACGCGCCGTACGACGGGATCACCATCACGTTCGGGGCGACTTCCACCATCTTCTCGTTGGTGAACGCGTCGAAGGTCGTGTAGACGCCGGTGATCGTGCCCTGCTGCAGCGCCGAGTACACCTCGTTCAGCGGGATCTTGGCGGTCGAGGCGCCCATCCCCTTGAGCGCGTCCACGACGACGGGGTGCCCCGAGGTGCGGATCACGAGTCCCTTGAAGTCCGAGGGCTTCTCGATGAGGACGCTCTTCGTCGCGATCACGAAGGGACCCTCGTCGAGGAACGTGAGCACGTGGAAGCCGGCCTTCTCGAGGTCCTTGCGCACCACGTCGGCCTTCGGCCCGGAGAGGAAGCTCTCGAACACGTCGGGATTCGCGAAGCCGAACGGGATCTCCATGAGGTCCACGTTCTTGGTGTACGACGTGTAGGCGCTGTTCGGCTCGTTGGTCATCTGCACGTTGCCGAGCTGCACGGCCTTCGCGGCCTTGCCGCCGTCGTAGAGCTGCCCGCCGGGGTAGATGGTGGTCTTGTACTTGCCGTTGGTCGCCTTCGCGAGCTCGTCGCCGAACTCCTGGGTGAACTTGCCGCGCAACGTGTCGATGTTCACCTTGATCGGGATCTTGATCTCGGTCTGGGCGAACGCGGCGGGGGCGGCGGTGAGCGCTACGGCTGCGGCGAGTGCGAGAACGGCTCTGCGGGACTTCATTCAATGACTCCTCAGGCGTGGGGACTAGGATTGGATGGGTTCTTGGAGTTGCGCATTCTACTGTGATCGCGCGAAACGGCGAAGCGCGCGCGCCGGTGCATCGCGCGATCCCCTTCCTACGCGGGCGGGTAGGGCGCGCCATGATACCTTCCACGGGATGAAGGCGAACCTCGGCGAGCTGCGCGCCGCGCTGCTGGAGCTGCATGCCGCGATCCTCAAGGCGCAGCAGGTGCGCTACGAGCGCGAGCACGGGCGCGTCGATTCGCCCGGCGAGCTGCTGCAGCTCGTCGTGCGCCATCCCGAATTCGCGTGGCTTCGCGCGCTCTCCGCGCTCATCGCGCAGCTCGACGAATGGTCGCAATCGCGCGCCGAGCGGCACGAGGACGAGATCGCGGCGACGGTGCGCGCGCTGCAGACGCTGATCCAGCCCGACGGGACGAACGCCGAGTTCACGACGCGCTACTGGCAGCTCCTCGAGATCACCCCGGAGGCACTGGTGGCGCACGTGAAGCTGTGGCGGCTCATCGCGGCCGACGGCACGTAGCCGGGCCGCTGCGGCGCGGCCGATTGCCGCGCCCGGGTCTAGTGCTTCACGGTGTCGCGACCGGGCGAGCCCATCGATTGCATGTCGGGGCGCGCGATGGTGGCGTTGAGCGCGGTGGCGAGCGCCGCCTCGCCCCCCACGATGGCGGCCCAGCCGAGCTCGATGCCCTTGCGCTTGCCCTTGAGCACGAGCTTGAATCCCTCGGGCGAGACCGTGAGCGTGTACTTCTCGCCGTTCACGTCGAGCTCGCGCTTGAAGGCGGAGTTGAGCTTGGTGGTCATGGGGTTCTCGCTTTGGCCCGGTCCGGTAGACTGCGCGGCCGCGGCGAAGATTCCGGGCCCGGTCCTTCCGGAGGATGGTCCTACGCGGCGAGCAGCTCGCGCACCGTCTCGTCCTCGACCTGCGGGAACTCGCGGTAGAAGCGGGAGACGGCGCCGAAGGGCGCGGGCACGGCGAGCGTGACCAGTTCGTCGGCGAGCGGGCGCACGCGCTCGAGGCCTTCGCGCGACGCGACGGGCACCGCGCAGGCGAGGCGCCTCGCGCCCCTCGCGCGCAGGAAGCGCAGCGCCGCCGCCATCGTCGAGCCGGTGGCGAGCCCGTCGTCGACTACGATCACGCTGCGCCCCGCCGGATCGGCGCTCGGGCGGCCGCGGCTCCAGCGGCGCCGCTGCTCGCGGATGCGCGCGAGCTGCGCCGCCTTCTCGCGCTCGAGGTACTCGCGGCTCACCGCGGTGTAATCGAGGTCCGCGGAGAGCTCGAAGGCGCCCGACTCGTCGATCGCGCCGATCGCGAACTCCGGGTTGAACGGCGAGCGCAGCTTCCTCACCGGCACCACGTCGAGCTCGCCGTCGAGGCGGTCGGCGACGACGCGGGCCATCGGCACGGCGCCGCGCGGGATCGCGAGCACCAGCGGGTCGGTGCCGCGATGGCGCGCGAGCGCGTCGGCGAGCTGGCACGCGGCGTCGAGGCGGTCTTCGAAGAACATGCGCGTTGGACCGCCGTGCGCGGGGCGGGATTCCCTCCCGCGCGCCGCATGCGCTTGTCGGCGCAGGCGAAGCCGCGGGCCGCGCGATCGCTTGTCGGAAGCGCGCCACGCCCGCATACTGCGCGCGATGAAAATCTGCCGCCTGCTCTTCTGCGCCGCGCTCGCCGCGCAGCCCGTCCTCGGCGCCTCGTTCCGCGATCCCAATCCCGAGATCACCGCGATCGTCTCGGAGATCTCGCCGGCGCGCATCGAGCGCACCATCCACCGCCTGGTCGCGTTCGGCACGCGCAACACGCTGTCGGACACCGTTTCCGACACGCGCGGCATCGGGGCGGCGCGGCGCTGGATCAAGGGGCGGCTCGACGACTGCGCCCGGGAATCGGGCGGTCGCCTGCAGGTCGCGTTCGATCCCCACCACGTCGAGTCCGGACCGCGCATCCCGCGTCCCACGGACATCGTGAACGTCGTCGCCACGCTGCCCGGCGACCAGCCGGAGAGCCGCGACCGGATCTACGTCGTGAGCGGCCACTACGACTCGATCGTCTCGGACCCCACCAACGCCGAGAAGGACGCGCCCGGCGCCGACGACGACGGCTCCGGGACCGCGGTCTCGATGGAGCTCGCCTGCGTGATGGCACGCCACCACTTCGATGCGACGCTCGTCTTCATGACCGTCGCGGGCGAGGAGCAGGGCCTCTACGGCTCGACCGGCTTCGCCGAGGACGCGCGCAAGAAGGGCCTCGACATCGAGGGCATGATCACGAACGACATCGTGGGGAGCTCCACCGGTCCCGACGGGCGCGTGGACCAGGGACGCGTGCGGCTCTTCGCGCAGGGCGTCCCCGCCGAGAAGAGCCTGCCGGATGACGTCCTCGCGGCGCTTCGCACCGGCGGCGAGAACGACCTGCCCACGCGCCAGCTCGCGCGCGCCATCGCGCGCGCCGCGTCGATCTACGTGCCGGGCCTGCGCGTGCAGACCATCTGGCGCCTGGACCGCTACCTGCGCGGCGGCGACCACTTCCCCTTCCTCAAGAACGGCTACCCCGCGGTGCGCTTCACCGAGCCGGTCGAGGATTTCCACCACCAGCACCAGGACGTGCGCGTCGAGAACGGCGTGCAGTACGGCGACCTGCCGCAGTTCGTCGACTTCGGCTACGTCGCGCAGGTCGCGCGCGTGAACGCGGCCGCGCTCGCTTCCCTGGCGCTCGCGCCCGCCGCGCCGCGCGAGGTGCAGATCGAGGCGCTCAGGCTGGAGAACGACACGACGCTTCGCTGGGCGGCGAACCGCGAGCCCGACGTCGCCGGCTACCGCATCGTGTGGCGCGACACCACGGCGCCCGACTGGCAGCACGCGCGCGACGTGGGCGACGTGACGCGATTCACGCTCGCCGGCGTCGCGAAGGACAACTACGTCTTCGGCGTCGAGGCCTACGACCGCGACGGGAACGTCTCCCCCGCGACCTATCCCCGCCCGTACTTCCCGCCGCGCCTGGCACGCTAGATCCGGCGCCCGCGCGGCGCCGTCGGCTGCCGGTTCCTCCCCCGGTTAGTTGACTAGGTCAACGAATTGGTTGACATTGTCCAGCATCCGGTGGCGAGGAGGGCCCGTGTCCGAATCCCCGCGCGATCCCGTCGAGGCGGTGCGCGCCTTCAACCGCTTCTACACGCGGCGCATCGGCGTGCTCGACGAGGCGCTCCTCGGCAGCGGCCTCGCGCTCGCCGAGGCGCGCGTGCTGTGGGAGCTCGCGCACGATGCGGGGACCACCGCCTCGGCGCTCCAGGGGCGGCTCGGCCTCG
>DATIZV010000001.1:0-2786 GCA_035516915.1 Usitatibacter sp. | reverse complement strand
AGCACGCGATCGGGAACGTTGGTCGGACCGGGAATCTGCAGGAAGTGGCGTCCAGCGGGCATGCGGCTCTCCTTCGTCAATACCGATTTTCCCCCCGATGGGGGGATCACCGTCAATTTGTTGCCATAATGCCGGACTGCACGACCGTTTCACACGCAATCCGGTAAAAGCCCCAATGACCCATCCCGATCCGCTTCCCGTGCGCTTCGAGGGCGGCGGCGAACGATCAGCGCTCGCGCGCCGCCTCGCGCGCGAGGTCGACGGCGAGGTGCTGTTCGACGCGGCGAGCCGCGGCCGCTACGCGACCGACGCCTCCATCTACCAGGTGACCCCGGTCGGCGTGGTGGTCCCGCGCACCGCCGATGCCGCGGTGTGCGCGATGCAGGTCGCGGTCGAGGAGGGCGTGCCGATCCTGCCGCGCGGCGCGGGAACGTCGCAATGCGGGCAGGCGGTGGGCGCCGCGCTGGTGATCGACGACAGCAAGTACCTCAACCGCGCGCTGGAAGTCGACGCCACCGCCCTGCGCGCGGTCGTCGAGCCCGGCCTGGTCCTCGACGCGCTCAACGCGGGCTTGCGGCCGCTCGGCGTGTGGTACCCGGTCGACGTGTCGACCTCCGCGCAGGCGACCCTCGGCGGCATGGCCGGCAACAACTCGTGCGGATCGCGCTCGCTCGCGTACGGCAACATGGTCGATCGCGTCGAAGCGATCGACGCGTGGCTCCCGAACGGCGTGCGCGGCCGCTTCGGCGAGGCAGCCGCGATGAGCGATCCGGCGATCCGCGCGCTGGGCGACAAGGCGCGCGCGCTGTGGGAGCGCGAGCGCGACGAGATCGCGGAGCGGTTCCCCAAGGTCGCGCGCCGCGTCGCCGGCTACAACCTCGATCGCATCGCGCCCGGGGGCTTCAACCTCGCCCGGCTCCTCGTCGGCAGCGAAGGCACGCTCGCCTGGTTCGAGCGCATCCACGTGCGCCTCGCGGAGCTTCCGCGCCACAAGGCGCTCGGCGTCGCGCACTTCCCGCGCTTCCACGACGCGATGGACGCCGTGCAGCACATCGTGAAGCTGGGACCGTGCGCCGTGGAATTGGTCGACCGCACGATGCTCGACCTCGCGCTCGGCAACCCCGCGTTCGCCCCGATCGTGCGCCGCTACGTGGAGGGCGATCCGGGCGCGGTGCTGCTCGTCGAGTTCGCGGGCGCCGAGCGCGAGCCGCAGGCGTGGGGCGTGCGCCGCCTCGACGAGCTGATGGGCGACCTCGGCTTCCCCTCGAGCGTCGTGGAGATCCTCGACGCTCCCGGGCAGGCCTCGCTGTGGAACGTGCGCAAGGCCGGCCTCAACATCATGATGTCGATGAAGGGCGACGGGAAGCCCGTGTCCTTCATCGAGGATTGCGCGGTGCCGCTCGAGCACCTCGCCGACTACACCGCGCAGCTCACCGAGGTGTTCCGCAAGCATGGCACCGAGGGCACCTGGTACGCGCACGCTTCCGTCGGATGCCTGCACGTGCGGCCGGTGCTCAACATGAAGGGCGACGGCGCGGTGCGCATGCGCGCGATCGCGGAGGAGGCGGCCGAGCTGGTGCGCCGCTACAAGGGATCCTATTCCGGCGAGCACGGCGACGGGCTGGTGCGCTCCGAGTGGATCGCGCCCTTCTTCGGCCCGCGCCTCACCGCCGCGCTCGCCGAGATCAAGTCGTGGTTCGATCCGCGCGGCCTCATGAATCCGGGAAAGATCGTCGATCCGCCGCGCCAGGACGACCGCTCGCTCTTCCGCTACAAGCCGGGGTACAGGGCGGACGCGGGCGCGACGGTCCTCGACTGGAGCGAATGGGGCGGATTCGCCGGCGCGGTCGAGATGTGCAACAACAACGGTCATTGCCGCAAGTTCGACGCCGGGACGATGTGCCCGAGCTATCGCGCCACGCGCGACGAGCGCGACCTCACTCGCGGGCGCGCGAACACGCTGCGCCTCGCGCTCTCGGGACAGCTCGGCGCGCGGCACCGGTCGGACGAGGCGGTGAGCGAGGCGCTCGAGCTGTGCGTGTCGTGCAAGGGCTGCAAGCGCGAATGCCCGACCGGCGTCGACATGGCGCGCATGAAGATCGAGTTCCTCGCCGGCTACAAGGCGCGCCACGGCTTCACGCTGCGCGATCGCCTGGTGGGCCACATGCCGCGCTATGCGGCGCGTGCCGCGCGCTGGCAGCCGCTGGTTTCGTTCGCGCTGCGACTGCCGGGGGCGGGTGCGGTGCTGGAGGCGGTCGGCTTCGACCGGCGCCGCCCGCCGCCCGCCTGGCGGGAGTCCTGGCGCTCGTCCTTCGCGGGGGCCTCGGGCGAGGGGCGCGAGATCGTGCTCTTCGCCGACACGTTCAACAACTGGTTCGAGCCGGCGAACCTGGCGGCCGCCGAGCGCGTGCTGCGCGCGACCGGGCACCGCGTCGTATCGCCCACCGGGCGCGACGGAAGGCCGCCTTGCTGCGGGCGCACCTACCTCGCGGCGGGAATGGTCGAGGAGGCGCGCGCGGAGATGCGCCGCACGCTCGACACGCTTCGACCCCAGCTCGAAGGCGGCACCCCGATCGTGGGCCTCGAGCCATCGTGCCTCCTCACGTTCCGCGACGAGCTGGCGGCGCTGTTTCCCGGAGATCCCCTGGCAGAGCGTCTCGCGCATGCGCAGCTCGCCGACGAATACCTCGCCGGCGAGATCCGCGCCGGCCGCGTCGCCGCGCCCTGGCGTGCCCAGCCCGAGCGCTTGCTGCACGTACATGGCCATTGCCACCAGAAGGCGTTCG